>NZ_JBVJYM010000009.1:0-243774 GCF_055600495.1 Streptomyces sp. NPDC038213
GGCATCGAGGCCGGCGCCGACCGCCTCGGCAACCTGGTCGACAACCTCCTCGACATGTCCCGGCTCCAGACCGGCACGGTCGCCCCCGTCATCCGGTCCGTCGACCTCGACGAGGTGGTCCCGATGGCCCTGGGCGGCGTACCCGAGGACTCCGTCCACCTCGACATCCCGGAAACCCTCCCCATGGTCGCCGTCGACCCGGGCCTGCTGGAGCGGGCGGTCGCCAACATCGTGGAGAACGCCGTCAAGTACAGCCCGCCCGGCACCCCCGTGCTCGTCGCCGCCTCCGCGCTGGGCGACCGGGTGGAGGTACGGGTGGTGGACCGCGGGCCCGGGGTCCCGGACGCGTCGAAGGACCGGATCTTCGCCCCCTTCCAGCGCCTCGGCGACGCCCCCCGCGGCGCCGGCGTGGGCCTCGGCCTGGCCGTGGCCCGGGGCTTCGCCGAGGCCATGGGCGCCACGCTGGACGCCGAGGACACCCCGGGCGGCGGGCTCACCATGGTCCTCAGCCTCCGCCGGGCGGCCCCCGGCGCCGCGCCGGAGCCCCCGACCGGGCAGGATGAAGCGGAACACACCCGACAGAAAGCA
The DNA here is from genome assembly GCF_055600495.1 of Streptomyces sp. NPDC038213. Lineage (NCBI taxonomy): Bacteria > Bacillati > Actinomycetota > Actinomycetes > Kitasatosporales > Streptomycetaceae > Streptomyces > Streptomyces sp. NPDC038213. Next base: position 589 of record NZ_JBVJYM010000009.1, read on the forward strand.
GGCCCTTCATGACCCGGGTGCTCGTGGTCGAGGACGAGCCGCAGATCGTGCGCGCCCTGGAGATCAACCTGAAGGCGCGCCGCTACGAGGTGGACACCGCGGGCGACGGGGCCGGGGCGCTGGAGCTCGCGGCCGCCCGCCACCCCGACGTGGTCGTCCTCGACCTCGGACTGCCTGATATGGACGGGGTCGAGGTGATCAGGGGGCTGCGCGGCTGGACCCGGGTGCCCATCCTGGTCCTCTCCGCCCGGCACAGCTCCGACGAGAAGGTCGAGGCCCTCGACGCGGGGGCCGACGACTACGTCACCAAGCCCTTCGGCATGGACGAGCTGCTCGCCCGTCTGCGCGCCGCCGTGCGCCGGGCCGAGCCGGCCGCCGCGGGGGAGGCCGAGGTGCTGGTCGAGACCGAGGGCTTCACCGTGGACCTCGCCGCGAAGAAGGCCGTCCGCGAGGGCCGGGACGTGCGCCTGACCCCCACCGAGTGGCACCTGCTGGAGGTGCTCGTGCGCAACGCGGGCCGCCTCGTCAGCCAGAAGCAGCTGCTCCAGGAGGTCTGGGGGCCCTCGTACGGCACCGAGACGAACTACCTGCGCGTCTACATGGCCCAGCTGCGCCGCAAACTGGAGGCGGACCCCTCGCACCCGCGGCACTTCATCACGGAACCGGGTATGGGCTACCGCTTCGAGCGGGGGCCCGCACGCCGGTAGGCTCTCTGTATGAGCGCTGTACCTCATCCCGAGAAGCCCGCGAAGCCGGCGAAGCAGGGCGGCCGGTTCCGCCGGATGATCGAACGCCTGTCGACCTCGCAGGAGGAGCTGCACTCCGCCGAGCTGCAGGAGGACGCCGAGGCGGCGGGGTGCACCCGGATCTGCGACTGCAACGACCGCCAGATAGTCAAGGTCACCGGTACGCTGCGCACGGTCACGCTGCGGCCGCGGGCCGGGGTCCCGGCCCTGGAGGCGGAGCTCTTCGACGGTTCCGCGGCCCTGGACGTGGTCTGGCTGGGCCGCCGCTCGATCGTGGGCATAGAGCCGGGCCGCAGGATGATCGCCTCCGGCCGGATCGCCATGAGCCACGGACGGCGGGTCCTCTTCAACCCGAAGTACGAACTCCGACCGCTCGGACAGGAGCAGTAGCCGGTGACGTCATTCGACAAACCGACCGCCGACCAGCAGGACCGCGGTACACCGCCCGGACCGGACGCGCCCCCGGCGCAGACGTCCCAGGACGAGGTGAAGGCCGCGACGCAGGCCGCCCTCTTCGATGCCTTCGGCGGCATCCGGGGCACCGTGGAGACGATGCTCCCCGGCCTGCTCTTCGTCATGATCTACACGTTCAACAAGGACGTGAAGATGTCGGCCATCGCGGCGGGCGCCGTGGCGGCCCTGCTGGTCGTCGTACGGCTGCTGCGCAAGGACACCGTCAAGCACGCCTTCAGCGGGGTCTTCGGCGTCGGCGTGGGCGTGGCCTTCGCCCTGTTCACGGGCTCGGCCAAGGGCTTCTACCTGCCCGGCATGATCTACGGTGCCTGCCTGGGCGCCGCCTTCACCATCTCCGCGCTCGTCGGCTTCCCGCTGCTGGGCGTGGTCCTGGGCCCGGTGTTCCGGGAGAACCTTTCCTGGCGCACGCGCAACCCCGGGCGCAAGCAGGCGTACACCAAGGCCAGCCTGGCCTGGGGCATCATCTTCCTCGCCAAGTACGCGATCCTCTTCCCGCTGTACTTCTGGGGGGACGCGACCCAGCTCGGCTGGGTGCTGGTGGCGCTGAAACTGCCGCCGATGGTCCTCGCCGTGTACTTCACCTGGGTCTTCCTGGCGAAGGCCCCGCCGCCCATCGACGTGATCGCCGAGTGGGAGGCCGAGGAGAAGGCCGAGAAGGAGCGCAAGGCGGCGGCGCGCGAGGCGTAGCCGGTACGGCCGGCCCGCACCGGCCGGAGTGTACGAAGAGGGCCCCGCCGCCGTGGAGACACGGTGGCGGGGCCCTCTTCTGCGTGCGGCCGGTGCGCGGCGGCTTCGGCGGATCAGCCGTCGCGGCGGGCGTTGAGCAGCTCTTCGAGCTGCTCCTCGCGGGCCTGGGCGGCCACGAACAGCAGCTCGTCGCCCGCCTCCAGGCTCTCCTCCGGGTGCGGGGTGAGCACGCGGTTGCCGCGGATGATCGTGACGAGCGAGGTGTCCTGGGGCCAGTCGACCTCGCTGATCAGGACCCCGGCCATCGGGGACTCCGGCGGCAGGGTGAGCTCGACCAGGTTGGCGTCGCCGTGGCTGAAGCGCAGCAGGCGGACCAGGTCGCCTACGCTGACCGCCTCCTCGACCAGGGCGGACATCAGGCGCGGGGTGGAGACGGCGACGTCCACGCCCCAGGACTCGTTGAAGAGCCACTCGTTCTTCGGGTTGTTGACCCGGGCGACCACGCGCGGGACGCCGTACTCGGTCTTGGCCAGCAGGGAGACGACCAGGTTGACCTTGTCGTCGCCGGTGGCGGCGATGACCACGTTGCAGCGCTGGAGGGCCGCCTCGTCGAGCGAGGTGATCTCGCAGGCGTCGGCCAGCAGCCACTCGGCCTGCGGCACCCGCTCCACGGAGATAGCGGTGGGGGCCTTGTCCACGAGGAGGACCTCGTGGCCGTTCTCCAGCAGCTCGCCCGCGATGGAGCGGCCCACGGCGCCGGCCCCGGCGATCGCGACCCTCATGCCTGTGCCTCCTCGGGGCCGTCGGCGAAGGCCGCCTCGACCTTGTCGATCTCGTCCGTGCGCATCATCACGTGGACGAGGTCACCCTCCTGCAGGACCGTCTGGGAGCTGGGCAGCATGGCCTCGCCCAGCCGGGTGAGGAAGGCGACGCGGACCCCGGTCTCGTCCTGGATCCGGCTGACCTTGTGGCCGATCCACAGGGGGGAGATGTGGACCTCGGCGAGCTGGACCCCGCCGCTCGGGTCCCGCCACAGCGGTTCGGCGCCGGAGGGCAGCAGACGGCGCAGCATCTGGTCGGCCGTCCAGCGGACGGTGGCGACCGTGGGGATGCCCAGGCGCTGGTAGACCTCGGCGCGCTTGGGGTCGTAGATGCGGGCGGCGACGTTCTCGACGCCGAACATCTCGCGCGCCACGCGGGCGGCGATGATGTTGGAATTGTCACCGCTGCTGACCGCGGCGAAGGCTCCCGCCTCCTCGATCCCGGCCTCGCGCAGGGTGTCCTGGTCGAAGCCGACGCCGGTGACGCGGCGGCCGCCGAACCCCGACCCCAGCCGGCGGAACGCCGTGGGGTCCTGGTCGACGACGGCGACCGTATGCCCCTGCTGCTCCAGGGTCTGCGCCAGAGCGGAGCCCACTCTTCCGCATCCCATAATGACGATGTGCACGGCCGTCCTTCCGGCTGTCAACAGTTTCGGACCCGTGTGGGGTTCGGACTCGGACTCCACAGGGTCTCAGACCATGGGCCAAGCTACACACGCGCCGTCACCAGTGTGACCTCTTGCGGGCAGCCGGACCGCAATTGGAGCGACGTTGGGGTGGTGGTTGGCCAGCGTACTTTTCGAACGCTTACCATCCTCTCCGTGTCCAAACTGACCGACGTGCCCAAACGGATCCTGATCGGCCGGGCGCTGCGCAGCGACCGCCTCGGGGAAACCCTCCTCCCCAAACGGATCGCGCTCCCCGTCTTCGCCTCCGACCCCTTGTCCTCCGTGGCATATGCCCCCGGCGAGGTGCTCCTCGTCCTTTCCGTCGCGGGCGTATCGGCGTACCACTTCAGCCCCTGGATCGCGGTCGCGGTCGTCGTGCTGATGTTCACCGTGGTGGCGTCGTACCGGCAGAACGTGCACGCGTACCCCAGCGGCGGCGGCGACTACGAGGTCGCCAACACCAACCTGGGCCCCAAGGCCGGCCTCACGGTGGCCAGCGCGCTGCTCGTGGACTACGTGCTCACCGTCGCCGTGTCGATCTCCTCCGGAGTCGAGAATCTCGGTTCCGCCGTGGACTTCGTCATCGAGCACAAAGTGCTCTCCGCGACGGTCATGATCCTTCTCCTCACACTGATGAATCTGCGCGGTGTGAAGGAATCCGGAAAACTCTTCGCGATTCCCACCTACATCTTCGTGTTCGGCGTCTTCGCCATGGTCGCCTGGGGCGCCTGGCGGGGGATCGTCCTCGACGAGACGATGAAGGCCCCGACCGCGGATTACGAGATCAAACCCGAACACCAGGGACTCGCCGGGTTCGCGCTGGTCTTCCTGCTGCTCAGGGCCTTCTCCTCCGGCTGCGCCGCGCTCACCGGCGTCGAGGCCATCAGCAACGGCGTCCCCGCCTTCCGCAAGCCCAAGAGCCGCAACGCGGCCACCACCCTCGCGCTGATGGGCGGCCTGGCCGTCACGATGTTCTGCGGGATCATCGGCCTGGCGATGGCCACCAACGTGCGCATGGCCGAGCACCCGGCCAAGGACCTCTACGTGGACGGCGCCCCCGTGGGCCCCGACTACGTCCAGCACCCCGTGATCTCCCAGGTCGCCGAGGCGGTCTTCGGCAACGGCAGCTTCTTCTTCATCCTGCTCGCCACCGCCACCGCCCTCGTGCTCTTCCTCGCGGCCAACACGGCGTACAACGGCTTCCCGCTCCTCGGCTCGATCCTCGCCCAGGACCGCTACCTGCCGCGCCAGCTGCACACCCGCGGCGACCGGCTCGCCTTCTCCAACGGCATCGTGCTCCTCGCCGGCGCCGCGATACTGCTGGTCTGGCTGTACGACGCCGACTCCACCAAGCTGATCCAGCTGTACATCGTCGGCGTGTTCGTCTCCTTCACCCTCAGCCAGATCGGCATGGTCCGGCACTGGAACCGGCACCTCGCCAAGGAGCGCGACACCGCCAAGCGCCGCCACATGCTGCGCTCGCGCGCGATCAACGCCTTCGGCGCCTTCTTCACCGGCCTCGTGCTGGTCGTCGTCCTCGCCACCAAGTTCACGCACGGCGCCTGGGTCGCCCTGCTCGGCATGGTGATCTTCTACGGGACCATGACCGCGATCCGGAAGCACTACGACCGCGTCGCCGCCGAGATCGCCGCCGCCGAGGGGCCCTCCGAGGACAGCGTGCGCCCGTCGCGGGTCCACTCCATCGTCCTGGTCTCCAAGGTCCACAAGCCCACCCTGCGGGCCCTCGCCTTCGCCAAGCTGACCCGCTCCGACAAACTGGAGGCGCTCAGCATCAGCGTGGACCCGGTCGAGACGAAGGCCCTGCGCGACGAGTGGGAGCGGCGCGGGATCAACGTCCCGCTGAAGATCCTCGACTCCCCGTACCGCGAGATCACCCGCCCCGTCGTCGAGTACGTCAAGGGGCTGCGCTCGGAGAACCCGCGCGACGCCGTCAGCGTGTACATCCCCGAGTACGTCGTCGGACGCTGGTACGAGCACCTGCTGCACAACCAGAGCGCCCTGCGCCTCAAGGGCCGGCTGCTCTTCACCCCCGGAGTGATGGTCACCTCGGTGCCGTACCAGCTCCAGTCCTCCGAGCTCGCGAAGAAGCGGGCGAAGAAGCGCCAGGACTGGAACGCGCCGGGCGCGGTGCGCCGCGGGCCGGTGGACACCCGGCCGAAGGAGCCGAGCGGCAGGCCGTAGAGGCGGGCCGTTGCGGCAGGTCTGAGCGGCGGGCCGTAGAGGCAGGCCGTTACGGCAGGTCTGAGCGGCGGGGCGCGGGCGCTGGCCGGGCGGCCCGGTGGCCGCCGTAGGGCGGCCGCGGGGCCCGGTTGGTGAAGGGCCGGGCGGAACCGGCGTAAACTGACGGGTCGGCCGCCCGGCCTTCCGTTTTGCCGTGAACCCCCTGACGGGCCGGCGGCCGTCCCGCCGCCCGGCCCGCCGGCTGCCCCGCACCCCCCCGACCGATGGAGAGTCCCCCCGCCATGACCGAGCAGAACGCAACCCAGTCACTGGTCGGGGAGGAGTACGAGGTCGAGGTCGGCCCCGTCGCGCACGGCGGCCACTGCATCGCCCGTACCGCCGACGGCCGGGTCCTCTTCGTCCGCCACGCCCTGCCCGGCGAGACCGTGATCGCCAGGGTCACCGAGGGCGAGGCGGACTCCCGCTTCCTGCGGGCCGACGCCGTCACCGTCCTCACCGCCTCCAAGGACCGGGTCGAGGCCCCCTGCCCCTTCGCCGGCCCCGGCCGCTGCGGCGGCTGCGACTGGCAGCACGCCAAGCCGGGCGCGCAGCGCCGCCTCAAGGGCGAGGTCGTGGCCGAGCAGCTGCGCCGGCTCGCCGGGCTCACCCCGGAGGAGGCCGGCTGGGACGGCACCGTCATGCCCGCCGAGGGCGACAAGCTGCCCGCCGGACAGGTGCCGCAGTGGCGGACCCGGGTGCAGTTCGCCGTGGACGAGGAGGGGCGCGCGGGCCTGCGCAAGCACCGCTCCCACGAGGTCGAGGCCGTCGACCACTGCATGATCGCCGCCCCCGGGGTCTCGGAACTCGGCATCGAGAAGCGCGAGTGGCCCCAGATGGCCTCCGTCGAGGCCATCGCCGCCACCGGCTCGGGCGACCGCCAGGTCGTCCTCACCCCCCGCCCCGGCGGCCGCCTCCCGCTCGTCGAGCTCGACAAGCCGGTGTCCGTCCTGCGCGTGGAGGAGAAGGACGGCGGGGTCCACCGCGTCCACGGCCGCCCCTTCGTCCGCGAGCGCGCCGACGGCCGCACGTACCGCGTCGGCATGGGCGGCTTCTGGCAGGTCCACCCGCAGGCCGCGGACACCCTGGTCCGCGCCGTCATGCAGGGCCTCATGCCGCGCAAGGGCGAGATGGCCCTCGACCTCTACTGCGGCGTCGGCATCTTCGCCGGCGCCCTCGCCGAGCGCCTCGGCGAGACGGGCGCGGTGCTCGGCATCGAATCCGGCAAGCGCGCGGTCGAGGACGCCCGCCACAACCTGGCCGACTTCCCGCGGGTCCGCATCGAACAGGGCAAGGTCGAGCAGATCCTGCCGCGCACCCGGATCACGGAGTGCGACCTGATCGTCCTGGACCCCCCGCGCGCCGGCGCCGGCAAGGCCACGGTCCGCCACCTCGCCTCCCTCTCGGCCCGCCGCATCGCCTACGTCGCCTGCGACCCGGCCGCCCTGGCCCGCGACCTGGCCTACTTCGCCGCAGAGGGCTACCGCGTCCGCACCCTGCGCGCCTTCGACCTCTTCCCGATGACCCACCACGTGGAGTGCGTCGCGATCCTTGAGCCTGCCGAAAAGGGCCGTTGACCTGCGGTTTTGTTGAGTGTGCATTATGTGCGTTACGTGCGTTACGGGCGATATCTTGACGCATATCTGACGCACGTGACGCACGTTTGACGCACGCCTGACGCACGCCCGGCTTGTTTGCTGACGTGTCGTCAGCAGCAGAAAGCCGCCCTCCCAACCGGTATGACAACCGGGCTGGAAGGGCGGCTTTCTGCTGTGCGGATACCCGTGGTGTGCCGTCTCCCGCAGCACCCACGACCAACGGTGAGCTGACACGCTCTGTAGTCACCTCCCGGTGAGGAAATATGCCTGCGATGCTGAGCGTTGGGGGCATCCACGGAGAGGGGAGGTGTTGGAGCTGCGGTTGTTCCAGACAGCGGACGGGAACGTGAGCGAGTTCGCACCACGGCTTGCTGAGGCCGAAGCAGACGTGCAGCGCCTCGTAGAGGCGAACATGGAGGCGCTGTTGGGGGTCCGGTTCTTGGCGTCCGAGTACGGCACAGGACCCGTCCACGCCGGCCGAATCGATTCGCTGGGCCTCGACGCGAACGGGGCTCCAGTCGTTGTCGAGTACAAGCGCGGCACGGATCCAGGCGTGATCAATCAGGGACTCTTCTACTTGAGCTGGCTCGTGGACCATCGCAGCGAGTTTGAGCAACTGGTCCGCGACAGGCTCGGATCGGACGCTGCGGCCCGGGTACTGTGGAGCGAGCCCAGGTTGATCTGCGTGGCCGGCGACTACACCCGTTACGACCTCCATGCTGTGCGTGAGCACTGGCGCAGCATTGACCTGGTCCGCTATCGCTTCTTCGGCACCCGCCTTATCGGACTCGAGACTCTGGCTGCTGCCACCGGGCGTTCGACGCACCGCAGGCGGAAGCAGCGCACCGAGCCGGTGGGGGCGGGGTGCAAGTCGATCGTCGAGCTGGCGGCAGCGGCGGATGAGGCCCTTCTCGGCCTCGGCGACGGCATCACTAAAGTGCGGCGCAAGCACTACAGCGCCTATCGCCGGCTGCAGAATTTCGCAAGCATTTGCCCGCCGCAGCGAACCAAGGTCCACGTGTACCTTTCGCTCGACCCCGCAGAGGTCGACCTCGTCCCCGATTTCATCAGGAACGTGCGGGGCTTGGGGCACCACGGAACAGGCGACCTTGAGGTACGACTGCGGACGGAGCGAGACCTGGAGCGTGCCCTTGACCTGTTTCGCGCCAGTTATGCGGCGGCGTGAACGGCCAAGCGAACGCGCAACGACCTTCGAGTCGTGAGATTCGAGTTGGTTCTTCTTCGTGAGGCTGCCTTTCGACGGGTGGGCAGGAAGTGGCGGTGGAGTACCCATCATCCCGAGATTCCCCGGTTAGGCTAACCGGGGAATCTCGGGTACCTTTCGCCGCGCGTCGAGACCATGCCGCTCCTCAACAGGGGGACCAGTAAGATCGTCGGCCCCTGCTGGGCGGTTCACTGTTGTCACCTCTCGCCGAGGAATTCCCTAGCACCGCGGAGCCTGATGCCGAGTCGGTCTTGCGTGGCCTGGCTGTCGAGGCGCACGTCCAGGGCACCCGGCAGCCGAGTGTCCGCGCGGCGTCCTGCGGGCAGCAGGGAGGGCGAGATGCCGTCCCGGCGGGCAATGAGCACGCCCAGCGAGTAGCGGCTGAGTGCGTCGGTGCCGGCGAGGTGAAAGACGCCGGCCTCGGTCGAGAACGCGAGATTCCACAGGCCGGCCGCAAGGTCGGCGACGTGGATGGGGCAGCGGATGTCGTCAGTGAACAGGGCGCCCTCGCGCTCGTTGGCGGCTAGCTCCCGTACCACCCGTTCATGTTCGGAACCGCCGTCGCCGATGATCAGCGAGGTGCGGACGACAGCCGCGTCCGGGCACAGAAGCCGTACGGCGGTCTCGCTGGCGGCCTTCGCAGCCCCGTACGGGGTAATCGGGTCGGGGGCGCAGGTCTCGTCGTACCGCGCCCTGCCGATACCGGAGAAGACGGCATCGGAGGAGACGTGCACCAGGCGGATTCCGAGCCTCGCGGCAGCCAAGGCGACGTGCATGGAGCCGTCCGCGGTGACCGCCCAGTCCGCCCCGCTACTGCTCACGTTGATCACCACGCGAGGCGCCACGGTAGTCAGGAGCGCATCCACCTGTACGCGACTTCGGATGTCGAGCTGGTGCCAGACGCCTTCCTGCGTGCGGCCGGGGCGAGAATGGTACGAGGCGTCTGCCTCCCAGCCCCGCCCCCGTGCTTGACGCAGCAGCTCCGTTCCCAGGAACCCGCTGCCACCGATGATCAGCATCTTCATGCCGCCCACGCTAGGCGGTCGACCGCTCGGCCCGGCAGCGGTCGTCACGAAGTGATGCTGGTGCGCGCGCACCAGCCGTCGGCCGCCGGGCCGCCTACTGGTCCCGCTCCTCCGCCGGGGTCGGCTTTCGATGTCGACCCCGGCCTTTGCCCATTGATGGCCGGTCCCACTCCGCAGGCTTCGTCGGCACGGGCGGAGGCGGATATAGAAGTGACTGGGCAGCGGCCAGATTCTCGGCAATGCCGACCACCTGCCACTCCGTGCCCGTCCACTCTTCGATCGCTCTCGGCGCGGCCGGGTCGACATGGGCGCCACGGTGAGGACCGTTACCGAGCGGCACCGCGCGCCGCTTGCCCATCGAGGCGGCCCTGCGCTCGGCGCGCCGGCGCGCCCACTGTTCCAGTGGTTCGTCTTCCTGCATCCAGGCATCGTGGCCGAGTTCAGGTCTGGGCCGCCACCCTGTCCCTCGGATGAGTGATGACGCGTGGTGCGGTCACTCGATGGGGGGAAGTGCGAGGCGGGGTGTAGACCTCCTGCATGTGCCTCCGTAGCGTGCCTGTTCCAGAAATCAGGGCAGCCGTGGGGGAAGCGGCTCATGGAGGGGTCGGGGGATCCGATGGATGGAAACTGGGCGTCGTTCGGGCTGTGCCGGGCGGGAAACGCGGACGACCTCTTCGTCGAGGGGGCAGCCCAGAACCGAGCAAAGGCCTTGTGTGCAGGGTGTCCTGTGCGCGCCGAGTGCCTTGCTCACGCTCTCGACGAGCGGATCGAGCACGGCGTGTGGGGCGGCATGACGGAACGGGAGCGGCGTGCGCTGCTGAAACGCCGCCCCACCGTGCGGTCTTGGGCCGATCTCCTCAGAGCAGCACGCCGGGAGCACGACGCCGCGCTGGCCCCTTCTGCGCTCCGTACCGCCTAACCCTGTGTGCGAGTGCGGGCTGGAGCGAGTCCTGCTGAAGGAGGGGCTCCGTCGGTGGCAGCTGCTGGGACGCCCCTCTGGGAGCGTCCAGGTGCAGGACGTGTCGTTCAGCGGCGATACGCGCGAGGCTGAGGAGCGGCGGCCGGGAGCCGAACGGCGGTCGTTGGAGGAGGCGTCGCGCGAGGAGTAGGGGCGAGCGCTACGGCGGTCGAGGCCAGCTCGGCGAGGAGGTCCTCGGAGGCGCCGGCGGAGAGCCGTATCGTCCATGCTGCGCGGTCGAGGTCGTCGCCGCCATGCACGGTCCAGCGGTCGGTCGTGGAATGTGGGGCGTGCTCGAAGGTGATCGAGCGGTCCTTCGCGGTCCAGCTGGTGTGGGCGGGGTGGCTCGCGGGGTGCCAGCCTGCGGCCTGCAGGATTTCGTGCGGGCCTTCGCCGGACCAGACCGGAGGAGCGTCGAGGTGCTGCAGGATCGCCGCGATCAGGAGGGTGGGTGTGCCGGCGGTGATCGTGGTGTACCACAGGCGTTCGCCGACAGGGCCGTCGTACTCGGCGATCGTCCAGGCGACGTCGGTGCGGTGGCGGGCCTCGTGATCGAACTCGACCCGGGAGAGAAGGGATTCGTGGACAGCGATCGTCGTATCGTCGAACGGCCGATACCTCTCCCACTGCGGGAGGCCGTCGAAGAGGGCCTGCAGGAAGGATTCGTGCTCGCCAGGTCCCGCGGTAGGCGGCTCGACTGTGGGTGCCACGGTCTCCCGGTGATCGGCCTGCGCTGCTCCCGTCAGGACTTGGCGAACGGTGCGTTCGAGGTCGGTCAGCGGGGCGGGGCCGGGGCGGACGGCGACGGAGTACAGCCGGTGGAACTCGGCGATGGCCTCCGTCTCGCTCTCGAACGTGGAGGTGACCTGCCGGACATGGTTCTCGCCGTGGAGGTGGACGTGGCGCCGGACGCCGGTGGCGGAGCTGGCGACGGCGACGGTGTTGAGTCCGTCGTCGGCGTGCAGGTGGACGACGAGGCGGCCGTCGGCGATGTCGTCGTGGATGCGCTGGGCTTCAGCGCTCACCTCGCGGACTTCCTCCGTCGTGCACCAGGGGAAGGGGTAGTTGCTCCACTCCCACTCGGTGTTGATCTCGTCCTGGAGGCCGGGTGCGATGTCCACGGTGAAGCCGCACCGCTTCAGCTGCTCGGCCGTGATGCCGGCGTAGTGGGGCTCGTCGCGGTCGATGCGGGCGAGCACCATGGTGGTGGGGCTGGTGCTGCGCCAGCCGAGGTCGTGGAGGTGGGAGCGGGCTGCGTCGGCCGTGGGGCCGCTGGTGGTGGCGATGACACCGGGGTGGTGGTCAGGGTGGAGGGCGAAGTGGATGTGGGCGTTGGCAGCGGCGTGGAGCATCGGGGTCCTTCGGCTAGGGGACTCGCCCGGCGGTGGGTTGCCGGGCCGGGGGAGGGACTGGGGCACGCTGGGTGGTGAGGGGACCGCGCGGACCGGCTCGTGGGCTGGTGGATTCAGCGGATGAAAGGGAAGCCGGTAGCGGTCGAGTGGCGTTCTGCCAGCGGCTGCGGACGGTTTGCAGGTCGGCGAGTGCGCGGCGGCTGCCGGTGACGAGCTGGTGCACGGTATTGGCCGGGTCCGCGGTGTAGGCGGTGATCTGCCGGGCCGCGAGCAGGGCTCGGGCAAGCAGGTTCCGTTCGAGCAGCCGCTCCCCCCAGTAGTCCGCGGAGCCGACGGGCTCCGACAGCAGGGCGATCACGGCAGCCGGGGCGATGCCGGTGGCCAGGAGGCCGCGCTGCTGGGCCTCCCACAGCATCGTGACCGGGTCCACGGGATCTCCACGGTGGGCCAGCGCGGTCACGGCCTGCCACAGGCCGGAGTGGACAGGGTCGAGGAAGTCGTCAGCGGTCAGCCAGCGCATCTCCCGGACCTGTTCCGGCCGAGACACGACGCAGGCGAGCAACCACTGCTCAGCCTCCCGGTCTTCGTCCCGCTCGGCCGACCGAGGGGGCGACGGTAGAGGGGTGCGGGGCAAGGGGCGGGCGTGGGAGGGGAACCGTTCGGCCAGGTGATCGAGGTGCCGGACGAGGGCGTCGGCGGCGGACAGAGTGTGGCGGGGCCGGTCCGGCACGGTGGTGTCCATGGCTGCCTGCGCGAGTTGCTCGGCGTGGAGGCCGATGGTGCGCCGGGCGTGCTCGGCGTGGATGACGACGGCGTACGCCGCCACGTGCTGGGGCTGGGGGCAGGCGGAGATGAGGGTGTGCATGTAGGAGGGGGTCAGGCCCGGCGCCTGCGGCCGGGCCTTGGCCAGGACGGCAGTGAGCCAGGCGAGCCCGGTGCTGCTGGTCACTTCCTCCGGCGTGGGGACCTCCCGCATCGCTGCGAAGACTGCGGCGTGGACGGGACTGTCGAAGAACGAGGGGCCGAGGTCCTCCACGACCTGAAGGAGCGCCGGCTGGAGAAGGACGGCACCGAGGAGCGCCTGCTCGGCGTAGTGGAGCGGGGGCCGCTCGGTCGGTTCGTGCAGATCCTCGGCATCGGTGTCGGGGGTGGGGTGCATCAGGCGGCCAGGGCGAAGTCGTCGGCGGTGAGCGTGCGGTCGAGGTGCGGGGCGAGGAGGTGTGCGGCGAGCCGGGGCGGGACGGCGTTGCCGATCTGGGAGAACCTGGCGCCCTTGGTTCCCTGCCAGGGGTAGTCGGCAGGGAAGGTCTGCAGGGTGCCGGCCTCGGCGGCCGTTATCCGGATCGGCGCCGGCGTCTCCTGGGCCTGGACGTGGTCCGGGTGGGCGACCCAGGTGCATTCGTTGGCCCGGTGACCGAAGAACAGCGTGCCCGCAGGCTCGTCGATGCTTCTGACGGTTGCGTTGGGCTGGTTGTTGCTGCGCAGGGCCCAGGTCCAGTGGGTGGCCTTGCTGGTGCACGTCGGGGCCGGTCCGGAGGCCGGGCTGCTGCCTCGCGTTCCGTACCGGGCCGTCCAACCCGCTCCGCGGGTCTGGGGCTTGAGGACGATGTCCGAGGGCGCCGGGGGCTCTGTCCATGTCCCGCGGTCGCGCGCGTCGGCCAGGGTCTTGCGGGCGCCGGAAGGGAAGGGCTCGGGGCCACCGCCGGGTCCACCACCGGCGCAGACAGTCGGCACGGGGCGATCGGTGGCGCCCCAGCCGAGTGCCTCGGCCATGGACACCCACCGTTCGCGGCCGGGCCCGAAGAGGGTCTCCGGCTCCGCGAAGCGGGCGTGCGTCAGCGGCGGGGGTTCGGCAGTTCGGACGCGCGAGGCGAGGAGGATCGCTCGCTTGCGCGTCTGCGGGACGCCGTAGTCAGCCGAGTTGAGGATTCCGGTCCAGGCGGAGAAGCCCCAGGACCGCAGGATCGCGGCGTACTGCTTCCACAGGGGGAGGACGTCAGGGACCTCCTCCATCGCCACCCAGTCCGGCTCGCCCGCCGAGGCGAGGGCGCGGAGGTAGCGCATCGGCTCTGCCGCCAGGAGGGAGCGTTCGTCCCGGCAGGCGCCGAGGAGCTTCTCGCGAGTGTCACGGCCGGCGGCGAGGTCGGCGACCGCCTGGTGCACCAGCGGCTGGTCGACCAGCCCCAGACGCTTCCCCGCCATGCTCCACGCCTGGCACGGCGGGGAGGCGATGAAGCCGCGCGTGCGCCCGGCGAAGATCCCGGCCGGATACATCGCGACGTCCGTACGGATGGTGAGCAGGCCAGCGGCGGCCCGTGTCTTGCACGCCCACTCGTCCCACTCCAGTCCGACGTCCCGGATCCCGAAGCGGCGGAGAGGGACGCTCCAACCGCCCGGGCCGGCGAACAGGTCGATCACGAGATCGCGGCCCGTGATCACGCCGACAGCCCGAAGTCGTTCTGGACCGGGTCGGCTTCGCCACGGCACGACCAGGGAGAGCAGCCATTGACGACCCCGTCTTCCAGCGCAGAGGCCGCCTCGTCGCCCAGTGCTGCACGTTCCGCGGCGGTGACATGGTCGATCGGTGCCTGGTCGAGGGGGACGCGAGACCGGTGGAGGAAGGCTTCGCCGAGCAGCTTGTTCCCGGTGGCGTTGGCCCGCGCGTTTCCCTGGCGGATGGCGGCGTCGAATTCCACGACGTCTTCCCATTCGGCAGGTGAGGTGTCGCGTATGTGCCGCCACTGGGCATTTCCGTGGAAGGGGCAAGTTATTGAGAATCGAGACAGGGTTGTGACCTTTCCTCTGTGGCAGGCGAAGCCCGCGTGGATCGGATGAGACGGACGTGGTAGACACGCGGCATGGCTGCGTTCATGGCGTTCTTCGATGGTTCGACCACCACTCGGAGGGTCAGCTCAGCCGTCGTGACTGCCGCGATCACGGGCCTTTGGCCGAAAGTCGAAGTCGACCCGACGCGACTTAGCGAGGCATGTGCCTTCAGCTGGAGCTTCTGCACGGATGAAGGTCCGGGTGAGGTGTTCATGCCGGAAGATGCGACGGGCCTCTATCTGGATGCGGCCCTGGCGGACTCTGCGCAGCTCGCATGCTTGCTGCGCCAGTGGATGCCGGACTCGGTCGACTTGGTGTTCTGCGATCAGGGTTACAACTTCGATGTTCGAGTAAGCCCGGGTGTCGCAGTGGCGGAGCTCATCGAAGAGGTGGACGACCAGCCCTGATGAGACTGTGTCGTGGCAGAGAACGCTCGCCTGGTCAGGGGAGATGGCTCTGTCGACCGGTGGGAGGGTGTAGCCATGGAAATTGCCAACCGTACGCTGACAGTCGATGTGATCACGGCACTGAGGTACTGGCCTGGTGTCATCTGGGGAGGTCAGAAGAACCCTCCGGACCCGGTGGATCTCACGGTTCTGCCACCTTTCTTCAACGACGTGCTGCTGGAACTTCCCTGGTGGAACCGCGACTGGAAGGTCCGCGATGTCGAGCCGGGCCTTCCGGTGGAGATCGAGGGTGATCGCCACGGCCAGCCTTCAAGGGTCACGGAGGTGTCAGTGCCGGGCACGGTCGGTTCCAGCGGTGGTGAGAGCCTGCCTTTCGTCGCGAAGGTCGCGTTTGCGGGCGACCAACTGATCGGATTTCAGGCCAAGATCGGCGAAGTGGTCCTCAGCCCTGCCCTCGCCCCTGCTGGGCGGCTGGAGCCACATCCGTTCGCAAGGGTGCTCACCGGGTTGATGGACTTGCGCGGGATACCGGTCAAGGCGATGGCAAGGGAAA
This sequence comes from Streptomyces sp. NPDC038213, assembly GCF_055600495.1. Classification (NCBI taxonomy): domain Bacteria; kingdom Bacillati; phylum Actinomycetota; class Actinomycetes; order Kitasatosporales; family Streptomycetaceae; genus Streptomyces; species Streptomyces sp. NPDC038213. The sequence continues at coordinate 16,167 of NZ_JBVJYM010000009.1, forward strand.
CTGCACGATCGATGTCCACCATCCACATGCTTCGCAGCGGCAGTCTCAACCCGGGGCCGCTGCTTACCCAGGAAATTGCCAAGGCTCTGGGCATGTCCGAAGCGGACGTCAGAGTCATCGCTGGACTTGACGACGGCAGGACTCGGTAGCTGACAGGCGACGGCGTCACGATGCAGCGTTGCCGTCAAGCGACTCGCTCACCGGGCGTCCTTTTGCCGGGCGACGGTGTCCGTGAGCTGAGTGAGGGGGATGAAGGCGGACCCTGTTCCGAGTTCTTTGGGCGTGGGCCCGGCGGGAGTCGGGATGTCGGCGAGTCTCTGGACGAGGGCGGTGACAGCGTCGCGGTCGCCTTCGAGGGCTTCGCGTTCGTCATCGGTGAGGTTGACCTGTTCGAGCATCTTGTTGATGCCGTCCTTGACCGCGAGGAGCTGGCCCTTGGTCGATTCCTTGGGGACGTAGAAGGGGCAGCGGGCGCAGGCCATGCGGTGGGGGCACTTGGCGAAGAAGTCGTAGCTGCAGTAACCGTCGCCGAGGTCGTAGTACTTCCAGGGCTGTTCGCCGCCCGCGGCGGCGCCGGTGAGGATGCTGTCGCGGTCGATGAGGACCTCGATGGTGCGGATGTTGCGGGCGAAGTAGTCGGCCTTCCGGTAGGCGGCGGTCAGGGTTCGTTGGAGGATCTTGGCGTAGTAGCGGGTGCTGGCGGGGTGCTTGTGGCCGAGCCATTGCTGCAGGTCGCCGAGGGTGAGGGGGTCGCGGGCGTTGAGGAGTTGCGTGGCGATGGTGCTGCGGGCACGGTGGCTGGTGAGGGCGCCACGGGAGTCTTCGGCAGGGATGCCGGCTTTCTGGCAGAGGGCCGGGATGATGTTGTCGTTGAGGTAGGCGTTGCCCACCAGTTGGCCGCGGTGGCAGAAGAGGTGCTGGCGGGGTAGGCCGGTCTTGCGGTCCGCGAGGTCGGGCTGGGGCGAGCGGACGAGTTTCCAGGCGTCGATCAGTTCTCCGACCAGAGGGTCGACGGGCTTGGCGAAGGGCCGGCTGGTCTTGTTCTGCGGGATGTGCAGCAGGCAGATGGGGTAGGTCTCGCCGGTCCGTTCGTCGGTTCCTTCGTCCCAGGTGATGCAGTCCAGGTCGAGGCGACGCAGCTCGTCCATGCGGCAGCCGGCGAACAGCCAGACGCCGACCATGGCCCGGACCATCTCGATGGGGTAGTAGGTGGCCTGCCAGCCTGCGGAGCGGGCCCGCGGGGTGCCGTAGGGCTTGAGGTCCTCACTGTTGAGCGTCAGCCCTGCGGCCATGAGCTTGGCCCAGGTCGCGTCGTCGATGATCCGCGGGTTGGGTCCCATGAGCGCGCGGAGCGACAGCGGCATGCTCAGCACCTGCCGCGGGTCGAACCTCGGCTTGATCCACTCCCATTCGATGAGGTCGTTGAAGAAGCCTCGGATGCTGTCGATCCGGTTGGCCTTCCCGGCGGGGCTCAGCGGCTGGCCGAAGCGGGAGCGGTTGCGGCTGTGCCCGGCCCACTGCCCGACGTTGGCGGTCATCGTGTCGGCTATGTACTCGGCCGCGATGTCGCGCGTCCAGTGCTCGGGAGCGATCGCTTCAGGGTGCTTCTCGGCTGCCCAGCGGCCAGCGACCAGGATGGCCGAGAGCATCGACCGCTTTGTCCCGGGTTCGTGGGTGACTAGCCGCATCCACCGCAGGGCCGCATCCCGCCACGGGGACGGGACCGTGGCCAGAGCTGCGGTTTCCGGTCCGGCCTTGTCCTGGTTGGTGCGTAGGGGCGAGGAGATGATGCCCTTGTCGGCCAGGACGCGGGAGATCTTGAACAAGCCGCGGCGGCGGCTCGTCGCGCCGGTGGAGCGGTAGTGCTCCATCAGGTCTTCCAGGAGGGGTTCGCGCAGGTCCTCCAGGTGAGGGCTGTTGTTGCTCAGGAGCACGTCGATGGTCGCGTTGCGGACCTGCCAGGGCAGGAGGTGGGTGGAGTTGCGCCAGGCCGTCAGAGTCTCCGCGATGGCATCGACCGCGGGCTGGATGGCCTGCGGGCCGAAGACGAGATCCGCGAGCCGGGCCAGACTGGTGATGCCGGCGGTGCCGTGCAGGCGGTGGTGGCCACCGAGCTGGTGGCCTAGAGCCGCCACATGAAACCGGAAGGCCCCGGCCTCCGCTGCGGCCTCTGCCCAGGTTTCCTCGTCCCAGGTCCAGTACGGCCTCTGCTGCCGGTGGACCTCCTTCAGCAGGCGAAACCGGGCCGAGCGTGCCTTGCCCGGATCCCAGGCGGATGTGACCTTGTCGATCGGGATGATCAGGCGTGCCAGATCCTCCGCTGCCCGGGCGTGCATCGCATTCAACGGGGCGATGTGCTCCAGTGCGGTCACCTCCTTCGGTATCAGGTCGGGCAGCAGGTGCATGGTCAGCCGGTGGCCGGGGGTGTGGTTCACGGTGTCTCCAGAAGACGGGCGAGGAGCCGCTCGCGGTCGGCGTGGAGGGTGGTGTTGGCCCGGTGGAAGCGTGCTGCGAGCTCACGGCCGGACAGGTGGATGTAGCGCATGGTCGTGGCCAGGTCGCGATGGCCGGCGTACTGGGCGATCTGGTCGATGGTCCAGTCGGCCCGGGCCAGGTCCGTCAGCCGCAGGTGCCGGAACGTGTGCGTGGAAAGGCGGCTGACGCCGGATGTGCTGCTGAGACGTTCGACGATCTTCGACCAGCTCGACGCTCCGAGCGGACCACCCGGGTTCCGATTCGAGGTCGATCGCAGCAGCGGTCCGCCGACCCTGCCGACCGAACTGCGTCGCTCGGCCAGGTAGGCCATGAATAGCTGGCCCGTCGCCTCCCCGTAGGTGACTTCCCGCGACCGCTTGGACTTTGTCGTCTCCGCCCTCAGCCGGATCAGACTGTAGGCGGGATCGAAGTCCTCGCCGGACAGCTGGACGAGTTCCTCGCGGCGTAGGGCGCCGTCGTAGGCGAGAGAAACCATGAGACGGTTCCGCAGTGGCTCGGCACGAGCCGCCTCAAGGATCCGCTGCCAATCGGCCTCCGTCGGTATCCACGGCGCTTGCTCGATACGCCGCACCAGACCCCGCTTGGGCCGGCGCCCTCGTCTGCCCGCCTGCCCGCGCCGAACCGGGTTCCGCTCCCGCAGTCCGTCCTCCACCAGGAACTCGTAGAAGGATCGGACCGCCACGAGCCGCTGCTGCACCGTCGCGTTCGCCAGCCCCGGGCCCGCCCGACTCGCGCCCTTCCCCCGCGGCCGGCCAGGCGGGCGCTCCAACATCTCCCCGACCCACGCCGCCACTGTGTCCGCCTTCGCGTACAGCGGTTCCGTACCCTCCACAGCGCAGAACCGCAGATGGTCCTCCACCGCGCGGCCGTACGCGTCGATCGTGTTCGGCGCCCGCCCGATGTTCGCCATGAACTGCAACCACCTGCGGGCTTCTTGATCCGCTGCCAGGGTAGGGAACTTGCCCCACGGGACATCGACCATGGCTCCAAGCTAGCCCCAGCCGATTCCACATAAGGCAGCCGAGGCAGCTGGACTTCGGGGTGTCGGCGAGACCGAGAGAGGTGAGATAGCGGACGCAGTCCGAGCGGGACCAGTCCATCTCGATCAGCGGGTGCAGGTTCCGCATGTACTGGACGTCGGCGTCCTTGGCGCGGTGGAATTCGTCGGTGGATATGCCGATCCACTGCTCGACGAATATGCCCTTCGGTACGCGGGTCGGGTACGGGTAGCCGAGGATCTTCCGGATCGTCTTCTTGATGGGCTTGACCTTGTATTCCCCGGTGCACTGGCGCCTGGTCATCCCAGGTCGGCCGTCCCTGTTCAGGATGTAGAGCGGCATCGAGGCAAAGCGGTGATCGGGGTTAAGGGCGTCGTTGCGAATATTGCCCGAGGAGACGCGAAGGATCGGTATCCCGGCAGGGGTTGCTATCTCTTCTTCGAGGCGGTCGAGGTGGCGGTAGACGGATTCGGGTTCCCAGCCAGTGTCGGCGAATATCGCGTAGTCGACCTTGGGGAGGATTCCTTCCGCAGAGAGCGCGAGTAGCGTACTGGACTGAACTCCGGCACCGAGGGACAGGGCGCGGAACTGGGGGGTGGGGGAGAGCGAGCGAGAAATGGAAATTCCTTGGGCGAGGTGAAGGAGAGGCGTGATCGAGAGGCGGGCGAGAGGGGGGAGGGCCGGTGTGGGGCGAGGAGCCAGGTAGGCGAGGAGGCGCAACCGGGCGCCGGAGGGGCCTCGGCGGTCAGCGGGTGCGTGCCCGAACGGGCTGGACAGCCGTCGCGCGAGGACGCGCGTCGGCAGGGGCCCTGCCGAGACGCGATGCGAGTGCGAAGCATCCGGTGTCGGTCAGGTGGAGGCGGACCGACCGCGAACCGGGTACGGGGCGGCGCGCTTCGCGCAGGACCCAGCCGCGAGATTCCAGGGACCGGACGGTGGCCATCGAGATCGAGACCCGGTCGTGTCGGGCCGAAACCCACTCCCCGGTTCCGTGGGCTTCGACCGTGATGTACCCGGACGCCGCCGCGTGCAGCGCGGCGTACTGCGCGGGCGACATCGGCAGCGGCCTGCTGACGCCGTTCCTCCCGGAGCGGAGGGCGACGGCGAGACCGGTGGCGGCGCCCACCGCGTCGGGCGCACCCAGCGCGGTCAGCATGTCCGCTTGCCGCAGATGGCGACCGGCGTCGAGGAGGGTGTCGAGAACACGTCCGGGCGGGTACGGCGGCGCCGCGCGCTCCTCAGGTTCCAGCTCGCCGAGGTAGACACTGACCCACGCCAGATGCTCGTCGGCCAGCTGAGCCTGGGCGGCCAGGAGCCGCAGGCGGCTGAACGTGTCACCGAGGGCCGGGCTCCTGTAGATCCGGACCGTGCCGAGTTCGGCCGCCACCGATTCCGCGGCCTGGCGGAGGGCACCGGCGCGCTCGGCGAGATCCAGGGCCCTGGCCGGGGCGCTGGACTCACCGAACTGGAGGGCGGCGAGGTGGTCGCGGAATCGTGTGGTCTGACTGGCGAGGGTGAGGACCGAGGCAGGAGGAGCGTCCGCCACCCACTCTCGATCCGCTTCGTGTGTGCTCGTCATCGCTGTCGTCCGGTCGCGCCGGCGGCGGGAGGCATCGGCAGCGGGGTGGCGCCGGGCCCGGAGCGGCTGGTGGTGAGGCTGATCTGCTCTGTCCGGCCCCGGGCTTCGGAGTCAGCGGCGGTGCGGCTGGGGGGCGGGGTTCCCGCAGGGTCGGCTTCGAAAGCCGGGGCGACGCGGTCGAGGGTCGTGGCGATGAACTGGGCCTGGTCGAGGGCCTCGCGGAGATATTCGGCGGTGTTGTCGGGGAGCTGGTCCCACTGGGCCCGGTACTGGTAGCGCTGGATGATTTCCGCGGCGTTGCGCATCTGCTCGGCGACCTGCCGCAGAATGGCGACCTGCTGGTCGCGTGCTGTCGCGGTGTGGGTGGCCTGGAGGAGTTCGTCCAGCGCGGTCGGCAGCGGATCGTCGTCTGCGGGCAGTCCGAAGAGCGTGGCGTGAATGACTTGGGCGAAGCCCGTGACCGGGCCGCCGCGGGAGCGGTGGTTGTAGTCGGCCGCCGCCTGCCGGCGGACGCCGAAGCTCACGGTCACGTCACGGGGCGCGGCGCCGGGGCGGATCTGGTCGGCGAGTGCACGAGCGACATCGTGCGCGGTCGGGATGTCGGGGGACGTGGGAGAACCTCCATTTGTAAGGGGGTAGTTCGCAAGGAGGGGTGGCTCGGTGCGGGGTCGTCGGCGGGCCATCCCGAGAGGGGGTGTGGTTGAGGGCTGCGCGGGTGGAAATGGCTGACCCTTACGGGCAGGGGGCCTTCCCGGGCCCGCGCCGGCCGGGTCAGTGGCGAAGGCCGGCAGCGGAGGAAGGGCGTGCGGGACGTGGGAGCGCCTGTGCTGACGGCAACGAGGTAGACACGCCCGGCTCCGGGCGCTGGCCGGCGGGCGGCCTTCGTACGGTGAGTACGGGTGCGGGGGAGCCGTCTGTCGTGACGCCGAGCACGCGGTCGCCCGGAAGCAGCTGGTCGGCGGTGATGGTGATCAGGTCGTGCACCGCGGCAGGCTCGGCCTGAGGGCTCCAGCCCAGGGCGTGAAGTACGGATTCCAGCGGAAGTTCGTGCTGGGCCATGGCGTAGCGCAGGGTGCCGACGGGGATCTGGGTGTGCCGGGCCCAGTCCTCCAGCCCCATGCTGAGGCCGTAGGCCCTATGAGGAATGCCGGTGCCCAGGGTCGAGCGGTTCTGTGGCTCCGCGGCGATGGCCTGTTCGGGATCCCAGCCCTGGGTGAGGCGCCGTCGGATGGTGGTAGTGCTGCAGTTCGCACGCGGGTCGACGCCCCAGTGGCACAGCGGCTTGGTCTCGCCGAACGCGGTGATGTGCATGGTGAAGTCCGGGCCGTCGGCTCCCTTGAGCAGGGCTTCCTCGAAGGTCATCCCGAACTTCGTGATCCGGTTGTAGAGCGTGTGGTACTTGATCCCGGACTGGTCCGCCCAGCCGCGCAGGGTCAAAGTCCTTTCCTGGTAGGTGTGTTCCAGCACGGGCTTGTCGTGGCGCTGCCGGGTGATGGCGTCCTCCGGGAGCCACCCGAGAGCGAGCCGAGTCCGCAGGGCTTCGCGGTTGACCGCGCAGCGGGGGTCTTCGGCCCAGGACGCCAGCGGCTTGGCCTCACCGAACGCGGAGATCTGCCCGCGGGCCAGTTCCCACATGTAGCGGTCTCGGCGCCGCTCCTTCGGCCAGGCCGTGCGTCGGCCCGCAGGCGTCGACTGGGCGACGGGACCGGGCGCTTTGCTGGAGGAGGGATCGTTCATGTGCGTTCTTTCATCTGGCCCCCTGGACTCGGGTACCGGTTCGGTCGGAGGAGTTCGTGGCCGTTGCTGCCGGCCGTGTGCTCAGGGCGGGGCCTGACGGCCTGCCGAATGTGGCCGGCGAGCTCGAGGACGTGAGCGGCGAGCGGTGTCTGGTCGAGCGTGTCACCGGGCTGTGTCATCGGCTTCGCCTCCGTGAGGCGGCGTCGCCCAGCCCGCCGAGCGCGTGCGCGACGTGCGCACCCAGCGGCTGCTTCCCGTTGAGCGGCGTCAGCCTCGCCTCGCTGAGAGCGAGGAACGGGATGTCGCCGTGGGCGCGCTCGACCGGGTCAGGCGTAGCCAGGAAGGTGAGGAACTGGGCGGCCAGCTCTTCCGGGAGGTCGCCTTCGGCTCGGAGCGACCAGTGGGTGCCGAAGCCGTCGTACACGGAGTGCTCCACGCGCCAGGGCCCGCCCGGTTCGTGGTGCATGGTGCAGTGCCCGTCGGGCGAGGTGAACGAGGACCCGTCCGTGGTCCATCCGTTCAGGTCGGCGATCTCGGGGACCGATCGGGCGGTGAGGGGGATCCGGTCGGCATGCCGCGTGTCGCCAAGGAGCTGGGGCAGGGCCTGGGTGATGGCGGCAAGGGGTTCGAGCGGGGTGAGGTGGGTCGCGGTGATCTTCCAGAGAGGATCGTGGTGCGCGATCGTCCACCATCTCCCGTGGGCGTTGGTCGGTGCGAAGTCCAGCAGCAGGTCGTGACCTGGGCTGTCCACGCTGATGTGGCCGGATGCCGGATCGTGGACGTGGTCCCATCCGAACAGGTGGATCAGGGGGCCGAGGACATCCGTGAGCCGGTCACCCGTGCCGGCCAGGTGCCGGGGCGACACGAGGAAGCGGCCTGTGGGGTTACTGTCCATGGCTACCTGCTCCGGGTAGAGAAGGCGTCGGCCCGCGTGGGCGCGGATGGCACCGTGCTCAGGGCCGGCCGAGGCGTCGCGGAGGTGGCCAGGTCGATCAGGAGCTGGTCCTCGGCACGGGCGGCGGCGGAGGCCAGCCGCCGGGAGAGGTTCTGGGCGAGACCCTGGTAGGTGCCGGCGGCGCGATCGAGTTCTTCCGTTGCCTCGGAGAGGTAGCTGCGGCTGGTATCCGCCGTCCGGTCGCCGTCCTCGTAGAGGAGGGCGTCGGTGCGGCCGGTGATGCCGTACGCGCACAGGGAGGCGGCGACGGAGATCCGCAGGGCTGCCTCCGACATGTAGGCGAGGTTCTCGTGGCCGTTCTTCATGACGGCGTACTGGCTGGTCGAAAGGACGTCGAGCTGCTGCAGGCACCTGATCGCCAGCTGGTGGGTGCGTACGGCGATGGGGGCGATCTCCCGCACGGGCCGGGCGATCTCGCCGGCCCGGACGCCGTCGATCTCGGTGCGCAGGTCGCCCAGCTCGCCCGGCAGGAGCCCGAGGAGACGCGTCTGTTCGGCGAGGTCGATGATCTTCACTGGTCTCCACGAAGAGGGGATGTGCGGACAGGGCTGGGCCGGTCAGGGGGAGTTCTTACGCGGCCTGGTCGAAGTCGCCCTGAGGCGGCTGCTGTTTGGCGATGGCGCGGGCGGTGATGGCCTTCGATGCGCGGGCAGAGGCGGCTGCGAGTTCGTCGGAGCCGGGTTCGGCGTACCAGGGGCGGAGGGCCAGCATCGCGACTCTCATGCCGGTGGCCAGGCACAGGGCAGAGCCCTTGGGCAGTGCGCGGATCGCGTCGGCGGGCAGGATCCGTTCCTGCCGCATCGACACCGAGGTGGACTTCCCGGACTCGGAGGTCGAGGTGGATGTTGTCTCGACGTCGTGGTCGCCGACCATCCGGCTCAGCTTGTCGGCGAAGTCCGGATCGTCGATGCCGGAACCGATGATCTTCACGGTGGCCGCGCTCCACATGGCGTCCATGCCCGCGTCGCCCCACACCTTCTGGCCCTGGCGGTAGGACTGCAGGATGGTGATCGGGATGATCCCGCGGCTGCCGAGGTGCGAGTACAGGTCGGGAAGATCGCTGATCTTGCAGACATTTGCGGCCTCGTCGAGGATCGCGAGCATCGGCGGGTCCAGTCGCCCGCCGGCGCGCTCGGCCTGGGCGGTCGCGGCCCGCATCACCGAGTCCGCGCACGCCGCGATGAGCGCGCTCGCGCCGCCTCCACCGTCCTTCGACAGCAGGAACAGGGAGTCGGTGGAGGTGACGAAGTCGGCGGGGCGGAACTCGGCGACGCTGCTCTGTGGGGTGACCCAGGCCGCGATGTCCTGGTTGAGCAGGGCGGAGGCGTACTGCCTCGCGGTCTCGTAGATCCCGTCACGGGTTTCCGGCGGGCCTTCCACGGTCCCCTTCAGCTGGGAAGCGACCGCGGTGAACTTGTGGTCTCGCAGGATGTCCAGCGGGGTACGGTCCGCCGGGAAGGCGAGCCATCCCATCACGTCCGTGATCGGCCGCTCGTCCAGGGCGGCAGCCAAGAAGAGCTGCGCCAGGATGTTGGATCCAGCCTTCGACCAGAAGTCGCCCTGCTGACTCGCGTCGACGCTCGCGGCGAGGAAGTGCCCGGCGAGCCGTCCCGCGCCGTCGAGAGTCTTGGCATCGGCGAGCGGGTTCCACCACATCGTCCGCTCGGCGTGGGCGATCTGCTGAGGGTCCATCGACCACACCCGCCCGACCTGGCAGCGGGCGTCGAAGCACGCCGTATAGGCATCGCCGGCCGCCTTGTTGGACGTGAGCAGGACGGGCCCAGGGGCGGCCAGGATTGACGGGATGGCCAGGCTGGTGGTCTTTCCCGAGCGCGGGGCCATGATCGCGACGGCCACATCCTCGAAGCCCATGCGGACCTCGTGGCGGGTCCCGGCGAGGTTGCCGACCAGGATGCCGGCGTCGCGGGGGGCGATGTGCTTGGAGTTTTTCAGGCTCGGACGCAGGGAGCGGGCCTTGGCTTCCACGGCCTTGGCGAGCAGGGGCTGGATGTCGCGGGCCGTCGCCATCCCGGCGACGGTCTTCTTCCTGCCGCCGCCGGCCCGGTTCTTGTACCGCATCCACAGGAGGCCGGCTGCGACGGCGAGGAGCAGGGTCAGCAGGACGGGGATGACGCGCGTGGTCAGGAGCAGGGACGTTTCTCCGGCTGCTGGCCAGAGCTGTTCGGGGCGAAGGAGGGCGTCCCCCGGGCGGTAGGGCACCCAAGGGCCGGTGCCTGCCGCCCAGGCGGCGATGTTGCTGCTCAGCCAGGCGATGGAGGCGGCGGGAAGGCCGACGGCGAGGGCGGCGAGGAGCACCTTCAGGGCTATGTCGTAGCCGTCGGAGCTGGAGGAGGGGGCGGATCGCAAGCGGAGGGTCCTTGGACGATGTGGGCGGGGAGCGTCAGCGGGTGCGGCGGCGCGGCGATGGGGGCGTCGGCGGCGCGGGCGGCGTGCTCGCGCGGCGGGCGGCGAGTTGCTCGATCCGCTCCGGCAGCACCCGGGCCACGCTCTCCGCCGGCTGCTCCTGCCACCGCAAGGCGACCCGGTGGAGGGAAAGGCCCTGGGTCTGCTCGGAGGAACGGCACACCGGCTCGGGGTCGGCGAGAGCCGCGAGGAAGGCGGCCACGAGCACCCGGGGCGTGGCGCCGGAGAACCTGGCCTTCCACACGGGGTCGTCCGTGTAGAGGCTGGCCGTGACGCGCCAGTCGGTGCTGCCGGAGTAGTTGTGGCGCTCCCCCCGGACACGGTTGTCCGGGGAGCGGAAGTCGCTGGTGGAGGCGACGTCCCATCCAGCCCGCGTGAGCACCCTGTACGGCTCGGCCATCGCTGCGGCGTTGTAGCCGGGGTGGCTGAGCGCGTCGGTGACCGCAGAGATCAGCTCGACGGGGGTGGCGCCGTCGAACGATGCCTGCCACTGCGCACCCGTGCGGCCGTCACGGTGGGAGAGGTGCCACCACGGCTCGTTGAGGGCCGGTTCCAGGCGGAGCATGGACTTGTGGTCCGGGCTGGTCAGGATGACGCGGGGCATGAGCGGGTCCTGCCCGTGGCTCCATCCGGCGCCGGCGTGCAGAGCCGCGGTCCCCCACGCCGGGTCGCCCGGGCCGGCGAGGTAGCGGGGGGAGACGAGCGCCTGCGCGACCTTCGGGGTCTTCATCAGCGCCTCCCCGCCGGTCGGGCGGGCGTCGTAGCTGGAGCCGGGACCGGTATCCACCGGGCGGGCGCCTTGTGCGCGGCAGCGTGGATGTCGAGGAGGGTGTGGCCGGCGGTGGCCCACGTGCCGAGGTAGCCCCATGCCTCCTCGTTGCGCTCGGCTACGGAGTCGACGAACTTCTCCGGCGAGACGGGTGCGACGCGGTGGGTTTCGCGGACCTCGGCGTGCTCGCGGCGCAGTTCGTCCAGCCGGTCCAGCGCTCGGTTCAGCTCGCGCAGCTGATACGCCCATTGAGGCGAGATGTCGCCCGCGGGGAGGTGCTGCAACTGGACGGAGGCCGTGGCGAGGAGCTGGCGGGCGCCGGGCCGGACGGGCAGGAACGCTCGCCAGGTCTCGGAGTCACGCTGGACCATGCGCCAGCCGTAGGCGACTTCATCGATCGCACGGCCTTCGGCATCAGAGTGCTCATCGGAGTAGGCGTCCCAGGCGGCGAGGACGGTCTCGCTCTCCGCCAGAAAGGTCTTCAGCTTTGCGAGCAGGAGGGGGTGGGAGTAGGAGGGCGTGCTCAGGGCGGATCCTTCGGTGCGGGGTGGGGCAGGCAGGCCGACTCAGGTCAGCGCCGGCGTGCGGGGGCGGCTGCCGGTGAAACGGGGCCCGTAGGGGTGGTGATCGTGGGGGGCGCGGGCCGGTAGCTGCGGGCCTGGGCGAGGCGATTGCGGTGTGCGGTGACGATGCGGGTGCCGATCCCGACTTCCCGCCCAACGCGAAGGTGGGGGCCTTCGTCGATCTCGAAGCGGGGACGCAGCACGGGAGCCGGGTCGCAGAGCGCGGTGGCGATCGCGTTCAGCACGTGGCCAGGGGCGCGCGAGTCCAGGGCCACTCGCCACAGGAATCCCTCGGGGCCGTAGGGCCCCCAGTTCCGGGCGGCCTCGACCTCCCAGCCGCACAGGCCCATGGAGGGCGAGACGCGCCGCTCGGCCACGGTGGTGCGGTCGGGGGAGACGACCTTGTGCCCGCCATCGCCGTCGGCTGTGTGCTTCCAGCCCTGCTCGGCGAGGATGCCGGCCAGGTCGTCGGAGGCGCTGTCTGGCGTAGGGCGCACGAGAGCGTCGGTGAGTCCGGCGATGATCTCCACGGGCGCGTCCCCGGTGAACGAGGCGTACCAGTTGTCTCCGAGCGTGCTGTGGACCTTCCACCAGCCGTGGAAGTGGTGAGGCGATGGCTTGAAGACGAGCTCGTGCTGACGGTCGGGGCTCTTCATGCGGATGACCGGGTGCAGGGGATCGGAGTGCACAGTCCAACCGGCGGCGTACAGAGCGTGGGTGATGTGCCGGGGATCGCCGGGGCCGGCCAGGTAGCGGGGTGAGACCGGCGAGCCGAGCTTGCTCAGGTAGTCGTCGTTGAAGGCATCCAGCTGACGCGAGTCGATCACGGAGGAGCTGCTCCTTCAGATGGCATTCATCGGGTTCGGGCTCCGCCGCTCGCTGCGTACGGGCGGGCGGGAGCGGGCTTGCGGGTGCGGGCGCGGGCGGCGGCCCAGGAGTTCCGCCCCCAGGTGGTGGCGCGGGCGGCGGTGATCCGGGCCTGCTGCCATGCGCTGAGTTCCGAGGGCCGTACGGATACGGAGGTGACCTGGATCCACTTCGAGGGCGGGACGTGTCCGCGGGGCCGCATGGCCGGTTGAGGGTCGGCGAGCGCGGCGGAGAAGTTCTCGATCAGGTGCATCGGGGTTGTGGAGGAGAAGACCGCGTCCCAGGTCCGGCCGTGCTCGGTGCGGGCGCCGGCCCACCAGTGCGCCTGACCTGGCTCGTTCTGGTGGAACTGCAACCAGGCGTTGCGGTCGGGACTGATGGCGGTGAAGTGCTGGTCGCGCTCGGTTTCCCATTGCTGCTGCTGGAGCGGCGACCACGGGTTGGGGGCGTGGGCCGAGCGGTCTCGGGTGAGGGCGTCGGTGAACCCGGCGACGATCTCCACCGGCGTCTGCCGGGTGAAGGTGACCCGCCAGGCCGCCTCGGTCGCGGTGGCCTGGCCCTGGATGTGCCAGCCGCCCGGGTGCTGTCCGTCGGGGTGTTCGATGGGGTCGTAGACGACGCGCACCAGGTGGTCGGCGCGGTCGAAGACGAGAGGCCCGCCGGTGACGGAGCGGTCCGTCCAGCCGGAGGCGCGCAGGAACTCGGTCACGTGCCGGATGTCACCGCCGCCGGCCAGATGCCGGGGCTCGACGAGGTAGTGCTGCTCGGCCTGGTCACCGGCCCCCCAGTTGGGGTGCTGTCGAGGGCTCACCGGTGCCTCCGTACGACGAGGGGAACCGGCACGGGCGGCTTGACGGGCGTGGTGGCGGGGGTGCGGGCGGCGACCAGGGTGTCGAGGTGCTCGTCGAGGTCGAGGCCGATGTCGTTGAGCTCGTTGGCGGCTCGCCCCAGGGCGAGCCACACCTCCGGCGGCAGCAGTCCTTGCGTGGCCTGCTGTTGGGCGAAGCGGCTGGCGGTCGCGGCCAGAGTGGTGAACGCGCCAAGGGCGCCGTGCTCGGGGTCGAAGACGTCGGCCAGGACGGCGATTGTGTCCGGTGGAGTGCCGGGCCGGGTCAGGTACTCGTTGAGGTGGTCGAGCCGGGCGGCGATGCTGCGGGCCTGGTAGGCGCCGTAGGTACGGGGGGTGGGCTGTTGGTTCAGGGCGTGGCTCCAGTAGCGGGGATCGGTGCGAGCCGGGGGTGCGGTCAGCGCCGGGGGCCCGGCGGGCCGGCGGCCGGGGGCGGCGGAGGCTGGGAGGGATCCGCGTTCGGCTTCTGCGAGGTGCGGTGGGCCAGCATGCTCTGGGCCCAGGCGGTGACGTCGAGTTCCTCGGGGTCGATGTTGACGTTGAACCCGGCGATCATGAGCGGGAGGATCGCGCGGGTGGCGAGCTGCCGCTGGGCTCTCTGGCCCAGACCGTCGGGGGTCTCGTGCCAGGTGTAGACGGGCCCGGCGGTCACCTCTTGCCGGCGCTCCAGACCGGAGGCATCGAGCCGGGCGAGGAGTTCCTCGGGGGCGCCTGTCCTGGTGACGATGTGGAGGCGATCGGGGTGGTCGGCCTTGCGGTAGATCTCCACGTCCGTGTTGTTGTCGTCAGCGAGGGTCAAGACGTGCTCCATGGGGTCGGCGGCGGAGCTCATCGGCTGCGCGCGGCGGAGGTCGTCGGCCGGGCGGGCAGCGGCCGGGTCGTGGCGGGTGCCGGCGGTGCGGGGTGCCGCATCCCGACGCCGACACCGAGTTCGGCGAGCAGTGCTCCGACGGCCCGGACGTACCGGGCCTGGAGGGCGGTGTCATCGCCGGGCAGCACGAGCAGGTCCTGACGGGTGTCGTGGACGAAGCCGTGGTCGGTCAGGAGCCGGGCCAGCGTCACGGAGTCGGGGACCGGGGTGGTCAGGGCGTCGGCGGCCCAGGTGAGGTCGACCTGCTCGGGAAGCGGGGCGTCGAGCGCGGCGGCATTGCGACGGGCGTGTGCCAGGGCGTCCGCGTAGCGGGGGAGCAGATGCAGGGTGGTGGCCTCGGCGGCGTGGAACGGGTCGGCGGGGACGGCGAGACCGTCGGGTTCGCGGACTCCCGCGTACGCGGCGTCGGGGAGGTCGGCGGGGGCCAGGGCGGCGACGAGGAAGCCTTCGGCCTGGCCGAGGTGGTCGATGACGAGCAGGCGGGTGTTGTCGTCGGTGCGGGTGAGGACCGCGCAGTGGGTCACGGCGTGGGAGGCGATGGCGTGGGCTGTCTGGTCCATGTCCCACACGGCGGTGGTGAGGTGGTCGTAGTCGGTACCGCCGTGGTCGGGGTGGTACTGGCTGGTCCACCGGCCGGGCAGTTCGCCGGCGAGGATGGTGGCGAAGGATTCGAGGTCGCTGGGGTCGGTGTCGTGCAAGGCAGTCCTTGGTGCGTGGGTCAATGGCGCCGGGCCGGTGGCGGGGAGGCTGGCCGGGGCGGCGGTGCGGGGACGGGGCAGGGGCAGTGGACGGACGCTTCGCGTTCGTGGTCAGCGACTTCGCCGGGGCAGGGGCGGCGTGCGGGGTGGTCCTCGTGCCGGTCGGTGAGTTCGTTGCGCAGCTGGTGGAGCTGGGCGGCGATGACCGCGAGGTGGTGTCCGCTCAGGCCGCGCACGGTGGCGGCGGTCTGCCGGTCGGAGTCCTTGTCGAGGGTTTCGAGGAACTCGTCGACGGAGGCCAGGACCTGGGCGAGACCGGCGAGGACGCCGTCGTGGGAGGCGGTCAGCTCGGTCAGGACGGCTGCTGCGTCCTGGGTGGTGGAGGCCCGCCGCAGCTGGTCGGCGAGGGCGGCGACCTGCGCCCCGAGGGGCAGATAGTGGGAGGTGCGCTGGTCGGTGTCGAAGGTGGCGTCGCAGGCGACCCAGTAGCCGACCGAGCGGAGTGCGGACACCGCGGCGGTGGCGAGGGTTTCCTCGTCGGCCTCTTCGAGGCCGGTGGGGAGGCGGTGGTACTGCTCGTGGCGGCGGAGGATGTGGACGAAGCCGGTGCGCTGCAGGACGCTGTGGGCCTCCGGGTCGCCTCCGTAGGCGAGGACTTCGCCGGAGTCCGGATCGCGCCGTAGTTCGATGTGGCGGTTGCTGAGCGCCAAGCAGGAGTCTCCTTACATAGGGGGCCGTGCTCCCGTTCGTGCCGCCGGGACCGCGGCCGGGAGGCTCGGTGCCATGGCGCCCGGGGGTGTCGGCGGCCGACGTAGTTCCGCGGCAGTGGTGGTGAGGTCCTGCTCGAGGTCGAACAGGCGGCGGGCGAGCCACTCCAGGCGGTGACCCGCCTCGCGGAGGGGGGCCTGCGGGTGCCCGGCGAGGAGCTGGGCGTGCAGCTCGACGACGCGGCGTGCGTCGGCAAGCGGGGCGGTCACCTCCGCCAGGGGAGCGATGCGGTCGGTGGTGCTGAGCGTGCCGGGGGTGAGCAGGCCGAGGTCGCTCTCCAGGCGGCGGGCCTCGGCGGCCAGGCGGCGGGGAAGGACAGGGGGCTGGCGCTGCCAGGCGCCGTCGAGCCGGATCAGGCTGGCGATCAGGCTGAGGTGGTGTGGACGGGCCTGGAAGGCGACCCATCGGCAGCCCTGGTCGTCGCCGGGGATCTCGATGCCGGCCGCGCGGGCGATGCGGTGGGCGACCTCGGACCACTCCTGTCCGGTCAGTGACCGGTCTTCGGGAGCGAGGCGGACGTGCAGGTGGAAGACCGAGCGCCGGTCCTGGCCGGGGCTCACCGCGAAGGGATGCTCGAACAGCGGATCGTTGATGTGCTCCGCCCAGTCCAGCACCGTCCACGACCCCGGTTCTCCGACGGCCGTGTACGCGTCCAGCCCCGGCCAGTAGGCCACCACCATGTCCGCGGGGAGCTTCTCCTCGTAAGAGAGCGGGGTGTCGAAGACGTCGTCGGCCAGAACCGGTCCGGCGTCGCTACCTCGCTGGTGGACGCGGATGATCACCGTCCGGCCGCCTTCCCGTCCGTGGTGTGGACGAGCTGGCCGAGGTCGGTCACCCGGTACCAGCCGAGGTCGACCTCCTGCGTGCCGACGACCTTCGGGAGGAGGAAGTCCTCCAGGGCCCGCAGGTAGATCAGGCAGTCGGGGCACCGCTTGGAGAGGTGGACGAGGTAGCGGGGGTGGGCGGTGATGAAGGACTGCGAGCCGCCGAGCGGGTTGCGTACCCGCCATCCGTCCTCGTCGGTCGGGGTGTGCCAGGAGGGCGCCACGACGGTCATCGACTCGCCCCACAGTTCGCCGTCGGCAACGCCCTTGATCACCACGATCTGGTCGCCGGGGGCGAAGTGGGCGTGGGTGATGTCGCGGTCGGAGGTGATCGTGTCGACGGGGGCGAACACGGGGCGGGTGGGTTCGGGCACGGTGGGTCCTTCCGCAGAAAGCCGCAGGTGGCGTTGGGGGCAGGACTCCATGGTCTGGAAATCGGCCGGTTAGGCTAACCGGCGAACGTGCGCTATATATGTGCGATTTCGCGTCGGTGCGCAGGCGGTCAGCGGTGCGGGTTCTCGGTGCCGATGTCGGCGCTCGTGGCAGCGTCGAGCAGCTCGGGGAGGTCGGTGCCGTCGGTGTCGCGCTGGTCGATCCACCACCCGGCGCGGCTGATCGAACGGATCTTGTCCTCCAGGACTGCCCAGTCCGCCTCGTCCCAGGTGCCTTCGCTGACCAGGGCCGTGTATGCGGCGGTGACGAGCTGGAACCGGGAGCGCTCGCCCCAGGCCAGGGCCCGCTCGGACCCCTCCAGCGGGGGCATGTCGAACCGCTCGGCCCACTCGACGGCCGCGGCCTGTTCCTCCGCGCGGCGGGCGGCGAGCCACTGGTCCTTCGCGACGGTGTCGGCGTCGCGGGCGGCCTTCCAGCAGTCGGTGCACTCCCGGCCGGCGAGCCAGCGGGCGAACCCCGCCCGGCGGTCGGCCGCCCGGTCGGAGAGGTTGTGCATTACCTCGTGTCCACAGCTGTGGATCATGGTCCAGACGGTCTTGACCCCCGGGGAATTCCGGTTGCTGGGCGTTACGTTCGAGGTCGGGCTGCTGGTCTGGGGCTTCAAGTCGAGTGCCTTTCGTAGGCGGTTGGGGTGGTGGCCTGTGTCGCTGCGGAGGATCGTGCATCAGATGCACGATTCGGGCAGCGGACGGAGGTGGTCCGGGGTGCTCGGCGGTGGTCTCGGGGGACGCTTCAGCCTTCTGCGTCGTCTCAGCGTGTCCTGCGGATGGCGTCGGTGGCCGCCGTGGCGATGGCGGCGGGAGCGCTGGAGGGCTTGGGCAGGTGCAGCAAGGTGGTACCCGGCAAGTGGAGGGACCTCGCGGTAAGGGTGAGCTGGAGTACGGCGCAGCCCGCGGTCGTGAGCCGCTTGACGCGGGTGACGGCCGCAGCGGTTTCGTCGCTGCGGTACTGGGCGTCGGTGACGATCACGAGGAGGCGGCCGGCGCCGGGGAGGCTGAGTGCGAGGCCATGGTCGAGTGCGTCGATGGCGTCGCCGAGGTTGTGGGCGCCGCCGTTGGCCTTGAACGTCGTCACGTGCTCTGGTGCCCGGTGGGTGGGCCGGGTCAGTGCGGTCAGGTGCCTGTCGTAGGCGATGGTGGCGGTGAGGGAGTCGGGGTCGGTCAGGGCTGCTGCGCGTGCCACGATCCAGGCAGCGGACGCGACGGGCGCGCAGGCGGCACGCATGGAGCCGGAGACATCGACGGCGATACCCACCCGCAGCGGCGGGGTGGGGGAGTTCCGGCGGCGGGTGTGGGTGAACGGCTCCGCGGTGGGGACCGACCCGGCCGCGCGCTGAGCGTCACGGGCGAGGGCCGCGCGCATGTTGAGGCGGCCGGGCGGGGTCGGGCTGGTGGTCCGCTCCTCGGTCCGCTCGCGGTAGGCGGCGGCACGCAGGGCGCGGCTCAGGCGCGAGGCGGCACTCTGTTCGGCGGCGGTGGGCCGGCGGGTACCGGTGACCGGGTTGCTGCGGGGCTCCGGTGTGCCGTTGGGGCTGACGGTGCCGCGGGCACTGAAGACCGACTTGGCGGTGGCGGCGGCTTGGCGTCGCTGGCCGGCCCGCTGGGCACGGTCCTCGGCCTGCGCCTTGGACTGTGCGGCCATGGCATTGTTCGCTGCTGCCTGTTCCGCGAGGTCGGCGGCGTCGGTGGCGGCCATGCTGTCCATGACGACCCCCACGGCGCCGGACAGCAGATCGGCGAGACCCGCTGGCACGGGCAGGGCGGGGGCCGCGATGTCCAGAGCGTCGCACCATTCCTGGGCGTGCGCGAGCATGGTCGTGGCGTCGTGGTCGGCGCACTGGTGGGCTGCGGTCCAGATGCGGGTGAGGGTGGCCAGCAGGTCTGCGCCCAGCACCGTTTCGCACAGATTGGCGACGGCCCGGGTCTCGCCGGCGTCCAGGATGCCGACGTCGCGGCGGCCGAGGATCAGGGCCGCCACGGAGGCGGCGTGCTCGATGCCCTGGAGGGTGGGGTGGGCGATGTCGGGCATGACCAGGGTTCGGGCGCTGGTGCGCAAGTACGTGCGGTCGGTGGGCCGCCTGGTCAGGTGTGCGCCTTCGGCGCGGCTCTCCTCCAACAGGAACGCGGCCTCGACGACCCGGGGGTCCGCTCCGGCAGGCGGTGTCCAGACGGAGTGGGCCGCGTGCGCGGCCTCGTGCACGAAAACTCCCCAGGCGGCGGGATAGCGCTCCTCGTCGCCCACGATCCGCGGATGGATCTCGTGGGCCTGGAACGGGGCGAACAGGCCGGCGTCGAACTCGACCTCGCCCAGAGCGGGGAAGAACGCGGCCGGTGCCCCGCTGCGCGTGCCGGGGCGGCAGGTGACGAGGAGGTCCTGGCGGCCGGAGAGGGCGACCAGCCGGTCACCGAGCTCGGCTCCCACGCGCAGCCACGCGTCCGGGGAGGAACGCGGCTGCGCGGGCGGGGCGCCGTCGTCGTCCCATCGCGCGAGGTCAGCTTCGTCGTCCGGCGTGGTGGCGGGGTACTGGACGTGGTGGTGGGCGCTCATCGCGAGCGGCCCCGGTGCGCGGAGACGGTGCTGCCCGGAGGCTTTCGGGCGGCTGAGGCGGGGAGCTGCTTGCCGAGGGTGAGGGGCGCGATCTTCTTGACGCCGACGGCCTTGATGACGGCGTCGGCGACAGCGTCGCGATCCTCCAGAGGAGCGATGCCCACCAGGTTCGCGAGCGCGGCGTTGGTGCCGAGGACGGCCTCGGTCTTCTGGTAGCTGAGCAGTTCCCGCAGCTGGGGGGCCCAGCCCAGCTCACCGAGTTCGACCTGGCGGGAGAGGTGTCGGGCGACCCGGACCACCCGGGCATCGATCTTCAAGGCCAGGGCGAGGTCATAGTCCGTGCCGACCTGGATCTGCACGCTGAACCGGGACGACAGCGCCTCCGTCAGAACGGCACCGTGGACGCCGGGATTGTGGCCCGCCACCACGTAGAAGCCCGGCTCGGCCTTGATGATCTCGCCCTTGTGGGCCTTGACCTGGATCTGCCGGCGCCCGTCCATCGCGGGATACAGCGCCGCCAACACCTTCGGCGAGATCAGAGTGGCATCGTCGATCAGCAGGGCGCGGCCCTCGGTCATCGCGGTGACCAGCGGACCGTACTGGAAGACGTAGCCTCCGCCGTCGGCCTGCGTGTACTCGCCGATCAGGTCGCCGACCGTGGTGTCGCCGTCACCGGCGACGGTGAGCAGGTCCGGGAACGCCGCCTCGACCAGGCTCGTCTTGCCGGTGCCCGGAGGGCCGTAGAGCAGCACCGGCACGTCGGCGTCGCGCAGGCGGTTCAGCGCCTCGACGTCGGGCAGGTCGGCCAGCTCCCGGGGGTGGTAGAGCTGGCCCCCCGCGCGGCGGATCGGGCCGGTCTGCCTGGGCGTGGCTGCGGCGGGAGAGGCCGTGCGGGTCGTGGCCGCCTGGGCGCGGGGGGCGTGGGTGCCCGGTGGGCTGATCACAGCGGTCTGCGCGGCTGCGGCGGTCTTCGCGTTCGCGCGGAACTCCGGCTGCCCCGTTCCGCTTTGGTCGGCCTCGCCGCGTCGCACCAGGGTCAAGGAGGCGTTGCGGACGGCGCCGTGGGAGTGGCCCAGCTGCCGGGCCATGTCCCCGATGGTGAGCTTGTCCGCCGGCCGGTCGGCCAGCAGTCGGGCCACCTTGGCCCGCAGTTCGCCACCCTTGGTCCGTGCTGGACTGGTAGGCGTTCCGGGTGTCGTCAAAACAAGGGTCCTTCAACAGGTACGGGAGCGGGCGGAGTTGGCGAGGTGCCGGAGGGGCTGGCCGCTGGCGGAGCAGATCACGGAATGTGCCGACACCGGCGACCGGGCCAACCGGGGCGTACGTCGGCGCTCACCGGCCGACCGGGGGCTCGGTGCAGGTGCAGGGGATGGCCGGCGACGAGCAGCTCGCTGGCTGCCGAGCAGACCCGTGCGCCTGCTCCGTACCGGGTTCCGTCGCTCGGCAGGCGCAGCCTGGCGCCTCTTCGAAGCCGGACTGGAGCAGGATCCGCCGGGCGGCGGCGCCAAAGCGGGTGGTGGTGATCTCACCGGTGATGCTGTGCCGGATCGGCACGAACGGCTCTGCTGGTGATTCGGGCAAGGCGGGAGTCCTATCGGCGGTGGCGGGGACGCGGTGGGGTGGAGGTGCGGCGGTGCCGGCCCGGCCGGCGGCGGGGGCCGAGCACGGGCCGGGAGAGTACGAAGACGGTGGTGGCGATGGCGGCGCCGGTGGCGGGGAGCGCGGACAGGCCGAGGAGGTGGTCGGCGAGGGCGCCAGCGAGAACGGTGCCCGCCGCCTGGCCGGTGCCGACGGCGAGGATCAGCCACGAGTACGCCTCAGTGGTCCGCGAGGCGGGGGCGAGGGCATCGATCGTCTCGAAACCGCAGGTGATGACCATGGTGAGGAAGAGCCCCGGCAGGGCGGCGGCGACGATCGCGGCGTGCGGGCCCGGCTGGATCAACAGCGCCAGCCACCCGACCGTGAACAGGGCGGCCGTACAGCTGAGTTGGGTGGCGGGCGCGGCGCGACGGGCGAGGCGTGCGAAGAGCAGGCCGCCGACGAACGATCCGGTGGAGAACGCGGCGGGCAGTACGCCGGTCAGCCAGGCGGCCTGATTGGTTTCGGCGATGGCCGCGGCCCAGACTCCCAGCCCGCCCAAGGACACCCCGAGTGCAGCGAGCCCCATGCACAGCAGCACCATGCCGCCGCTCACGAGCCGGTGTCGTTTCGCCGGCCGGGCGGACTCAACCGCTTCCTCTCGGTGGGGGCGCCAGGTGCGCGAGGGCGCGGAGGTGAGGACGGTGGCGGTGCCGACGAGTACGAGCGCGGAGGCCGCGGCCAGTGCGGCGTCGGCCCCGAACGTGGTGGCGAGCCAGGTGGCCAGGAGCGGGCCGGCGACATACATCAAGCCCTGGGCACCGGTGTCGAGGGCTTGGATGACCTTTCGCTGCCCCAGGTCGGTCACGACACTCGGCCACAGTGACCGCAGACCGGATTCCAACGGCGGGGCGAAGAGGCCGGCGAGCGCGACCGCGGCTCCGATCAGCCACGTGCTGCCGCCTGGACCCATGACGGGCAGGGCGAGCAGGCTGCTGCTGGAGACGATGGCGGCGGGCGCGCTCACACGGGTCTGCCCATGCCGGTCCATGAGCCTGCCCTTCACCGGCTGGGTGACGCTGGCGGTCAGCCCGTAGATGGCGGCAAGTGCGCTGGCCGTCGCCAGGGACCCTCCGCCGCGCGTGACCCACAGAACCAGGGAGACGGCGACCATGCCGCTGGGCATCCGGCCGGTCAGGGTGCCGGCGAGCAGGCGCAGGACGTGGCGCGTGCCGAGAACGGCCCGGTAGGTCACGGGCGGTGAGGCGAGGGGGCGTTCGGCCAAGAGCAAGGAGGGCGGAGACTTTCCGGGAGGTGGCCGAGGCTCGCCCGCGGCCTCGTGCTGGAATCAGAGGCGGCGCGGGACGCGGGGCGGGGCGGCCTGGGCAGGCGGGGGCGGCGGGGTGGACCGCACGGCGGGCGGGGGTATGAGGTGCCGTGGCTGCGGGGTGCGGTGCGGCGGCAGGACGGCGATCGTGTCCTGGAAGGCGATGAGCGCATGGCGGAGCTGCCGGTCCAGGACGTCGGTCTGGACCATGAGCCCCCGCAACCGCACCGACAGATCCCGACCGGTGACGGTCTCGGTGGCGAGCGCGAAGTCGGCGCATTCGGCCAGGAGGTCGGAGAGCTGGGAGAGGTGGCGAGGGCCGGCGCCGTCGCTCACGACGTAGTCGAGAACCTCGGCGATCTCCTGGCTCTGCGTGGCGCCGACGATCTGCTCGATGAGGTCGGCCAACGGCGGAACCTTCCCCGCGCTGCGGGGAAACCTTCCGCTGGGGTGCAGCACGCCGGGCTGAACGGCCGCAGGCAGGTCGGCCTGCGCCTGGTCGAGCGTGTCGTAGCGGCCCAGGACGCGCATCGTGGCGCTGTCGACGTCTCCGGCGACGACGAGGACGCAGTCCTCGGTGGGCTGGTCGAGGTCAGGGACCTCGACGACGGTGATCTGCCGACTAGCCGCGTCGTACCTGCTCTCGTACAGGTACATCATGTGGCGTCGGCGGACATCGTGCGCGTGGGCGGTCCACCGTGCCTCTTCGGCAGCGGGCAGTTCGGGTCCGGGAGGCGGCGGGCCCTCCTGTACGGCGAGGTCGCGCAGGAACCGTGCCCGGTCGGCCCAGGTGACGTGGCACTGCCGCGAGGTCGACCGGTCGGCGATCGACTGCTCGGAGAGGTGGCGGGCATGGTCTGCGGCGGCTTCGAGGTCGTCCACGAGCAGGTTCCACCCGGCTACGTGCCGGGCGGATGGCTGGAACTCCAGGGCGGTACGGGCCCGGTCGATGAGAAGGACCGTATGGGGCAGGAGCGCGGCGAACTCCATCTCCTGTTCACGGTGTTGTTCCGCCACGATCGCTCGCTCCATGGCGACGTGCTCGGGCCACCCGGTGCTCGCCCGCACACGAGCGACCGCGTCGTCGCCGCGCGCCTGGATGGAAGCGAACCGTTTGGCGTAGGCCGCCAGAGCGTCGAGCGCCGCACGGACCGCGGGAGAGCCGGACTCGCCAGAGTTGTTGCGAGGTTGCGTCACCGGCGTCTCACCGTGAGCTCCGCCAGGGCAGGCGCCGGTGCCGGAGCCAGCGTTCGGCTCCCGGCGCGGTGCCCTCGTTCGAAAGGCAGCGGCACGCTGGCGAGGGCACGCAGGGAGAGGTCGACGAGCTCGTCGCCGCCTTCCACGAGCCACCAGCCGAGCGGGTCGGGGTGCGCCGTGACAGGCTTCGGCCCAGTCGCATCGGTCGGCGCCGTGACGATGGTCTCCACCCGGTCGAGGAAGTCGCCCTCGTAGTCGGTGGGGGCGCCCAGGGTCCGGATCGCCGCGATGACGAGCGGCGCGGAGGCTGCGAACCGGACGTAGGCATCGACGAGGTCGGCCGGGGCGGGATCGGGGATGGTGCCGGCCTCGTAGGTCTCCCGTGCCCAGGTGAGATCGTCCGACAGATCGGCGGCGTGCGCCTGCAGGACCGAGCGGGTGTAGGCCGGGAGGAGACCAGTGCGGATGACGTGGGCGGCGGCCGAGGCGGTCGGCTGCACCGTCACGCCGGGTGGGGCGGTCGCGTTCGTCGGGCCCGGGACGTGGCCGGGCCGGAGGGCGCCGACGTGGTACGTGTCGAGGTGGGCGTCCTTGACGACGGCGAGTTCCGTTCCGTCGTCGCGCTTCAGGATGGCGGCCTGCCGTACCCGGTCGGCTGCCAGAGTCTGGGCGATGGGCCCGGTGCTCCACAGGCCGCCGGCGAGGTCCTCCTGCCAGACACGGAGCGAGTAGTTCTCGACCCTCGCGGTCCACTGTCCGGGCAGGTGCTCGGCCACGTCGAGCGCGATGTCCCCGATGTACCGCTCGCTGCTGGGCGTGAGCTGCAGACCGAGAGTCCGCTCGGCGACGGCGCCGAGGGTGATCAGGACCTGGCGGGCATGGGCGAGATCGGACAGCGGCAAGACCATGTCGCCGGAGTCGTTCTTATCGAACCCGGACAGCTCCATGGCAGTGCGGGCCCACTGTCAGGCGTCACCGTCGACGAGGCCGACGATGCCATCGCGGTCGCTGGTGAACAGAGTGATCCGGGTGACGGAGCCCGCGGCTGGTTCACGGGAGTTCAGGTGCAGGGTCCTCTCGGTGTTGGTGCCCGGGCGGGCACGGTTCGGTGTGGAAGGCGGTGAGGTGGTCGATGCCGAGCTGGTAGAGCTGACGGTCGGCGATGTCGAGGAGGTCGGCGGCGCGCAAGTACCGCTCGGCGAGAACGGGCTGACCGTGCTCGCGGCACCAGCCCCCTGTGGTGCGCAGCGCGTCACGGAGGGCGACGAGCGGGCTGGTCGCGGTGCCGGTCAAGGCGTCGACGATGACGTGGACCTCGGCGGCGCACCGCTCGTCGCCCAGGTGCTGTGTCCAGGCCCGGACGGACTCGGCGGGATCCGGCAGCGCGAGGGCGGCCAGGTAGCGGAGCGTCTGTGCACGGGCGCGGCGGCGTAGCTCCGTGCCGGCCGGAGTCTGATCGGCGACGGTCACCGGCTTCGTCCCGGCTCACCAGGTGCTGCCGGTACAGGGAGATGGGCCTCGTACTCGCGTACTCGGGCGTGGCCGAGCCGGTGGATGAGGCTCTGCAACTTCGCCGGGACCTCGACGGCGGCCTGCTTCGTACGGCCTGCGGACGAGGTGACGTCGGGTGCGGCGCGCAGGCGAAGGGCGATGCGGTCGACCTCGGTTTCCACGACCCGTAGGACACCGCTGAGCTCGGCCAGACGCCGGGCGTCGCGGTCGTGAGCCGGGCCGGGGAGGCTCGAGACGGCAGTGGCGACGGCAAGGAGCACGTCGGCGGCGGGACGCAGGAGACTGTCCTCGCCCTGGGCCAGAGCGGCCAGCGCGCGCCCCGCTTCGTGCGGCTGCTGGAGGTCCGGCCCGCCCGCAGCCCGAGCCTTCAGGGTCTGGGCCGCCGCTGCCACGGACGGCGGGACGTCCACACCGTCCGCCGACGGGACGGACACCGGCGCCAGAGCCGCGTCGAGGCGCACGGGGTAGCGGGCGGCGCGCAGCATCTCCGCGGCCCGGGAGGCGTGCTCCTTCTCCCACTCCACGCCCATGTCGAAGGGGAGACGGTGCCAGATGCCGCGCAACGTGTACTGCCTGACGAACCCCGCACGCGCGAGCAGCTCGGAGGCCAGGCTGTCCATCGGCCCCTCCGCCTCCACCTCGCCGCCCCGACCGCGGACGATCGTGATCAGGCCATCGGTCACCGGCCACGCCCCTGGCCCGAGACCGGGATGGAGCCCACCGGCCGTGAGGGTGCCGGCGCGGCCTGGGCGGAGACGGTCGGCCGGTACTGCGCCGAGCGGATTCCGGCGGCCTGCGCGATCCGGGAGCGGCGCTCCATCAGCCCGACCCGGGGCTGGACCCGGGGCGGACCGGCGCTCTGGGACGGGTCGAGGGTGTAGTCGGCGTAGACGTCGAAGCCCCGCTGGCGCAGGTCATGGACGGCTTGCCGCGCACGGCGCACTCCGTCGTACTCCGGCATGGCCAGCCGGTACAGCCCCGGCTGCTCGGGGACGGGCTCGAACTGCTCGGCGGTCAGATACCAGTGCGCCAGATGAGGCGGTGTATGGGCGGTGGCGGAAGCGACGAACCCGTGGTCGGGGTGCCGGCCGAAGGTGAAGTGCTGATTCAGGAGGACTCCTTGAAGAGAGCGGTCAGCGGCGTGGTGGTCGAGTGGCGGTCCGTGCAGGAGCTGCTGGCGGCGTGGGAGTGAGCTTGGGCAGATCGCGTGGCAGGGACATCGGCGGCGGAGTGCCGGGCATCCACAGCGCCATTGCCTCGCTGAAGTGGGTTCGGGGGTCGGTGTCCCAGGAGATGACCGGGCCGTGAGCGTCCATCTGGCGGCTGATGACCTCGATGCCGGCCGGATGGAGGACGTACCCCCAGTGATGGCCTTCGGAGCTGTGCTGGGTGATGACGTCCCGCTCGGCGGGTGTCCCGTCGAGGTTCACGACGCCGGTCATCTCGCGGCTGGGCCACTGCTCGCCGCCGGTCAGCCGCTGGAGCAGGCCCGGGGGCGCTCCGTCGAGGAGGTCGGTTCCGATCTCCTCCCAGGCGAAGACGACGTCGTCCACCAGGTATCGGCTGAGGGCTTCGAGGTCCCGGCTGAAGCGGAAGCGGTAGGCGGCGAGGAGCAGCGGCACCATGTTCGGAGGGCTGCTGTCGTACTGGAGGTGAACGCCGGTGTAGCCGCCGTCCGGGTCGGGGCGGGCGATGAAGGCAGGGGATCCCAAGAAGGCTCCAGGGGATAAGGGATTACAGGGCGTGCCTGGGCTGGGGCGCGGAGGACACGGGCGGCCGGGGCGTGCCTGCTGGGCGAGCGTCGGGCAGATCGGCGCGGTCGAGGCTCGAGCCGTGCACGCCGGCCGTCGCCGGACCGTGGTCGGCAGAGTCGGTTCGGGAAGGCAGGGAGCCTTCTGTCTGCAGCGGTATGGCCTGGGTTACCGCGCGCGGCCCGACGAGCGCGGGGCGGCGGGGTGCAGAGCCGCCCCGGCAGCGACCCGGCTCGCCTGGGGTGCGTTGGTGCGGCCCGTCGTGACCACGGCGGTGCCCGATACAGCTGCGGGATGGCGGTAGTTGAGCCCGATCCCGAGTTTGGCCAGCCGGTCGGCGAGGACCTGGATGCGTACGGCCGTGGCGACGGGCCCGGACTCAGAATGCAGGAGGAACGCACCCTGATTCGGGACGTACTGGAATCCGGTCAGGTACAGGGTGTCTCGGGCTTCAGCGGGGACGTGTCCGTACGGGGCGCCGAGGAGCCCGTCCTCGTAGCGGACGAGCGTGACCGCACTGGTCTCTGCCGGTGCCTGTCGGTGGGCCGGAGGGGCAGGCCGTCGTCGCGCTTGCTCGCGCACGGCCTCCGCGGCCCGGGCGTATCGGGGGAGGAGTCGGCGGGAAATCGCGGCGGCGGCACGGACGGGATCAGCGCTGATCACGATCCCGTTCGGCTCGGGTACGCCATGGAAGTGGTGCGGCAGGAAGCCGGGCGGCTCCAGCGCGGCGACGAGGAACTGCTTGGGTCTGAGGGGCCGGTCGATGATGTAGAGCTCTTGTCCGGCCGGTCCGGTGAGGACCGAGTCGTGGCCGAGGACGAACTCGCCGACAGCCCAGTCGACGTGACCGTTGTCCCACAGCCGGTCAGCGGTCGGGAACTGATCGGGGTAGGAGGGGTGAAGGTGATACGCGCTTGTCCAGTCACCCGGGAGCCGATCTGCGATCTCCAGGGCGAAGGTTTCGAGTGGGGGTGAATTCCGCAGCATGGTCTCCGATATGTCGTGGGTGTGGCCAGTCGAGGTACGAGGCTGGGGCGCCTACAGGTCCTCGTGGTCGCGGTCCCAGTCGGCGTCGTCGAGGGTGTCCTGCTGGTACTGGAAGACGGCTTCCTCCAGCGGGTGGAGGCTGGAGATTCCGGGGTGGGAGCGGAAGGCGTCGGTGCGCTCGTGGATGTACTGCTGGGTGTCCGCGGCGGCGGTGATGGTGCGGACGGTGTTCCGCGAGGAGATCAGGCCCCACTGCGTCATGTCCGTCGGGGTGGTGTGCTTCATCCACACCCAGATCCCGTTGCCGAGCTTGATGATGCTCTCGGGGTGGTACAGGCCGCCGGTCCTCTTGTTGCGGCGAGGGCTGCGGCGCTCGCCGAGGTCCCGCATCAGGCCCTGGGCGGCCTTCCTCAGGACGGCGCCCTCCAGGTCGTCGCGCTCGCGGATCCGGGCACACAGGTCGTCGAGGAAGTCGTCCTTGTGCATACGGCCGACGTCGGTGGTGACGTGCTGGGCGGCTTCGAGGGCGAGCTGGCGCAGCTGGGGGTCGGAGGAGTACTTCACGGGAGGTCGCGGTCCTTCCAAACGGTGGCGATTTCGGCCAGGGCGGTTGCGGCGTGCTCGATCACTTCGCGGGTGACGGCGCGGCCGGGCGGGGCGAGTTCGGGGTCGTACTGGGCGAAGGTGCGGCTGCCGCGTATCTGAGCGAGGGCGGGGAGAACCTCACAGAGCAGGCTGGTGGCAACCCGGCGCTGCCGCAGGTCTTCCTCCTGCCGGGCCTTGCGTTCCGCCCATGCGCCCTGGATGGTGAGTTCGCCCTCGGCGACCCGGTCGGCCAGTTGGGGGTCCTCGGCACGCAGGCGTGCGAGCTGGGCCTCCGACGATTCGGCCTGGGCCTTGTTCTTCTGCGCTACCGAGTACGCCTCGTTCAGGCCCATCGTGCCGTTGATGACGGCCTCGGCCAGGTCCGGCGCATGCCGCAGGACCATGCTGGCCTGTCCGATGCGTCCTACCGAGACGCCGGCCTGCTCACTGAGTGAACGAACGGACTGTCCACCCGGAGAACGTCCGTCATGTTCACCGAGTGAATGCGACTTAGCCGTGATCATGGCGAGCTGGCCCTTGGTCAGGTTCCGGCGCTGCTTGTTGGCCGACAGTACGAACCGGCCGGTGTCGTCGCCTTCGTAGGTGGTGTAGGTCGGCTCGATGCCGGCGATCTCGCAGGCCCGAAGTCGGTTCTTGCCGTCCAGGATCCGGCCCGATGTGTCGAGGACGACGGGGTTGTCGAGGCCGTGTTCGCGGATGTCGTCCGCGAGGAACTGGAGCTCTTCCTCGTCGAGTAGGGGGAAGAGCGCGGTGGTCGGGTGTAGGTCGATGGTGTTGTCCTGCCGATCTGTGGTGTTGGTCGGTTGGGCACTCAGTGCATGCGGGCATCGGTGTCGAAGAGCGACTTCTCTGTGGGGTGGAGGAGGTGCTGGACGACGAAGCTCCGGCCTGCGACGCGCCACAGGCCGCGTCCGCGGGTGAGTTGCGAGATGGCCTCGGTCTCGACGGCGGTGAGGCCGAGGAGGGTGGCGGCGGCCTGGATCTGGTCGGTTTCCTGGCGGTAGATGATGCGGGTGGAGCAGTCGGCCAGGAGTCCTTCGGCGAGGGCGCGGCCCTGGGATCCGGCGTCGCCCGCGGTGAGCAGGTCGGACAGCCGGTGGATGACCATGAGGTTGGCGATGCCGAGGCCGCGGCTCAGCTTCCACTGGGCCTGCATGCGCTGGAGGAGGCCGGGGTGGCGCATCAGCCTCCACGCCTCGTCGTAGACGATCCAGCGCCGGCCGCCGTCGGGGTCGGTGAGTGCTGCCTCCATCCACGCTGAGGCGCAGGTCATGGCCAGTACCAGCGCGGTGTCGTCGCCGGATCCCCCGAGCCGGGACAGGTCGATGGAGAGCATCGGGCTTGTCGGGTCGAAGGCCACCGTGGAGGGGGCGTCGAACATGCCGGCGAGGTCGCCGTGGACGAGGCGGCGCAGGGCGTGGGAGAGGTCGCGGGCAGCGTCGCCGAGGTGGCCGGAGACGGTGCCGGCGGCGGCGTCGAGGAGGTGGGGCTGGGCGAGGGTGTGGGCGATGTCGCCGAGCAGCGGGGCTCGGCCAGCGGCGGTGGCGGCCTGGACGACTCCGTCCAGAGCGATGTCGAGGGCGGTGTGCTCCATGGGGAGCAGGTCGCGGCCGAGGACGGTGCGGGCGAGGGAACCGAGCAGGAGCAAGCGCCGTTTGCGGACCTCGCCGGCCCAGTCCGCGTCCGAGATGGACGGAGGCTTCGGGGCGGCGTCAAGCGGGTTCAGCCGTCCCGGGAGCCCGGGGCCGAGGGCGATGGAAGTGCCGCCGAGCGCGGTGGCGACCGGCGTCCATTCGCCCTTCGGATCGCACGGGACGTAGACGCGGTAGCCGAAGGCGACCGAGCGGAGCGCGAAGGACTTCGCGAGGGCGGACTTGCCCTGGCCGATGACCCCGGCCAGAAGGATGTTCGGGTTGGTGAAGCCCTCGACTTTCCCGTACAGGGAGAAGGGGTCGAAGACGAAGGACCCTTCGGCGTGGACGTCGCGGCCGATGTAGATGCCCTCGGCGCCGAGGCCACCTTCGGCGAGGAAGGGGTAGGCGCCGCTCGCGGTGGCTGTGGTCATGCGGTGGGCGGGCAGGCGCAGGCGTTTGCCGCGGGCGGAGGCGGTGCCGGGGCGGCCGGCGGGAGCGTAGAGCGGCGCGGGCATCTCTGCCTCCGCCGCCGTGGCGCCGGTGGTCTCCACGGCGGCGGCCTGCGCTTTGGCGCGGGCTTCGGCGAGCTGCTTGCGGGCTGCGCGCCGGGTGGTGCGGTCGGCGCCGTGCGGGGTGAACAGGGGGCTGGCCGAGGCGCGGCGAGCCCGTCGTCCGGGGCGGTGTCGGGACATGGCTGGGGGATCGTTTCTGCGCGAGGTGGCTCAGGCGGTGCCGTGGTCGGCCGGGGTGGTCTTGCGGCGGACGGCGTGGCCGGAGGCGAGGTGGCGCTGGCAGATGGTGAGGACGAGCGGGCCGTCGGGGAGCCGGTCGGGGGTGCAGGCGGGGGCGGCGGGCAGGGTGTGGAAGGCGTCGTGGAGGCTGGCGGTGGCCTGCCACAGCCGCAGGTGCGCGGTGGCCAGATGCCGTCCTGACGTGGGGTGTTCGGGGCGCACGGTCTCGGCAAGCTGGTCGAGGAGCAGGTGCAGGCGGGTGACGTGCTCGTGCAGGTTGTCGAGGTGGCGCCGGTCGGCCGGGGTGCCCCGGCCGATGGACCGGGCGTGGTGGCGGATGCCGGCGGTCGCGGCCCGCAGGTACGGGTGGGCGTCCGTCGGGTCGGTCGTGGTGGTGGCCAAGAGGGTGGGGGTCTTTCTGCGGTGGCCTGGATGGATCAGGCGGCGGGGCCCTACTTCTCCTGGGCGGTGCGGGCGAGGGGGAGTGCGGCAAGGGCGAACGCGTCGGGCTGCTGGTAGTCGAGGCGGCGCAGGTCGACCTGGGCGGTGACGGCGGCGGTCTCGATCTGGGCGCAGGCTGCGTCCAGGGCCTGGTCGGTGTCGGCGGAGACGGTGAGCAGGCCGGTCATGGCGACGTCGGCGTGGCCGGCGATGAGCTGCCTCTCGCGTTCCTTGACGTCGCCGTACTCGACGACGTCAGCTTCGGAGTCGACCTGTCCGCGGCGGGCGCGCTCGTTGGCGTCGGCGATGATCGTCGCCTTGGTGCGCTGGACGTCGCGGATCGCAGACTCGAAGCCCTGGGGGACGTAGATGAGGGAGAAGGAGCGGCGCACCCCGGCGGTGAACAGCAGCTGGTGGAGGAAGCCCGCGAGGACTTCGGTCCGCGGCCAGTTCTCGACCCAGTAGGTGGTGTGGCGGGCCGTGTCGGTGATGAGCCGGTCAGGCTCCTCGACCTGGACGACGGGGCCAGCGGCGGCGGGGTCGGCTTCGGCGCGGCCGGTGTCCGACCACTGCTGCAGCGCGGCCAGGGCCTTGGGGTCGTAGGCGGTGCGGATGACGGCTGCGATCTCCCGCGCGTTCAGCCAGCCGTTCACGGTCAGACCGGCGTTGCGGGCGGCCTGGGTGAGGGAGGAGGTGGCCTGGCCGAGGACGGTGAAGGCTCCGGGCAGCCCGCCGCCGGCCTGGCTGATCAGGCGCTTGGCGGCCTTCAAGTCGAGGGAGATGGCCAGGTACGTCTCGTGCGGGGCGGCGGCCGGGCCGGCGGAGGCGACGAGATCGCTGTAGACCTGGCCGGCGAGCTGTGTACCGGGCCGGCCGTGGGTGTTCCAGTGCCGGGTCAGGGTGTCGCCGGAGTCGGGGACGGTCCGCTCCAGGACCTGGACGGTGGCGACGTGCCCGGTGCGCGCGATCCCGGCCAGGGCCCGCCCCCACGCCTGGACGTGAGAGTTCTGGGTGGCGGGGTCCAGCAGGGCGAAGGCGCGGCTGGTCACCCGGGCGACCGCGGTGAGGGTCTGCTGGTGGGGATCGTGCAGAGCCGCTGCCTGGCCGTCGGCCGGGGTGACCACCTTGATCGAAGCGGCTGTTCCCGGCAGGTGAAGGGTTCCTTCGGCGCGCGGGCGGGACACCGGACGGGCGAGCCACAGGGTCTGCCCGGTGCGGCGGCGCTGCGCGTAGCGGGCGACGATCGGCGCCCAGTCGATCAGGGACCGGCCCCGGCGGCGGACGGCGACGAGGGCGGCGACCCCCGCCCACAGCGGGGTGAGGATCAGGGCGCCGGGCAGGCCGGTGGTCACGACGGTGACCAGGAGCAGCGCGAGTGCTGCGGAGGTGAGGGCGAGCTGGGGCAGCGAGAGGCCGAGCAGGATCCCGCGGCGGGACCTGGTCGGGAACTTCACCGTCATCGGGGTGATCGTGAGGTCAGACAAGGCAAGGGCTTTCCGAAGGAGGCGGCCCCCGGGACGGGACACAGCGTTCGTGTCCCGTCCCGGGAACCAGGGGAGTGTCGGGTGTCAGGAACCGGCGGGGGACTGCGGCGTTGTGAACGGGCTGCCGCCCGTGCCGGACTCGGAGCCCTGCGCGGCACCGACGACGCCGGCGCTCGGAGGCGCTCCGTCCTGCGTGCTGCGCGGTGTGGCACCCGCGGGAGGTCCGCCGGGGGCGCTGTTGCCGGCCCCGACGGAGTTGCCCGAGTCCTGGGCCGCCGGGTTGGTCGGCATGGAGCTGACTGCCTCGTTCAGGCCGCTCTGGACCTTGTCCATGGCCGGTGATGCTCCGGTGCCGCCACCGCTTCCGGAGGGGCTGGAGGCGATGTCGCCGGGGAAGGCGCCGGATCCTGCGGCCGGGCCCTGCGGCGATGCAGCTCCGGCCCCGGCGGCGGCGCCGCCGGTTCCCGCGGTGGCTGCTGCGGCTGCCGCCTTGCGGGTCGCGTTCTCGGCGTGCTGCTTGGCGAGCTGGGCACCAGCCCCGCCGGAGCGGTGCAGGGTCTCACCGTCGGTGGACTCCGCCGCCCAGTGCACGAACTTGAAGGTCGCGTAGGGGCAGAGCATCACCAAGAGCATGATGACGATGCCGGCCATGACGTCGGCGAGCGCGGCGATCCCGCCGTCCGCGTCGGTCTTGCCCATGGCGGAGATGCCGAGGAGGAAGACCACGGTCATCAACAGCTTGGAGACGATCAGGGTGGCGGTCGCCTCGATCCAGCCGCGCCGCCAGCGGCGGGCAGCCTCCCATCCGCCGCCCGCTCCGGCGAAGACCGCCAGGGTCACGAGCACGAGGATGCCGACCTTGCGGACCATCATGACGCACCAGTACATGACAGCGCCGACGGCGGCGCCGAGGGCTGCGAGGGCGGCCACCAGCCAGCCCAGCGGGGAGATCGCCGCGATCTGCGAGACCTTCACCATGCGGCGGACAGCATCGTCGATCGAGGTGCCGGCTGCCGCGAACAGCGAGTCGGACAAGGCGTCGACGACTTCGATCGCGACCGTCGTCAGGGCGATGGCAGCGAAGCAGAAGATCACGCCGCCGACGGTGCCGGTGAACGCCTGGCCGAGTGCCTGTCCGTCGCGCTTCATCGCGGCCCGGACAAGCTGGGCGCAGAAGGTGGCGACGAGGATGGTCAGCCCGATCGGCAGCAGCATCTCGTAGTTGTCGCGGAACCATCCGGCGCCGAGGTCGATCTTGGTGGTGGTGTTGACGGCCTCGGCGGCCAGGTCGGCTGCTGCGGCGGCGAGTTCGCCGCAGGATTTGGCGATCCAGTTGCCGATGCCTTCGGTGATCGCCTTCCCCGGGTCGGAGACGAAGTCGATCGCGTCGGCCGCGTCGCAGAGCTTGCCCGCGACCGGAAGAGCGCAGAAGTCCACGACGGACTCCTCCTATCTGTTGCGGGTCAGGGGGCGGTGTTCGGCGCGATGGCGACCAGGGCGCAGTCGGCGCTGGGCCGGCACTGCACGGCGAGGGTGACCGAGCGGTCCTCGGCGCCGCCTCCGCCGTCCTTCCAGGTGATGGCTTGCTTGCCGGTGACGGTGACGGCGTAGATGTACGCCTCGGTCAGGGCGGCCGGGTTCTCGGCCAGGGCCTGCTTGAACGCCGAGGGGAAGTGCGACTGGGAGACCGTCGCGGTGGCGTGCTGGCCCTGGTCGTGCATCCGCGACCACAGCAGCGGGTCGGGCACCTGAGCCTGGATCGAGGTCCAGTCGGTGTACTTCGTCTCGGTCGTCATCCACGCGTGCATGCCGGCGAGCTGCTGGTCGCGGGTGGTGGCCCGGGTGTCGTAGGACCAGAGCATCACCGCCGCGGCGCGGCCGTAGGCGAGAGGATCGGACAGCTGCGGCGGCGGGGAGACCGTCCCCGTCGCAGCCTCCGCGACGGGTGCGGACGTGCCTGGACGGGCGGCCGGACCGCTGACGGACGGCTTGCCGGAGGGTGCCTTGCCCCGGCCGCCGCCGGAAGTGAGGTAGGCGGCAAGGCCGGCGCCGGCCAGGAGCAGGGCCAGGACCGCGGCGAGGACGGCGACGCGCCGGCCGGTGGACCAGTGCGCGGTGGCGGCGCGAACGCGTGGGCGGGAGCGCTTGCCCATCAGCGGACCTGCGTGCCGAGCGTGGAGAAGAACGCGATGATCCCGTTGGCGGCACCGAGACCGAGCGCGGCGCCCGCGGACACGAGGGCGCCCTTCTTCCCGTTGGCCTCGGCCTGGTGGCCACCGGTGTGGTGGCCCCAGGCCCACACGCCGAGGGAGACGGCGAGGGCGCCGACGACGGCGATGATCGCGGCCATGTTGATGGAGCTGACGACGTTGCGCAGCAGGTCCAGGCCCGGCAGGAAGCCGCCCTTCGGGGAGACGCCGGGGTCGTAGGCCAGGTACGTGACGCGGTCGGCTATCTGCTGGAGGTGAGCGAGGGTGGGGATGGTCGAACTCCTTGCGAGCGCAGGACAGATGGCCCAGCGGGAAAGAGGAAGAGGGGAAGGCGCGCGGCGGCATGCGGCTCGCGGCGGCCGGGGGAAGCGGCCCGTGGCCCGGGAAGCGGGCGGGGAGCGCTAGGAGTTGAGGGCGGGGATGCGGCGGACGGCGAGGATCTGCCAGTCGGCGACCTTCTCGATCCGCACGGGGCGCCCGGTCTTCGGCGCGTTGATCACGAGACCCGCTCCCATGTACATCCCGA
This sequence comes from Streptomyces sp. NPDC038213, assembly GCF_055600495.1. Lineage (NCBI taxonomy): Bacteria > Bacillati > Actinomycetota > Actinomycetes > Kitasatosporales > Streptomycetaceae > Streptomyces > Streptomyces sp. NPDC038213. The sequence goes on from NZ_JBVJYM010000009.1 coordinate 51,547, forward strand.
CGTGCTCGGGGACGGCGGCGGTGCCGCGGGTGAAGAGCAGATCACCGGGCTTGAGCGCGGTGACCGGGACCGGGGCGCCCTCCTTGACCTGGGTGTACGTGGTGCGGGTGAGGGTGACGCCGGCCTTCGCGTAGGCGACCTGCATCAGGGAGCTGCAGTCGCAGCGGCCCATCGGATCCGGTCCGTGGGAGTCCTTGCAGGTACCGCCCCACTGGTACGGGGTGCCGAGCTGGTGCATCGCCCAGTCGATCGCCGTGCGGGCCTTCGGGGAGGCGTCGGCGGGAATCTTGTAGCCCGCGGGGACGGTGCCCTGGGGGATCTCGCCCCACTGCGTTCCGTCCTCGCCGGGTCGGCAGCCGCCGCCCGCCGGGCCGCCCGGAGCCCCGGTTTCGCCTCCGCCCTGAGGGAGGGTCTTGACGATCGCCTCCTGCAGAGCACGGGCGAGCGACTCCCACTGGGCGTACGCGTCGGGATAGCCGGAGATCTGGACGGCCTGGGCGGCCTGGGTGATCGTCATCTGCTGCCAGCCCGCGACCTTGAGGAGTCCCTCGTAGAAGCGAGTGGAGGCATGGACGGGGTCGAGGATCTCCTCGGCGGTGCCCCAGCCCATGCTCGGCCGCTGCTGGAACAGGCCCAGGCTGTCGCGGTCGCCGTAGCGGAGGTTGCGCAGGCGGGATTCCTGTATCGCGGTCGCGAGGGCGACGACTTGGCCGCGCTCGGGGACCTTCATGGCGATCCCGGTGGCGATGATCGTCTTGGCGTGAGGGATCTGCTCGGCGGGTAGCTCCAGGCCCTTGATCTGGATGCCGGGGGTGGCGCCGGAGCCGCCGAGGATGCCCGCGACCTGCTGGGCGACGGCGTTGGCGTCGACCGTGTTGTCGACATCGCACTGCGTGGCGCGGGAAGCGGAGCTGCTGGCGGCAGCCGCTGTGGCGGCTGCGCCGGCCAGGAGGAGCGGAGAGAGGACGACGACGCCGACGGCTGCGGCTATGCCCTTCAATCCGCCGAGCCTCCCGAGGGAGCGAGGGTTCTGCGCAGGGTTGGAGGCAGGGGAGGGTACGGCTGTGTCACGAGTGGTCCTTGAGGTGAAGTCCGGCCGCGCTGGTCCGAGGTGAGAAGGGCGCGAGGGCCGGGATGAGGTGATCGGAAAGCCTGGGAGGAGTGGCCGCGGGGCGAGTTGCCTCTCGCCGGTCGGGCGTCCTCGGGGGCGTCGGGAGCGGGGTCAGGACAAGGCTGTGCCTCCAGAAGGCAGGGGGAGGGGTGGCCGTTCGGCAGCTGGGGCCGGGCGGTGGTCAGACTGTAGGTGCCGATTCCCGGTTGACCTAATTTCTCGCCTCGCAGGGGTCAACCGGGAATCGTGTCCTACAGTGTGGCTTCCCCCGCTTGCCCGCCGCTCTCCTTCGGCATGCCGGCCTTCCGTGCCTGTATTCGCCGCCGCGGCGCCCGCATTCAGTGCGAGGCGGGATTCCCACTCTCTTTCGTGACCCGAATCGGGGTACCCCTTTGCCTTTTTCCCTTCACCACGGCGACGCGCTCGGCGTCCTGGCCGGCCTTCCGGACGACTGCGTGGACGCGGTCATCACCGACCCGCCGTACAACTCCGGCGGGCGGACCGCGAAGGAGCGCACCTCCCGTACCGCTCGACAGAAGTACACCTCCGCCGACGCCGGCCATGAGCTGGCGGACTTCCCCGGCGAGAACATGGACCAAAGGAGCTACGGCTACTGGCTGACGCAGATCATGACCGAGGCCCACCGGCTGACGAAGCCCGGCGGTGCGGCGCTCCTGTTCACCGACTGGCGGCAGCTGCCGGTCACTACCGACGCGATCCAGGCGGCCGGATGGCTGTGGCGTGGCGTCCTGGCCTGGCACAAGCCGCAGGTCCGCCCGCAGAAGGGCCGTTTCAAGCAGTCCTGTGAGTTCATCGTGTGGGCGTCGAACGGTGCGATCGACGGCTCCCGTAATCCCGTCTACCTGCCCGGCCTTTACTCGGCGTCGCAGCCGTCGGGCAAGGCCCGGCAGCACATCACGCAGAAGCCGGTCGAGGTGATGCGCGAGCTGGTGAAGATCTCCCCGCCCGGCGGCACCGTCCTCGATTTCACCTGCGGCTCAGGTTCCACCGGCGTGGCCGCTCTCCTGGAGGGTCGCGACTTCATCGGCGTCGAGAAGACCCGGCACTACGCCGAGATCGCCTCCGACCGCCTCACCGAAACGCTCCAGCAGACCCTCGGGCAGGACGACCTCACCCTGACGTCCTGACCCGGATGCGCGCAACCGCGAGTTACGGGCGGTTCGTTATCCGCGCCTGCGCGCATTCGGGCCCTGCCGTCCCATCACCCGTTCTTGAATTTCCGGCTGCCGTGTGCGCCGGAGGAGGAGATTTCCTTGGAGCCTGACCCTCTGGAGGAATTCGGCGCCGCCGGGGAATTCGACCCGGTGCGCCTTCCGGAAGGCGACCTGGACAGCATCCAGGCCACCGTCCGCAAGCTGCTCGACCGCTCCGCCGAGCAGGCGCGGCAGCTCGACCACCTCGCCGCCGCACCGGGACCGGTGTCGCTGCCCGGCTTCGGCCTGCCGCCGATGCCGTCCGCGGCGATGATGCCGCCGGAGCCGCGTCCGATTCTGGAGCTGGACGGCGAGGAGTACGAGAGCGAGCTGGACCTGCTCACCGACTGGGTGGAGGACTTCCTCATGCCCACCTACGGGAGCGAGGTCACGACCGCCTCCCCATGGTGCGACCAGTGGCAGGAACACCTCGACGTCGTCGCCTGGCTCCACGCCCTGTGGATGGCCTACCTGCAGCACAAGGACCCCGAGGCCGGACCGGCCGGTCCCTTCGTATGGCACCGGGACTTCCTCACGCACTGCATGGCCGCCATCCGGGCCGCCGGCGGACCGCTGTCCGCCTGCCAGACCGACCCCGAGCGACCGTCACATCGCCTCCTTCGCGGCCCTGGCCGCTCCGTGCGCGCCGTAGCCCGCGACGCTGAGACGGCGCAGGCGGAGGAGTGATCGCCGAGGGCCGGCCGCCCGCCTTCGGCCTCACCTTCGACCCTCGCGCTTTGACCGACCTGCTCCAGGCCCCCAGCGACATCCGGGACCTGTCGCTCGCGCTGCTCCAGGAGGTCGTCAACGCCGACCGGCACGGGGGCAAGCTCACGGCCGAACTCGCCGGACTGCGCAAGCTCTACGTCGACCGCCAGGCCGCCTGGCGGATCGTCTACGCGCTGAGGCCGGCCCCGCCGGCCTCGGCCTATCCCATGGAGATCCACGTCGTGGCCGTCCGCCCCCGGGCCAACCACGACATCTACGACACCGTGGCCCGGCGCCTCGGCATCGACCACCGTCCGGTCGGCGCCCGCGCGCATGCCGCACGCACCCGCTCACCCCAGATCGACGCCTACCGCGAGATCCCGAAGCCCGGCCCGCCCCCCGGCCTTCCCCGTTCCGCCCAGCCCACCGTCCTCACCACGAAAGCCGTACGTTGACAGCCTTCCCGAACTTCCTTGACCACTTCGGCGAGAACCTCCTTGAGCTCCCGGCCGAGCCGGAGAACCCCCACCACCGCGCGTTGCTGGAGACCTACATCGAGGTCCAGCAGCTGGAGCGCCGCCTGCTGGAGGCCCTGACCAATCCGCACCCGGACATCACGCCGGACGGCTTCCACGCCTGCACCGAGATCCTCATCGACCGCATTGCCGCCGGTCAGGAACTCGCCGTCCTGCTGTCCGCCCCCTGCTGCTGCGCTCCCGCGGAGGAGTCCTCCTGCGAGGAGGACCCCGACAGTTGCTCCCCGGACTGCTATGAAGCCGTCGACCGCGCCGGCGACGAGGACGCTGCGGGGCGGCGTGGCTGCCGACGGCAGTGACCGGGGCCGCGCGAACGTGCCCCGGTCCACGACGACGCCCGTCCGCAAGGCGCTGACGTCCCTCGACCACCGCGTCGAGCTTGCCGTCGGCTACACCGTCGACCGGCTCTGGCGCGACCACGACCGCGGCTTGCTCGACGAGCAGACCGAGAGCGTCGCCGCCGCCCACCGATCCCTGTCCAGCGCCGAGCGGTCCGTCACCTTCTACCGCGTGCTCCTCCAGCGCCTCGCCAGCGGCGAGTACCCCATGGACTCCGCGCTCTTTGACCGCATCGGCCGCACGGTCACGCAGCTCCAGGAGGCTGTGCGCATCCGCGGCGTTCGCGAGACGGAGCTGTCCGACGTCCTCGAGCCCGTCGAAGCAAACGCCGCCCGCACCCCGGCCGGCCACGCCGACCTGAAAGCCCACGACATCGCCCTGCTCCTGGCGATCGGCCAGGGCGCCAAGCTCCGCGAGCACCTGCTCACCCAGCGGCTCTCCGTTGTGACCGCCTCCGGCACCAGGATCGGCCAGCATGACTTCGCCCGGCTGGAGACGGCCGGGCTCGTCGACCGCGACACCAGCCACCCGCTGCACGCCGGACAGCCGGTCGCTCTCACCGACGCAGGCCGCGCCGCGCTGGCCGCTCGCCCGTCCAGCCGTGTCACGAGCCGTCCCGCGCCACGCCCCGGTGCCTGGCCCGACGCCGCCACCCGCACGCGCTGAACCGAAGTCCCAGGAGACCCTTGTCCGCTTCCGGCTACGAACCCGCCTTTCGTCTTCAGGGCTACCGACCGGCCTCAGCAGCGGTGGAGCGGGAGTTCGGCGACCGCATCGCCCTGAGCGAGACCGACCTGACCACGCTGGCTCAGCACCACACCCCCGACGGCCGGCAGAGCTTCTTCGTCTTCCATGACACCTCCGCCATGTACGGGCTGCCCGGCGAACCACAGCTCCTCGCACTGCATCTCACCCGCGACACCGAGGCACGGACCTTCACCTTCGCCGGCGCACGCCTCCCGCTGTACGCACTCGCGCAGTCCTGGCTCATCCAGCGCCACTGCCCGCCCTCCGCCATCAGCCGGTCCGATGACATCGGCACCAGCCCCGCCGACACGATGACCACCGGGCTGGAGCAGCGCTTCCGCGACCACGGCAACCAGTTCTCGATCGTGATGAGTTACACCGGCGAGGGATACCCGACCCAGGAGACCGTCGTCCTCCTGGAAGCCGAAGACCGCACAGGGCCGCAGCCCTACCGGCTCCTGCTGGAAACCACCGACCTGCGGGCCCACACCCACCAGCTGCGCGAGGGCGCCTTCGGCACCGCGGACGCGGCGCTCGCCTGGCTGGACGACCGCAGCACGCCGCTGTCCAGGCCCCGGGCCACCAACTCCCCACGGTCCCCGGCGAAGCCTGCCGGCCCGACGACCGCCCCGGGCCGGAAGCGATGACCACCCGGCGAGAGCGGCGAAAGGTACCAGCAAATCCCCGGTTAGGTGAACCGGGGATTCTCCGGATCCTAGAGATCACCCGCCCGGAGCGACAGCTTCCGGACCTTCCCCCCTGTCCGCGTCAAGGAGAGGAGTCTGCCCGTGACCGACGAACCCGACGATGTCCTGCGCGCCGTCGCCCGCGAGATCGAGGACCGCTTCGGCGTCCCCGTGGACGAACTGCGCGAGGCCGTGGCCGCCGCCCGCGGCACCATCTCGTTCCTGCCCAGCGCGGTCATCCGCTGGTACGACGACCTCGAAGAGGCCCAGCGCCTGCTCACCTCGGCCGAGGACGAGCTGCTCGGCGCTCTGCAGTCCGCCCCCGCCGGCGAGCTGGACGAACAGGTCATGACGCTCGCGCAGCGCGTCGACACCGCGCTGACCATCCGCGACGGCCGGGCGCTGACCGTGCGCCACCTCCTGGAGGACTACCCCCTGCCCGAGCAGCCGGCCACCAGCCGCGCCGCCCGGAGAACCGGACCCGTACTCACCACCACCCCGGTCCCGCAGCCCGCCCCCGTATCCGCAAGGACCCGCCGATGAGCACCACCATCAAGCCGAGCAGCCGGGACGAGCGCTTCGCCGAGGTCTTCGGGGCCCCGCTCGACCAGCTCCTCGCCGCCCCCGAGCACACCCGGCACCTGCGCGAAGCCCTGGAACTGCGAGCGTTCCTCGCGGTGGCCGAGCAGCACGTGGCCAGGGTCCGCGACCGCGTCCACGACCGCAGCGCTCCGGACCGCCCGATGGACGAACTGTCCGAGGACGACCTGCGGATGGACGCCCAGTGGATGGAGGCCGCACTCCAGGCCCGACGCGGCTACCTGACGGTCCTCGACAAGGTCCTGCGATCCGAACCACCGCCGGAGCATCAACGCGCAGTGACGTTCAACCAGCCGACGATCACTGCCCGAGCGGTACCTGCGGAACAGATAACGGTCCAACGGGCGAAGGGACGTTGATTGCACCACCCCGTAGCCGACCAACTCGCCGAGCGGATCGAATCCCTCTACGGCAGACCCCGGGCCGACCTTGAGGCACATTCCGCCACCACCGACCAGCCGACCATGCTGGCCGCCCTCCTTGGGTCGCTGTCCGCCGTTGAACTGGCCGAGAAGAACATCGAGTTCCAGCGCGAGCGGCTTCTTCAGCTCGCCGACCCGGGCCGCGGCATCGGTCCCGCGACTCCCGGCCACCTCCTCGACTGCAGCCGCCGGATCGCCGAGTCCGTCGCCATCCGCGACACTCAGGCCCGCCACGCCAACGCCGTGATGCGGAGCCTTCACCGCGCTCCGGCCCCCGCCGCCACGCCCGTCGCCCAGACGCCCGCCCCGGCCGCGACCACCGCGCGAACCCGCTGAACACCCCACCACCACGCTCAGGAGTATCTCCATGCCCGCATCCGGCCTGCCCGCCCCCGCACCCCGTGACATCGACCTGGTGGTCCAGGCCCTGGAGGCGATCTCGCCGAGGTGGAACGCCTGGGTGCTGATGAGCCTCACAGAGCCCGCCCGCTACTCCGACCTCAAGGCACGGATGCCGTGGATGGCAGACGGACAGCTCCACCCGAAGGTCCGCGATCTGCAGGCCGCCGGCCTGGTACGGCGCACCGAGCACACCCGCCGCCACGTCATCTACACGCTCACCGACCGGGGTGCCGCTCTGCTGCCCGTCCTCGACCACTTCGCCGCGTGGGGGAGCAAGCACCTGGAGCGGCCCACCGTGAAGGACCCCGTCACCAAGAAGAACACGACCCGTCCGGCGGCCAAGGCCGAGGAGGTTGAGGACGCCCTCCACCTGATCTCGCGACGGCACGCCACCACGATCCTGTGGGCGCTCCGCGACCGCGGCGCCACCACCGGCGCGGCCCTCGCCTCTTCCGTACTCGTCGACGCTCACCCCACGGCCGTCTACCACCCGCTCAAGCACCTGTCGGACAAGCGCCTCGTGACGCGGGACCACGAAGGGAAGTTCGTGCTCACCGCCGCCGGCCGGGGCCTGACCCCCGCCTACGAGGCGCTCACCGCCTGGGCAACCGGCCAGCCCCCCGCCCGCCGTGCCCCGGCCCGGCCGGCCGCGGTGCCGACCCAGCACACCTCGAAGACAGTGGTGGCCGGCGCCGTGCTGAGGACGGCCCCTGCGGTGGCCTCGTGGAAGTCCGGCGATCTCTTCTCCCACCCGCCGGTCGCCCGCCCGGTCAAGGCTATGGTGCCTCCGGCGGGAGGCATACGCCGGTGAGCGAGGCCGCCGAGCCGCGGCCAGTGGTGGCCCTGGGCACGAAGACCGTCCGCGACGCCCTTGCCGCCCGCGGCCTCGTCCTCCGCTCCCACCAGCCCGGCACCGCCCTCGCCACCGTCGCTGACCTGATCCGTGAGACCACGGACAACGTCGATGAGGTGCAGCAGACGCTGCTGCAGCGGGCGGACATGGCCATCAGCCAGCTCCAGTCCGTGACGCAGGGCCGCGACCGCTACCGACTCGGCTCCACCGACGGCCTCCTGCAGTCCCTCGGCAGCGAGATCGACGCGCTCGTCGCCCGCAGAGGCGAAGGCATCCAACTCCTGCGGCTGCTCACCAACAGCTACGCCGACTTGAACGGCGCTCCCAAGCCGCCCCCGGCACCTTCCCGCCTTCCGTCGCCCCGCCGCGGCGGACGGTAGCCGCTCCCTCTCCTCCTCCTACTTCGTCTTCGTCTTCCACCCGCTTGCGGCGGGCGCCGCTCCTGATCTCCGACGAAAGCACATGACCGACTTCGTGATCGCCGGACCCCGGCACGCTCTGCCGCCCCAGCTCTCCCTGCTGCGGCGGATCTACCTCCCCCGTACCGCCGACGCCGGCGCCTTCGCGATGTCCACGTACGGCATCCCGCTGATCGTGCTGGCCACCACCCAGTCCGCCACCCTCACCGGCATCGCCTTCGCCCTGGAGTGGCTGCCCAGGCTCGCCGCCTTCTCGCTCGCTGGACAGGTCGTGGACCGGCACGGCACCAAGCGCGTGTTCCGCATCGCCTCGGTCCTGCGCGCCATGGTCGTCGTGGCCGCCGCCTTCATCCTGCCCACCCAGGCAGGTGGCACGGGAGCCACCATCACCGTGATGGCGCTCGCCGCGATCACCGGAGTCGTCACGGAGTTCTCCTACATCGCCGCCGAGACCGCCGGCGCGACCGCGAGCAAAGACGCCGGCGACCGCGCCCACCGGGTGCAGTCCGTCCTCCTCGGCATCGACCAGACCGCCACCCTCGCCGGACCTGCGCTCGCAGGGTTCCTCCTGCACGCCGTCGGCGTCACCGGCACCCTGCTGACAATGGCCGCCTGCTCACTGCTCGGGGCCCTGCTCGCCCCCTGGCACCGCGAATCGCGCCTCGTCCCGCCACCGGCGCCCGCACTCGCCGGACTGCGCACCGGCTGGAAGACCCTCGTCTCCATCCCGGCACTGGCCTGGCTCATCACCGGCCTGACCGTCTCCAACATGGCGACCGGCGTCCTGCAGGCCGCTGCCCCGGTCATCGTCGTCCAGCACCTCGGCCAGTCCAGCGCCGCCGTCGGCCTGATCTGGTCCGCTGCCGCAGCCGCCTCCCTGCTCGCCGTCGCCCTGTGCCGGTTCGCGATCGACCGCCTCGGCCTGTGGCCCGCGGGCGCGGCAAGCGCCGCCGTCGCCGCCCTGGCCGGGCTCGCCGTCTCCCAGGCCGGCGACTACACCTCCTTCCTCGCCCTGACCGCCGTCCTCATGGCCGGCGAAGGCGGCATGACCGTCGTCCTGCGCACCCTGCGCTCCCACCTCATCCCCGAGCCCGTCTTCGGCGCCACCCTCGCCGTCACGATCCTCGTGATGCTCACGCCCTTCCCGCTCGCAGGAATCGTCGTCGCCCTCACCCCCGCCGCCGCACTCGGCCACGTGCTGACCGCATGCGCCGGCCTCCAGGCCGCCGGTCTCGCGTGCGCGTTCTGGCGCCTGCGCCGCGAGCCCGCCATGCGCAGCCCCCGTACCACCCAGCCCGGAGCACCCACCACCCCATGACCACCCCGCACCTGTCGCGATTCAGCGCCGACCAAGCCCTCGCCGCCGCCTCCCTCGTCCGCGGACTCACCGACCGCCTCGCCGCCCTCACCTCCGCCGAGGCGACCACGCTCGCCGGCCACCTCCTGGCCCCCGGCGGCCTCGCCACCGACCTACGCCGCCTCCTCGACGCCGCCACCCGCCACCACCCGACCACCAGCGAAGACAAGGACCTCCCCGTGACCGTCCCCCCGACCTCCCTGACGCAGACCACCAGCCGCCCCACGGTCCTCGTCGTCGCCCCCGGCGACGAGGTGTACCGCGGCTACTGCCTGGGGCAGGTCGCCGCCGCCTACGACGTCGCTGTCATCACCCCGCAGCCCCTCACCTGGGAAGCCGAGCACATCGTCGACCACGAAGTCGCCGACCCGTACCAGCGCGACCAACTCCTCGCCGCCGGACAGGCGATCAGTGCCCGCCGAACCATCGCGGGCGTCCTGACCTGGAACGAGAACCTGCTCGTCCACACCGCGCAGCTCGCCGAGGACCTCGGCCTGCGCACCAATCCGCCGGCCGTGATGGAGAACTGCCGCGACAAGCACGCCACCCGCCGGCTCCTCGCCGCCCACCAGGTTCCCTCGGCACGCTCCGGCCGCGTCCGCGACCTGCTGGAGGCCACCATCCTGGCCGAGGACATCGGATACCCGATCGTCCTCAAGCCCGCCGGCCAGGCCGGAAGCGTCGGCGTCATCCGCGTCGACACCAGCGAAGACCTCGCCGCCGCCTTCGACTTCGCCGCGGCCGGCGCTGCCCTGGCCGGAGGCCAGAACACCGACGTCCTGGTCGAGGAGTACCTCGACGGCCCCGAGATCAGCGTCGAGTGCGTCACGCGGAACGGCCACACCCACGCGGTCGCCGTCACCCGCAAGAAGCTCGGCTTCGAGCCGTACTTCGAAGAGGTCGGCCACACCGTCGACGCCACCGACACGTTGCTCGACGAGGTCGCCCCGATCGCCGCCGCAGCGGTCCGCGCGCTCGGCATCGACCACGGCATTCAGCACGTCGAGATGCGCCTCACAGCCACCGGCCCGCGGATCATCGAGGTCAACGCGAGGATCGGCGGCGACCTCATCGGCCACCTCGTCCGCCTCGCCACCGGCCTCGACCTGCCCCGCATAGCCGCCGACCTCGCCTGCGGCGCCACCCCGAACCTGGAGCACTCCCGCCTGCGCGCCGCCGGGGTCACCCTGCTCTACCCGGAGACCTCCGGCATCCTCACCCACCGCTCCATCGACCGCGCCTTCGCCGACCGCAGTCGCTGGCTCGACGTCGTCCAGTGGATCGGCGCCGTCGGCGATCGGATCGTCCTGCCCCCGGAAGGCGACGTCGACGTCGCCCGCGCCGGCCTCTACGTCGTCACCGGCTATGACGCCGCCAAGGTCGAGGAACGCCTGGCCGAGACCGCGCAGCACATCACCCTCACCGTCCAGCCCGGCGGCCCTGGGACGGAAGGCGCCGCATGACGTACACGCCGGAAGGCGACGTCTACGTCTCCCCGCGCTACCTCGCAGGGGCCGACTGGTGCGGCGACGCGGGCTTCGTCCCCGTGAAGCACTGGCCCACCGTCCACCTGGAGGACGGCCCCTGCCAGATGCTGATCACTTCGCCCGACCAGCGCATCCGCATCGGCTGGTACGGCGACGACTTCGACGTCTACAAGATCTCCGCCAGCGAGGACGCCTCGTCCCCGACCCGCTGGTCGGCGACCTTCAACAACGAGTTCCCCGCCGAGATCGTCGCCGCCTTCACCACCGCCCTCGAACGCGACTGGGACGCGCGCAAGGACCAGGACCCCTTCATCGAAACCCCCTCCCCGTACTGGGCAGCACGAGTGCAGCCGCTGCTCGACGCGGGCTGGCAGACCCAGCGGCTTCCGGGCTCGACATCCCTCGGGGCTGGGGGCCGACCCAGCAGTGTCCGCGGCCCGTACGTCGAGATCACGGCCCCGGACGGCACCGCGGGGGTGTCCATCGACGTCGGCAGCGATGACCTCGACGAGGAGACGGTCCTGCTGTGGGCCGGACCCTCCGGATGGCACCGAGCCGAAGCCCGCTTCACCTCCCGCACACCCGCCCACCTGATCGCGGCCACCGCGCAGGCCCTGCTCGACCCGACACCGGTCCTGCGCTACCGCGAACAGCTCGCCCCCGAACTTGCCGCCCTGGCGAACCTCACCCCGCTCACCCCGCCGAAGACCCCCGTACCGACCCCGCTCGACGTCCAGCGTGTCCAGCGCCAGCCCCCGGCGATCACCACGCGCAGCGTCCCGCGCTGGAGCACCGGCACCCGGCCGCTGGCGACCGCCTCACCGCCCGCCGGCCGCTCGGCCAGCCGCTGACCCAAGGAGTCCCTTGCCCCTGTACGCGCAGGAATTCTTCGACCGGCTCGACCTTCCTCTCCCGTTCGGCACCGTCGTCGGCGACGTCTACTACGCGAACCCGACGGACTCGTCGATCCGCCTGCGTATCGAGTTCGCCCGCACGATCATGGACCGTCAGTACGACGGCCTGCGCCTGGCCGTCATCGACGCCGAGCGCGGCACCCTGGACACCGCACACCTCCGATTCAGCGAGCACGGCACGTTCACCCGCCGCGACGCCGAACGAAGGTCCGGTGACGGACGTGGCGTCATACGCGACTGGCACCAGGACGGCCTACCTCCCTGGGCCGGAGCCGACCTCACCGGCCTGCGGACCGCGATCGTCACCTTCGTTCAGGTCGCCTGCCCCGTCATCACCGCACCCCGGAGCTTCGCCGAACCCGGCCCGTGGACCGATCGCTGGCACGCGACGCTCTGGGCGACCGACACGGTCGTGCTCACCCGCCTCCACGAAGCGACCCAGGCCGTCCTCGACCTCGCCGAGAGCGGCACCCACGACGACCTGCCCATCACCCGGACCCTGCGCAACGCCCGCTACTACGTCATGGACATGCTCGGACTCCCGCTGGACCAGGGCATGCTCGCCGAAGCCGCGGCTGTCACCCAGCTCACCGGCCGCCGCCTCGGCCCCGACACCGCCGAAGCCCTCGAACGCATCGCCAGCCTGCCGATGGACCGGCAGCGCTCCCTCGTCCAGGCCGCCGCCCGACGGCACGCGGCCACCTCCACACCACTGCGGACGAGCCCACCAGCCGTACGAGCAGTCCGAGCCCCCGGCCCGACGCCGGCTGCCCGCTCCCACTGACCTCCACGTCCGACGCGACCCCCACCACACACCTGACCGAGGAGACCCCCTTCTTCATGCGTGCCACCCGCCGTACCGCGGCCACCCTCGCCGCGACCACCCTGGCGACCAGCTCCCTGATCTGGGCCCCGACCGCCTTCGCCAACGCACCCGAGATCCCCCCGGGCGCCGTCGAGATCACCAAGAAGGACCCGGACGGCACCCTCCTCGCCGGTGCCGTGTTCTCCCTCCTCGACACCCTCAACGGCACCAAGGCCCTGACCGGCAAGACGAACGCCGACGGCATCCTGCGCTTCGAGAACGTCCACCCCGGCACCTACCGTCTCAAGGAGACCGACTCCGGCAGCCCCCTCCACGACCTGGCCCCCGACCAGGACGTCATCGTCACCCCCGAGCACACCGCGAAGCTCACGATCATCGACGCCTTCAAGCCCGCCGAGTTGCTGGTGAAGAAGACCGACAAGAAGACCGGCACCCCCCTGGCCGGCGCCGTCATCAACATCACCCCCTCCACCGGCACCGGCAAGGCGATCGCCCTGACCACCGGCAAGGACGGCACAGCCACGGCGAAGCTCCCCGTCTCCTCCCGCAACGGCACCGCCTACACCGGCACCGAAATCACGGCCCCCACCGGCTACGAGCTCGACACCACCCCGGTCAAGATCACAGCCAAGCCCGGTGAGAAGACCACCGCCACCTTCGCCAACAGCAAGAAGGACAAGCCGACCCAGCCGCCCACCACCCCGCCGACCACGCCCCCGACGACCCCGCCGACCACGCCGCCGGTCACCCCTCCCACCACTCCGGCGACCACCCCGCCGGCCACCCCGACCCCGAGCCAGTCCACCTCCACCGCACCGGTGCCCCCGACCGACACCCCGAGCACCCCGCCCGCAAAGGGCTCCCTCGCACACACCGGCGCTGACTCCAACGCGTGGCTCCTCGTCGGCGGCGGCCTCCTGATCGCTGCCGGCGGCGGTGCCCTGATCGCCGCACGGCGCAAGAAGACGGAAGACGAGGAGGAGACCCCGGCCACCAACTGACCAGGGACACAGTCCCCCGGCCGGCACTCCAGTAGGAGACGCCCAGCCCGAAGGGCCCCGGGAACCATCATGGTTCCCGGGGCCCTCGACGTATTGGCGACGGCCGCGCCGAAGCGCGCCAGCGGGAGTCAGACCCGCATGACCGCCACCGAAGCGAGGAAGCCGGCCGCCCAGGCGAGCAGGAGGCCCTGTTCCCTGCTCAGGCCATTCGCGTTGGCCCACCGCTTCGCGAGTACACGAACCGCCATTCCGGTCACGGCCGCTACCTGAATCCTGGACATAGAACAGTCCTTTCGAGAGGGAGGAAAGACGCCTGAGTCGGCGCCGCCCACTCACAGAAGCAGCGCGAACCCGCTGGTGACAACGGCCGAAGACCCGTTTGCAAGTTAGAGGGGCCCGGCGCGGGAGTACATGGCTCGCCCGGCGGCCGATCGCCCCCCTACGCTGCCCCGCATGGCAGTTGAACCCCGTGTCCTGCAGCGCGATGACCTTCTTCGTGCCGCCACATCCGCCGGCTTCAGCACGATGAACGAGAGACGGTTGGAGGACTTCCGGCGCGACGGCCTGATGCCCCGTCCCGTCCGCGTCGGCAACGACGGTCGCCGCCCGGTCTGGGTCTACCCGCCGGGCAGCGACCGCCAGCTCGTCCGCCTCCTACAGTGGCGGGAGTGCACCTCGAACGTGGACGTGCTGCGCGTCGTGCTGTGGGTCGAGGACTTCCCCTTGGCCCTCGCCGCGGTCCGCGCCTCCGCAGCCGTCGTGATCGACGGGCTGTCGCACGAGCTGCAGCAGCTCCTGCGGACCGAGACGCGCCGCCGGAACCTCGGCCCCGGTGACAGCCTGGACACCGTCGTGGGCGCCGTCGCCGCGACCATGGCCGCGAAGCGAGGCGGGAACGCTCTGCCCCGCCCGATCCGCGTCCCGGCAGGCGAACGGGCCGCCGCAGTCTCGCACCTGCTGCAGATCTTCGCCCTCGGCACGCAGCCGGACGTGACGGAAGACGAGGCGGAGACGATCGAGAAGGTCCTCGGCGTCTCCCCGGGAAGACGCCAACGCATGGAGAACGCCGCCCCCTGGCTCACCGGTCCGGCCAGCGTCCTCGTCGGCGCTGCCGACTTCGTCTCCCTGCCGCGCATGGCCGAGGCACTCAGCCAAGCAACCGATACCGAATGGGAGGAAGCCCGACCGGCCGCGGCGGCGCTCTTCCTCCAGCTCCCCGTCTTCACTCGGGCTGTTGTGGCCATGACCGGCAAGGAGAACCCGGCCGGTCTGGGCGGACACTCCGCCCTCGACAGCGAGCCCCTCATGGCCGTTCTCCTGGTCGCCTTCGTCCTGGGAGCACGCCGGGCAGACTGGTCCGCCAACGTGGACGAACTGACTGACTCGCTGGCAGGCTGGCCCGCCCTGATCGGCGAGATGAAACAGGTACTCGACATGCCGCAGAGCGAACTCGCCCAGAACCTCGACGGCCACGGACCCGAGATGACGGCACGAACGGAGAGGATCGTCCGAGCACTCCTGGACGGCGAGCTGGACCCTGGCCCCAGTGCTGCGCACTGACGGCCGAAAACACCAGGGAAACCGGACCGTAGTCTTCTCCTATGAGTAGGGTCCGCGCCCGAGTGTGGCGCTTCACCGTTGAGAAGGGGAAGACCGGCGCGGAGGCCGTCGAAGCCCACGAGATCGGGCAGGGCCCGCTCCCGGTCTCCCTGGCCGCCATGGTCAACGTGAACGCCCTCGCCTGCGACCTGCGCAAGAAGGTCGACAAGAGCGTGCGCACCCACGAGATCAGCTTGCTGCTCAGCTACATCACCGGCGACCAGACCAAGGACCCGCTCGGGGTCAAGTGCTCTGCTTTGGACTCCAGCGCAGGACACATCCAGCGCTTCGTCAGCGAATGTACCGGGCTCGGCGTGATGAGTGCCGCAAGCGAGGTTCTGTTCGACTGGACTCACACCACCGACCGGCTCAGTAGTTTCGACGTGCTCCCCGGCAAGCTCCAGGGCGTATACGGCAAGTCGGGCGTACGGCCCGATCTCCTGTACGACCTGGCCGATGGGCCGATTGCGGGGGAAGCGCGCGGGCGGCGGAGGCGTGCCAAGCAGATGTTCCCGGCCGGCAAGGGCACTAAGGAACAGAAGGAGCGCCTGGAGACGCTGGCCCGCTGGTCTGCCAAGTTCCAAGATCACGCCTACTTCATGAGCTGGGTGTGGCTCGGTGAAGGCGGCGTCTACGTCGACATCTTCCTTCCGGATGGCTCCGCCGCCTTGTCGGACCTCAAGACCGGGTGGATCGAGGTGCCCGGATCCACCAAGCCTTGGCACTTCCGAGTTCCGCCGCCCGACCGCCGCCGGGTGATGGAACCGCCCCTTGCCGAGGACCTTGTCGTGACGCTTCCTGGGGTCGGCGGGCAGGCCGCGACCAAGGAGGCCATCCGAAGGGTGGGGCCGGCCGCCGAGGCCGCGATGAACCGGGCTTTCGAGCGTGAGGAGACCCAGCTCGGCACGCTCGCCGGCGTTCCCGTCCGAGGGCAGTGGATCCGCGGAGACGTCCTTGGACCGGCGCGTTACGAGGTACTACTGGGAGTCCTTGGCGAGCGGGTCGAGGTGGACCGCCGCGCACAGCGCGACCGACTGGCCTCCTTGACGGGAGACCGACTCGATGCCTTCCTCGACGGCCGCCTGCTCACAGTCGTACGCCCGGTCGACGGCCCTAAGCCGAGTTGGGACCGGATCAGCGCAGAGCTGCTGGAGCAACCCTGACGCCGAGACCTCGCGCGGCGAGAATCCAGTCGGTAAGCGGAACCCCGCCTCGACTGCCGCGCCGTCTGCCCGAGCGTCTCGCTAGGCTGCAGCGGTGAAAGCACCGTCCCTGCTCCCCGGCGATCCCTCCGAGCTGAGTCTGCGTCTCTGCTACACCGACGAACTCACCGACAGCCCGCAGGCCGACACCATGGAGCGGTGGGACGTGGCCGTCCTGCACGAGGAGACGACGGCGGGGTCGATCACCTTCTACCGGGTGAACCTCGATCGGGGCCTGAACGCGTTCCGGGTCATGGAGCAGGAATCCGACGAACTCGACGAGATCGCCCAGGCCCTGCTGGATCCGGACACGGGGAACTTCACCGAGGACGCCAGCGGTCAGCTCCCGTACGTGGGCTCCTCGTTGCTCGTCATGGACAAGGTGACCCTGGACGAGCCGTGGCGCGGGTACGGACTCGGCGCCATCCTCGCCATCGAAGCGATCCACCGGCTCATGGCCGGCTGCCGTGGCATCGCGTGCTCGCCGGGTGTCACCGACCTCAGCAGCGACTGTCTGAGAGATCAAACGGAGTGGGACCGGGTGAACGACAAGATCGCCCGGGGCTGGGAGCGCATCGGCTTCCGTCTCCACCAAGGCAACGTCTACCTGCTCTCGCCGGTCTCCACGCAACTGGAGGAGCAGCGGGGAGCAATGCGACGGCGGCTCGCAGAACTTGGCACCTCTTGGAGAACCGCCCAGGACGAGAGTCCGGCGCCCTGACCCACGGCCCGTCCTGTCGCGTCGGGACGCGTCCAAGGGCCCAATCCGAGAGTTCGCCCCAGGCAGACAGGAAGAAGCGGGGAAGGACTGGTGGACAGGGGCGAAGGGATGTCAACGTGGACCCCTTCCCGAAAATGTCCAGGTCAGAGAGGTGTATGCCCATGACCGTCGATGCCGCGAGGCCAGGTTTCTCCACCACTGTCGCCGACCTGAGGCTGCGGACGTGGCTGCTCGGCCCAGGGCAGCCGGTGGACGTCATCGACCTGTTCACCGACGCCGACTTCAAGGTCGTCGTCGACGACCGCGCCGATGTCCACATCAACTCCCGGGACGGGCGGCTCTACCTCGGCTGGTTTCCCGACGGCCGGCCCGGCACCGACGGAGAGGGCTGGAAGCTCGCCGTCACCGGCACCGCAGATGTGCCCGGCTACTGCGTCTCCTTCCGCAAGGAGACCCCCGCCGCCGTTGTCGCCGCCGCAGTCCGCAGCGTGCTGGCCACGTCCGCCCCCGCTGCCCCTTGCTGACCTAGGGACCCTGTTCCGCTCGATTCTCCAGGAGCTGCTGTTGTCCTCCACCCTCACCGCTCAGGACCTCATCGACCGGCTGTCCGCGGTCGACCCCGACACCCCGGTGTGCCTCGCCATCAACCCCCTCTTCCCGTTCCGCCACGGCATCGCCGACGTGATCGCCGTACAGGACGCGCTCGGCCGTACGACGGTCTACGTGACGGAGAACGGGGATCAGCAGGGCCCCGTCCCGCCGGAGGTCACCGTCGCCGCTGGCTGGCACGAGCCGACCGAAGCACCCCGCCGCTCGCGCACCGGCATCGCCGCGCAGTAGCCCCACCCCCATCACCTGGAGGCGCCCCTGAACCCGAACCACCCCTTCCGCTCCTCCCGCCCGGCCTACTGGGTGCGCCCGCGCCACCTGGCCGGAGACGACGACGAACTCGCCGACCGGGTGGCCGTGCCTCTCGTGGACGCCGGCTGGTCGACCTGGACGACGGCCCGCTCCACCCTGCTGCACCTCAGTCCTCGCGGACTCGCCGGGGCCGAGTGGGTGCGCGGCTCTCATGACTTCCTCCTCGGCGACCTTCAGGTCGCCTGGCACGTCTCGGCCCGTCAGCACCCGGCCAGTGCCGTGATGGAGTGGACCGCCTGTTTCACCACCGGTACACCTCCCGAAGCCATCGCCGACTTCCTCCTCGCCGTCGAGGCGCGCACCGACCCGGCCGTCAACTACGACGGCCGTGAGCGCGTCCTCGACGCGCTGTGTGCGCAAGGCTGGGCCCGGGACATCGACACCCCCGACACCCGGGCCTGGGATCCCGGCATGTCCGCGGGCTTCGCCTGGGCCGAACTGCCGGAACTGGTTCGCGATGGCGACCCGCGCCCTGGTCTGCCCGGCTGGCAGGCGTGGGCCGAGCCGGTGATCGGCGATCCGTACCAGTGGACTGCGGTCTTCAGCGCCAGCGCCCCGCACGACCTCGTCGCGGCCTTCGCGACATCGCTCGCCTCGCCCGCCCCAGTGTGGCGCCGCAACCCACCGGAGAGCGCCGCCGGCCGACTCTTCACCACCCCGGCAACCTGACCGGGCCCCGCGACGCCGATCGCGCATCCCCAAGGAGGCTCTCGTGCCACGTCGTCTTCCTCGTCTCACCGCCCACCACCCGGACGGCACCCTCTGCCCGACCACCGGGCCGACGCGACACCTGGTGTCCACGAGCGGCGTGCCCCGCACACCGCAGTGCACTGGTCGTGCTCGATGGCGCGCTGTCTGCGCGTGCGGGTGGACTCACACCGCCACGGCGAAGGTGATCACTGACGGCGAGCGCCGTCGCCGCACCTGCGGCTGAGATCCCCGACGGAAACGATGACGGCCCCTGGGCTCCGAATGCGGAGCCCAGGGGCCGTCATCGTTTCGGCTCGGTCAGCCTCGAGCCTTGTCGACCGCCCGGGTCAGATGCGTATCGACCAGGGCGGGGGACCCGGACAGGACCACGAGGACGGAACCGGAGCGCACGGCGGTCTGCTTCATCACGGTGTCGCGCCCGCCCGCGGTGAAGGTGAGCAGCTGGCTCCAGGCTTCGTCGCCGAGAGCGGGAGCGGGCAGCTTCTGGGTCGCGACGGCGATCGGGGCGTCGCCCACGACGACCTGGTACAGCGGGCATCCCGTCATGGCCTCGAACACGGTCCTGGTGTTCGGGCCCAGCTTGTCGACGGTGTCGCTGTAGAGCTCCTCGGCCACCTCGGAGCCCGAGCCACGTGCGTAGGAGAACGTGACCTCCGCGCTGTTGGGGAAGTCCAGCTCTCCGCCGGCGGCGCCGGTGCCGCCGAGCTTCTCCAGCGCCGGGCAGCCGATCACGGTGACATCGTCACGTTCGCTGTTGTCGGACTTCGCCTGGCGCGTGTAGCCCTGGCCGAGGTCGGATTCGTCGAGCAGCCGCGCAGTGAGAGCCGCCGAGGTGAGCGGGCCTGCGGCAGGTTCCGTGGTGGGAGTCGGCTTCGCTGTGGCGGCCGGTGCTGCATCGGAGGGAGCGGATGTGGAGCTGTCGTTCCCGCAGCCCGTGACGGCGAGGGTGACGAGGGCGGTGAGGGACAGAGCAGCGGAGGCACGACGGTGCACGGTGGGTCCTTCCGTGGTCGGGGGTCTGACGGCGCCGGGCCCGAAGCGGGCTCTCCTCCGGCGGGATCGTACGGGGGTGGGTTAGTGGCCGAGGTCCCGCAGGCCGTCGTTGTAGGTGTCGTGCCGCTGGGTGACGGGCCCGCTGTGCCGGTCGTACCAGGCGGTGTCGAGGCCGGGTTCGTGCTGCTCGTGGCCGGCGGGGCAGCGCAGCCACACCTCGTCGCGGATGCTGATCACGACCCAGCCGC
Organism: Streptomyces sp. NPDC038213; assembly: GCF_055600495.1. NCBI lineage: Bacteria > Bacillati > Actinomycetota > Actinomycetes > Kitasatosporales > Streptomycetaceae > Streptomyces > Streptomyces sp. NPDC038213. The sequence goes on from NZ_JBVJYM010000009.1 coordinate 71,564, forward strand.
GGTAGGACCCGCACGTCCCGCAGGCCCGCACGTCACCGTCGACGACCAAGGGGTGGGGGTGCGTCATCAGGAGCCCTTCCACCTCCCGGCGCACTACAGCAGGTGCGTTGAGTGGGGGGTCGACGTGCGTCGTGCTCACGTCCTCCGCCCACTTCCACGCTCCTCGCTGCTGACGAGTCACACGTCTGCGTCCGAACATGTCTCCCCCTCCTACGGCGTTCGTCGGACGGCGATAGTGCCGCGCAGCGCCAGGCTGCTTCAACTCTTGGATATGCCAATGTCATGTCCGCGCGGTGTTCCTTGCTTGCTGCTCGCCGTGGTGGAGGGCTGACCATCTACCGGCGCCGACGGTCGCGCCGTTCCCTGTCCGGAGCCGTTCCTTTGAACGGCGTCTTGCCCAGCCGGCCAGTGCCTGGCATGCCGGTCGCGTCGGCGGGGAGCCCTGCAGTGCGGCGCAGGCGCCAGACGAGGACATCGCTGACCGACTCGGCTGTGCCCAGCTCGCGGCGGCCGGCAGCGTCGGCGAGCAGGGCACCGGGGTCATGGCCCGCGGCCTCGGCCTCGGCGAGCGTGGCCGCCAGGGCGTACCAGCCCTCCTCGGTGAGGACGTGCTCGGCGAGGTGGGGGACCGCCTCGCGCAGGACGGCGGTCTGCCGCAGGAGCAGGGGACGGGAGAGGCGTCGGCCTCGCTGATGGAGCACGGCGAGCGGGTGGCCAGCGGCGGCGCGGTAGGCGGCGCGAAGGTGCTCGGCGGCCTGCTGGGCGGCGTCGGCCTGCTGCGCGTGGCCCTTCCTTGAGTGCCAGTGTGCAGCAGCGGTGACCAGGAAGAACAGCATGTCGATCGCCATGGCCGTACTCGCGCCGTCTTCGCCGCGTCCGAGGGCCGGCCCGCCGCGAACGAGATCGCGGGCGGCCTGACGCAGGGCGCGGTCGTGGCCTCGTACGGCGCGGATGTGTGAGCGGGAAGCACGCTCGAACACTGAGGCCGCTTCGTGCAGTTCGCGGCGCGTGTGGGCGGCGGACGTCTTCGCGAGGGCGTCGAGGACTTCGCCGGCCGCGGCGATGTGTGCGGCGGCGAGGCCGTCGTCGCCGTGCTCGACGACCAGGACGGCCTGCCAGGCGACGGTCGCCGTGTCCCGCCGGGCCGTGGCCGGGGCAGCAGGAGTCGGACGCAGCGGCTGGACCGAGCCTCCGTCCTGGGCGGCGGTGTCCGCGGACCAGCGCTCACGGATGCGGGGCAGGGAGAGGTCGGGAGCGAGGCGGGCGCCGGGGTAGTACACGGGCTCACCGTCCTTGTTGCGGTCGTCGGGCAGCGCGACCTTGTAGCCCAGGAGGTCACCGGAAGGGGCCACGCGTGTCTTCACCAGGAGGCCGGCGGCGGCCAGGCGGCCGAAGAACTCGTCCTCGCTGACCGCACCGGCCACGGCTCGGCGTACGGTCTCGCGCAGCTCCTCGCGGGCAGTACGCTCGCGGCCCTGGCGCACGGCCTTGTGCCGCTCGGCGCTGGTGGGACGCTGGGCGGCCGTGCCGTCACCTGGCTTGAGTCGGCGCAGCCCGAGTTCCTGTTCCAGGAGGCGGGCCTCGGCCTGGACTCGGACGGCGTCGCGGTCGAGGTCGGGCCGGTAGCCGTCCTCGCGGGCGAGGGTGGCGAGGATGTGGATGTGGTCGTCGGCGTGCCGGACGGCGATCCAGCGGCAGCCCGCGCCCTGGTCGGGGTCGTCGATGCCGGCGGCGGCGACCATGCGCCGGGCGATGTCGCCCCACTCCTCGTCGGAAAGGATCCGGTCGGTGGGGCCGTTGCGGACGGACAGGTGCCACACGTGCGGTCGTGCCCGCTGGGCCTCGGTGAGGAGGGCGAGGGGCTGGTCGAGGAGCTGCTGGAGTTCCTTGTACGTGGACTCGCCGTCGCGGCCGGGGTCAGGAGCGGCGTGGTCCCAGGAGGCCACGACGTGCGGGTCGACGTGTTCCTCGGCCTTGCCCGGTCCGTACAGGTAGTAGAGCAGGCCGATGGTGCGCTTCCCGCGCTTGTGGATCTTCGGGACCATGTTCCTAGCGGCTTTCGAGGAGCTTGTCGGTGGCGGCCTGGACGCGCTCGGTCGCCCGGCGGACGGCGTTGAGCACCGCGTCGAGCTGAGCGTCCGCCGGGCGGTCGCCCAGGTTGATGGCCCTCGCTATCTGGTTGACGTTGTTGCCGACCTGCCCAAGGTGCCGGCGGGCCGCGAAGACTTCCGCGATCAACTCGCGCTCGCCTGCGATCGACGCGGCGGCGGACTCCGGATTGCGGGCGGCGGCGAGGCCGGCACGGGCGAGGAAAGCGGGAAGGCTCGTACGAGCGGCAGCGGCGGCGTCGGCAAGCTGCTGCTTCTCGACGTCGTTGAGACGGACGCTGCATACGTAGGCGCGCTTGTCAGGGGTGGTCTTGGGTGAGCGCTTGCGCGAAGTGGTCTTCGTGGCACGGCGCTTGCGGCGAGGCTCGAGCTTCTCCGGCTGCGATCCGCCCTCGGTCGCCGCCCCGTGGTCCAGCACCCCCCGGTGCTGGACCACCCCCGCCCCCTCCGGGGCGGGCATGGCCAAGACGCGCTTCCCCGACGGGGAAGAGTGTCTTGGCCGATAACTTGCTTCGTCTGATGACGAGTTGGTCCTCGGCTGGCTGACCGAGGGGAGGGGCGGTTCCTGCGAGTCCGGCATGATCTCTGCGTTCTTGAGTCAGGGAGGAAGCGGGACCGCTCCGGACAGAATCCGGAGCGGTGGGGGTCACTGGCAGTCCTGCCGGCGCGGGACTACCCGCATTCGAGGCACCGGGCGACGTGCCCGGACAGGTCCCGTGCCATTCGGTGCTTGCTGCTCTTGGCCAGCCCCGCGCTGCCCCTGGTGGTCGAGCGAGCAGCGTGGTTGAGCAGGTAGGTGGTCTCCTGCTCGTACTTGGCCCGGATGCGGGCGAACTTCGGGCATGTATTCATCGGGTGCTCCTAGCAGCGGCGGGCTGTGGTGTCCTCAGGCGGGCCAGAATCGGGGTCAGCCGCTCGTTTCGGATCGGGATCGCGTGTTCCCGCATGATTCCCCGGAGCTGTACGCGGGTGACCGCTTCATTGCCGTCCCGCGCCAGGGCGTCCGGGACGTGGGGCCGGATCAGGTCGACGATCTCGTCGTCGGTCAGCTTGGGGCGTCGACCTCCCGGTCCCGGTGACGCCCCCTGGCCGCCCCCCGTCCCGGCGTCGGTCCCGTCCCCGTCCCCGCTCTCGGCGTCGGTCCCGGTCCCGTCCCCGGTGTCGGAGTCGGTCCCCGTGCCCGTGTCGGCGTCGGTCCCCGTCCCGGTCTTGGCCTCGGCTCCCGTCCCGTCCCCGTCCCCGGTCCCGGTCCCGTCCCCGTCCCCGGTCCCGTCCCCGGTCCCGTCCCCGTCCCCGGTCCCGGTCCCGGTCCCCGTCCCGGAGTCGGTGTCGGTCGCGGTCCCGTCCCCGGTGTCGGAGTCGGTCCCCGTCCCGGTCCCGTCCTCGTCCCCGCTCTCGGCGTCGGTCCCGGTCCCGTCCCCGGTGTCGGAGTCGGTCCCTGTCCCGGTCCCGGTCCCGGTGTCGGAGTCGGTCCCGGTCCCCGTCCCGGTCGCGGAGTGGGTCCCGGTCCCCGTCCCGGAGTCGGTCCCGGTGTCGGTCCCGGTCTCCGAGGCCGCCCCGCCATTACCGCTGTCCGGCGGCGCGACGAGTTGGTGGATCTGCCGCATGAGGACTCCGAAGGCCAGTAGGGCAGCGGTCGGCGGGACAGCGGCGACGATGTAGTCGAGCACCGGGATCGCCCCCTCGCTGCCACCGCGGACGCCGGCCACATTAAGGGCGATGGAGCCCACAGACCCGGTGACCGTGAGGCCGATGGCCCACCAGTCCGTGACCCGTCTCAGCCCTGCCCGCAGCATGAGCAGCTCGCCGGTCACGATGAAGGCATCCACCGTCCCCGGCCACGCCCACTGCCGAGCACGGGCGTTGCCCAGTCCGTGCTGGCCGGCGACTTCGGCCAGGTGAGCGTAGGACAGCCAGAAGGATGCGATCGTCAGGGCCAGGATGACGGCGCCTGCGGCGATCAGGACGTACCGCTCAGCCGCCCTCTGCGCGGGGCGGCCGACCGGGTCGTGAGGGTGAGTCATGCTGCCTTTCGGAAGGTGTCGAGGATGACGGGGGCGTGGACGTGCCGGTCCACCGGGACCACTTCGTCGCTGGGGCGACCGGTGTCGGGGCTGTCGGCGTCCTGGACGCTGGTCAGGGGCGGTTCCGCCGCGCTCGACTCGTCTCCCTGGGCGTCGGCGACCGGGGCAGGGTCAGCGTGCACGTTGTGCCGGTCGCGGTCCTCGATGGCGCGGGCTTCCTCGCTCATCACGTCGCGGGCCCACTCGACCGTGACGCCCAGGACGTGGGCCAGGCGGGTCGTGCTCCAGCCCCGGGCGCAGGCATACCGAACGACCGCCTTGCGCTCCACGCTGCTGAGATGGACATCCCGCCCGTTGATCGCGGCGCGCACCCGGGCGTAGTCGAGGCGGTTGTCCAGCTTCTTACGCCACGCGGCGCGTTCCTTGAGGGTCAGGCCGCCCCACATGCCGTGCTCGACCTTGTTCTCCAGCGAAAAGTTGAGGCAGTCCCGCTGCACGGGGCAGGCCGCGCAGACCTGCTTGGCCTGCTGGCGGTCGCGGAAGTTGCGGGGGCCGTGGAAGAACAGCCGGTCGGCTTCCTTGGGGTTGATCCCGTAGCAGGCGGCGCGGGAGTGCCAGCTGTGGTCGGCGATCGAGCGGATGGTCGGCTGCGGACCGGTGTTGGTGGTGATGTAGCGCATCAGGGTGTCTTTCGGGTGCGCCTCGGCCTCCCTCGACGCCGCGTGGCGGCGGAGGGGCAGGGGTGAGGCGGAGGGATGGGCCCGGCTGCGGCGGCGGGCCGAGGAGAGGAGGCGCGTGTCAGCGCCGGAAGCGGCGGTCGGGGCCGGTGAAGCGGACCGGGGTGCACATGCCGGACATACGGCTCAGCACGCGGTCGCCGACCAGGTCACGCAGGACCGGCTGGCTGGGCGAGTCGGCCAGGTCGCGGACCGGCGGCAGGTTCGTGGTGAAGATCGTCGGCAGCTGGTTCTGGCAGCGCCAGTTCACCAGCCGGAAGAGGACCTCCTCGGTCCACGCCGAGGTCTTCGCCGCGCCGACGTCGTCCAGGAGTAGCAGCGGCACCCGGACGATCCGGCGGAGCTGGTGCTCCAGGTCCACGCCAGCCTGCGGGCGGGTATCGCCGTACAGGTCGGCGGCGGTCGTCGCGTGCCAGGAAACCCCGCACCCAGAGGCGGTCAGGGCCCGGATCGCGGCGTACGCCTGGTGCGTCTTGCCGGTTCCGACGTTCCCCCAGAGCAGCAGCGACGGCCCGTGCATGATCCGTCGGCGTCCGGCAGTGCCGAACTGCGGGTTCAGTCCGCCGGCGGAAGGGGCGATCGCGCTCTCGGAGACCTTCCTCGCCCAGGCTGCGACATCGGGGTGCTCCACCAGGGCTTCGCGGTAGGCGATCGGGATGCGCAGCTGGGCGGCCTCCAGGGCCGGGATCGACTCCGGGGTGTCCGGCAGCTCCGCGGCGGGGTTGATCCCGCGCTCGGCGAGCTTGGCCTCCAGGCGGGCTCGCAGGCGCTCAGGCACCGGCGGCTGCGGGTCGTCGAGGCGGTAGCGGGTCACAGTCGGCCTCCGAATCCGGTCGGCTCGGACGTGGGGTCGAGGTAGGGCAGGTGGCTGGCGGTGGCCCAGGGCCCCGCGCCGGAGGCGCCGACTGCGGCCGGAGACCGCGCGGCGTTCAGTGCCTCGTTGACCAGGCTCGGCAGCACGCTCCCGTGCAGGCCCTTCAGGCGCAGCCGCTTCAGGGCGCTCCGGATGACCTCCGGGTCGAAGCCCTCGTCCAGCAGGAGCTTCACCTGGCGACCGACCAGCCCCACGACGTCCCTCGGAGGCTTGTGTGCGGACTCCCGCACATACTCGGCCACCAGGACCTTGGCCGAGGTGCCCGCCGGGCTGGTCCGCGGTGCGGGGGCCTCGCCCCCCTTGGGGAAGGATCCAGGATCCAGGATCCTAGATCCAGCCGCTTCACCCTCGCGAGGCTTCGCCGAATCGTTCACGAATCCCTCCTGACCTGCGGGTTCGTCGGACGGTGCCGAGTCGGCCCGGGCAGGCTGCCCGCTGCTGCTCACCCGCACCTGCCCGCCGCTCACGGCCTCCTCCGAGATGGCCGTGAGCGGCGTGGGCGTGGCGGAATCCTGCGTATCGAGCATTCGACGAGGTTGCGGAGAAGTGCGCGGGAGGGTGGTGAGCGTGCTGTGGGTGGGCCCGGCCGTCGGGCAGGCGTCCTTCGTGCAGGCGCCGCACTTCTGATGGCCCTGGTGAGCCGGGCACCGCGGGCGTCGCGAGGCGGAGGGTCGGTCGATCTTCTGGTGCTTCTCCCACGTCACCACATGGAGGTAGGAGTGCCCGTCACAGCCGGTGTAGCGGCAGATCAGGCCGGCCTCGGCGAGCTGCTCAAGGTCGATGGCCACGTTCGCCGGTGTGTGGTCGGCGCGCAGGGCCCAGAGCCGTCCCGCGATGATCGCGGGGTGGTCGCGGAAGCGGCCGGAGTCGTCCGCCTGGGTGAGCAGGCCGAAGAAGGTGACCATCGCGGTGACACCGACCGCGGCGAGGTCCTCGGACTCGAACGCCTCGGGCTTGATGGTGCGGATGCGGGCCATCAGGCAGCACCCCCGCGGGCGGGGTTGCGAGTGGGGGCCGTTGCCTCGCGGGCCGAGGGACTTGGTCTTTTGCGCTGGGCAGCAGACATGCGACAATCTCCTGTGCAGTGAAGCCGCACCGGCGGTCCCGTGAGAAGGATCGGTGCGGATGAAGGTGATCTCCGCCCTTGCCTGGGCGGGAGCATCGTGAGCGTCCGGCGTCTGAGAGTTGCCTCTCTCAGGCGCCGTCGCTGTTTCTGCCGTCTATCCGGTGCTGTGGCTGCCGCTGTTCATCAGGTCCCCCTCCATTCCCCCTGGGCCGGGCGGGCTGCCCGGCGAGCGACGACGAACATACGAGGACGTTGCCGAAAGGTCTAGACATAGCTCTACAACCTCGTACAAGTTCCCGTGAGGCCCCGCCAACCAGCTGGCGTCCATGGAGCGCCGGATCGGCGACCCCACCTTCAGCAACGACTTCATATCGGTGCCGATGGCGCGTTGCGCACGCGGCGACGCAGAAGCAACATGCATGGAGGGTCCTCCCCGGGGCTGGCACCATGAAAGGGCGAGGCCCGGCCACCAGGTGCGATACGGAAACTTACGTTAGTTTCCCAGATGCATCAAGCCTGGCTTACAGTAGCCCCAGAGGCCGCACCCACCGGCCGTATCGCGACCCTGCAGGAGACCACGTGCCCCCTCGTCAGTTCGACGGCAGACGCTTCCGTGCTGCCCGGCGGGCCAAAGAGCTCAGCCAGGCGGAAGTGGGCGCGGTGGTAGGCGTCCAGGCGCCGGCTGTCTCGCGGTGGGAGGACAACCGGGAATTCCCCAAGGGCGAGAAGCTCCCTGCGCTTGCCAAAGCTCTCGGCGGGCAGCTTGACGATCTCTTCCCTCTCGACGGTCCCGCGGACCTTGCGCTCCTTCGCTGCGACGCCGGCCTCACCATCGCGCAGGCTTCTGAGATCGCCGGCGCGAGCAGGGGTCCGGTGGGCAACGCCGAGAGAGGCCAGCGCCGGCTGAAAGATGTCTACGTGCAGCCGCTCGCGCAGGCGTACGGCGTGACCGAGGAGGAGCTGCTCGCGGCCCAGGACGTGACTTTCGGGCTGCGCCCGGGCACGGCCGCGCCTCGGACGGTTGGGGAAAAGATCAACTATCTCGTGCAGCGCGGCTACATTGGGCAGGAAGCGCCCTCCGACGAGGAGATCGCGCGACGGGTCAACGAGTACGCCGGGACAGCTGTCACGACGACCGAAGACATCATCGGTCTTCGCGCAGGTGCGACGACAGAGGCTTCCGACACGGTGCGCGCCGGCCTTGCCCACGCCCTCCAGGTCCCTCTGCGCCTCTTCCGCGACGATGCCGAGATCGGCCCCGACGAGCGCCAGACCCTGGAGTCGCTGGTGTTTCTCGGCTCGATCAGCCGAGGTCAGATCCTGGGCCTGGCCGCACGCGGCAACGGCGAGGGCCTGTCCTACGAGATGATCGCCAAGATCAACGAAGTGGTCGGAGAACTGCGGCACAAGCTGCCAGAGGCCCCGGAAGGGGAGTAAGGCCGCCCTAGAGCTGGGTCTCCCTCTTGGAGCTGGGTCTCCCGCGCTCTGGGCCGAGGCGCCCTGAAACGCGAAGGACTCTGGCGCCCCTACAGGGGCGCCAGAGTCCTTCGCGTTTCAGGCTATGTCAGGCAGGCCGGTGGATCAGGCCGTGGCGAGGTCCACGCCGAACAGCGTGGAAAGGGCGGCCACCGTCTGCTTGGGGTCCTGGTTGTGCACGCCCGTAATGCCCAGCTTCTCGGCTGCCTCGGTGTAGGCGACCGTGTCGTCAACGAAGACACACTCGTCGGCCGGCAGGTCCATCAGCTTGAGGGTGATCTCGAACAGCTCGGGATCGGGCTTGCGCAGAAGGTGGTGCTCGGAGATCACCACGACGTCGTACAGCCGCTCAAGCTCGTAGCCGCTGTACAGGTCCCACGGCGTCAAGCCCACCGAGTTGGACAGGATGCCGACCCTGATCCCGGCTCGCCGTGCCGCGGCAGCCGCGTTGATGATCAGGGGCTCGGGGCGGAGGTCTCCGAAAATCCGGCCCATGAGCCCCTCGGGGGAGACGCCGAGCATCTTGCCAGCGAACTCGTTCCACTCGGCCTGGGAGACCGCTCCGCGCTCCAGGTCACTGGTGATCCGGACGCCTTCGTCGTCCTTGTAGAGCGCTGTGAGGCAGGCGCCCTGCGGCAGGCCCTCGCGCCGCTCGAAAGCGAGCACTGCGGGCAGCAGCGGGGTGGTGAGAACGCCTCCGAAGTCGAGGATGAGGCCCTTGGGGCGGTTGGCGGACATGCGAGAACTCCAGGGTTGCTGAGATTTCGGACGCCCATCCGGACCGGATAGGGTCGCGGCCCGGCCACGGGTGGCGACGGGAACAGGAGAGCGTCGCAGGCCGGAGTGCATTTGCAGGGTGGAGGAAGGACCTTCCAGTCCACATCGACCACGGTACCAGTCGTGTTCACAAGGCATGGGTGCGAAATATCACCCGCCAGGGCGGGAATTCGGATGCCCCCATGATCGCCATTGTCTACGCAGAGTAGTCCTGCGGTCGCCTGCGGGCGGGATTTATGGGTGAGGATCCGCTTCAGTCGTGATCGACCGCTGGAGAAGATCTTGTGCTTGTTCCAGGGTGACGTGTGAATAGGCCGTGCTGACTCGTGCCAGCCACGCCGCTTCGCCGTCGGTATCCACGAACGGTTTTTCTCTCAGGGGAGCAGCCGCGTGAGTATTTGCCGGCGTCGACTCGGCAGCCTGCAAGGCGGCCTTGATCCAGTAAGCCTCCGCTGCCAGCTCGGGGTCTGGATGCGCGGCGGTGGAATCCTCTGCGGCGAACATCAGATCGGGCGGTGCGTAGTAGCGCAGTTTCTCGCAGGCGTCGGCAATATCCTGCGTCCACCGGTCCAAGCGGACTTCGATGGGAACTCGAACGTGCCTGAGTTCTGAGAGGCGGCGACCTGGCGGGTAGAGGCTGGTCCCCGGAAATGCCTCCACAAGGTCAAACCACAACGGATAGATCCTGTACAGGGTTCGCCAGGTTTCCCAACGTGCCACCGCTGCCCGCGTTGTTGGAATGCTCGCCCCGACGGCGACGATCAGGAAGAGAAGGTTCATCCACATCGACGTCGCGTCAACGAGCAGCCGCATTGTGGAAGGGCTCAGCGGAAACGCCACATCTGCCCACAGCATCGTTATCCGGGCCATTGTGTGGGCCAGCCCCATCCACATGGCCACACCCATCAAGCACAGCCCGACTCGCATGCTGGTGCTCTCGGCCTGCCGTGCTGCCCTCGTCCACTGGTAGCCACAAACAGCCGTTGTGACGAGAGGGAAGAAATAGAACACGGTCATGTAGACGGCCGTGCCCCATTGTCCAGAGTGATCGATCAGGAAGTTGTCGCTCGGCTTGTCGCGCTCCACGACGGTGAAGAAGAGCACCGTCAGCAGTGTGACTCCCACCGCCCCCGCCCTGTAGGAGGCCCGTGCGATCCAACGGGAGACGGCTACGTGCCGCGGCACCACCGCCTCCGCGCTCTTACCGTAGCTGGTAGCGACGTACGTGAGGGCGGCGATGATCGCCGCCGTGCTGGCGAAGTGCCTGAGCAACGCGCTCAGATCCACCACCGGGATGCGATCCACCGCATCCATCGCCGCCGGCGTGTACAGCCACAGGGCCACAGCGAATCCCGCGTAACCGCCCCAGAGGGCTCGTCGGTGCGCGTCTCCGTATCGCACCGCGGGGAATCGCCACACGGCGATGATGGTCATCACGGCCGCAGTCAGGTATTTGAAGTAGTCGAACACGGAACCAGGGGGGTCTGCAGGTCGAGCCTTGAGCCGATCAAGCCGGCCCATCTCGGCCTTGTTTCCGACAGGTGGAGTGGGTGGTCTTGTGGAGTTCCTGGAGCTGGCGGAGCTGGGAACTCGAAAGAGACTAGTGTCGACGCCGCGGTGGAGCGACTGGGTGGGCGAGTGAATGCTCAAGAAGGCTCACCATGTCGTCTCCCGTGACCGACAGCCTCCGCCCCAGGCGCTTGATCAAAGAGGCCGAAAGCTCGGCCTGCTTTTCCTCGATGCTGTCGAAATCTACGCGCCCCTGGACCAGTGCCCCGGGGAAACGGCGGAGTACTTCCTCGCGGATCCGCTTAGGGACGTACTTCTTGATCTGCTCATCAGTCAAGGATGTGCCATGGTCCATCCATTCATGTGAGAGCTCGTGAAGGATGATGTGCACAGTCTGATTTCGGCTTGAGCGGCGGCGGTAAATGATCAGGGTGAAACCAGGTGCCTTGACCCGAAGGCCGCAAGCCGTACCCAGGCCGCCATCCCGATCGTCCATCGGGATGAGCCGAATCTGACGCCCAAGCGCCTCCTCCATGTTTCGTACCAGCGCCTCAACGCTGAACGGAGAGGGGATGGGGAGATCGGCGAGTAGTCGCTCGCATTCCTTTACGAGGGCGCGCCGCGAGGGGTCTCTGCGCCAAGCGAGCAGCCCCTTGCGTTCCCCCACGAGGGCGCGTCGCCAAAAGTCCCTACGCCAACGCATGGTTGCTCCATCGATGCCACTGAGGTGATTTCTGCCAGCCTCGTCCCGCTTACTTCCACACGAGGCGCTAGTAGCCAGGAGCCTATGAGGGTGGGCGGTGGTCGGCCGCCGCACCTTGGCTGCCCTGATCGTACAAGCAGGTAAGCGTGATCTATACGGGGGCAGCGTGTTGTGAAGGTCACCTAAGGGTTAGAGTCTCACAATCCGGAATTTCCAAGATCGAATTCCAGTGCGGAGTGCGCCAATTGATCTTTGGGTTGTTTTGATTTCAAGGGTTTGCCCGCAGTGGCGGTGAAGAGAGGGCTACGGTGAAGACGCCCCCCACCCTGGCGGAGGGCGAGGTGGGGGGCGATAGCGAGGAGTGCTGGCGTGATCGGTGGCGGCTGAGAACGAACGCGACCGTTCAGTGAAGGGCTCGAGGCCCGTACAGGGCCGCTGGCTGGTTGGTCACCAGGGCCCAGTAGCGGTCGCCGTAGCTCCAGTGCCACCACTCGGTTGGGTAGTTGATCAGTCCGGCGGTGGACAGGGCGTCGGACAGCAGCGTGCGGTTTGTGCGGGCCTGGGGGCTGATCGAGGCGGCGTCCGTGTAGCAGGAGCCGTGGCTCTCCTCGGGGCTGGCGTTGACCCGCGTGCCCATGTCGAGTTCGTTGCCGTCGGCGTCCACGAGGGTGAAGTCGACGGCGGCGCCGGCGCTGTGCGGGGCGATCTCCGGCGGGGACACGTACCGGCTGGCGGCCTGGTGGACCTGGTCGTGGGGCCAGGCCGGGTTGGCCGCGCGGAGCTCTTCCGTGTACTCCTCGAAGTAGCGCCGTTGCAGGTCGGGCGGGCGGTAGCCCTCGACGTAGAGCAGCCGGATCCCGTCGGGCAGGAGCGACTGGGCGTGGATGAGCCGCTCCAGGACGCCGCGGCGCAGATGCGCGTAGGAGCCAGTGGTGTCGGCTCGGCGATCGTCGACCAGCAGGCTTCCGTGCACCTCGACGAGCGGCTCGCCGCAGTCGGCGACGGGGATGGCCGCGACGCGAGGGTCGGACATCAGGACGATCGGACCGGGCGCGAGGGTGATACGCATCCAGGGCGCGGCGTTCTCGCGGTAGGAGTGACCGAGGGGCGCGATGTCGCTCTGGTCGGTAAGGCTGAAGCCGGTCACCATGACCGCGGTGGAGCCGTCAGCGACGGACACCAGGTGCGTCCCGCAGTTTATCTCGGCATGATGAGGTGTCTCAGAGATCGCGGAGTTATGCGGTCTCTCTACGTGTCTCATCAGAGGTCAGGAGAGCGGCTTGTCCCACGCCGTGGAGGAAGCAGTCGCCGAGGCGGTGGTTGACAGGCATCGCACCGTCGTGGGTCTGGCAGCCGTGGACCGCGCCGACGCCGCCGGGGTCCTGCGCCGGGCCGGTGTGGAGGAGGGGCAGCGGTTCATCCTCGGGCCGGACGGCTCCTACGACTTGGATCTGAATCGGATGATCCGAGACCTGCCGAGTTGGGGTGTGCGTTCGGCCAACGGCCAACAGGCGTACTGCTCGGACCTGACGCTCGTCTGCCGATTCCTCCATGAAGGCAGGGGCGGCAAGACGATCTGGGAGATGACCGGAGCGGATCTGCGTGCTCTCAAGCAGGCGCGACTCTTCGCGGCGGACCCCGACGAACGGATCGAGGTCGTCACCTGGAACCGGATGCTGGCCTCGCTCGACAAGTGGGTGGCGTGGTCCCTGGACGCGGAGCTCTTGGCCGAGGAGCCGTTCCGGTACGTCGACAAGGTGGTGATGACGCCGCAGGGTCCCATCCAGGTTCGGGTGAACGCCGAGGCGGAGCCGGGCCAGAGCGACCGGCCGATCACCTTCCTGCCGTACGAGGACTACCTGCTGTGGCGAGACGTTGGGCTGCGCGGCTTCCTCCCGGACGGCGGGCGTGATCCGAAATGGCGAGGGCGTAACGGCGAGCGCAACGCGCTGTTCGCGGACCTGCTGGTGTGTACGGGGATGCGGCTGACAGAGGCGTCGTGCCTGTTGGTGCCCGAGGTTCCGTCGCTGGCCCACGGCCAGGGTGCCTTCCATCTGTCCAAATCGGCGACCAAGCGGGAGAAGGCCCGCAAGGTGTACGCGCGCCGCCGTGTGGTGCGCGATCTGCATCACTACCTCGCCATCGAGCGTGACGAGCTGGTCCAGCGCACGCGCCAGGCCGGCGGCTACACCTGGGCAGGCAGGCACAGGGTTGTGGGTTCGACCCGGCAGGCGATGCTAGTTGAGGGCCGCAAGCGAGCCTGGACCTACGAGGGCATCGGATACGAGGACCGCTTGCGGCTGGTGTCGGTGGACGCGCGCGGTCGCGAGCTGGGCCCGCTGTGGCTGTGGCTGGGGGAGGGCGGGCAGCCGCTGAGGAGCTCGACGTGGCAGTCCGCGTTCCGGCGGGCGAATGAACGGTGCGCGAGCTTCGGCCTCGACTTCGACGTGCACCCGCACACCCTGCGGCACACGTTCGCCGTGCACATGTTGGGGCTGCTGCTGCGTCAGACGATCCGGGCGATGGGGATGGCCGAGGACCGCCGCTTCACGTTGGCGCAGATCAAGCGGATGCTGATCGGCAATCCGATGCGCAAGCTGCAGCTGCTGCTCGGGCACAGTCGCGAGAAGACGGTCTACCTCTACCTGGACGTCCTGGACGAGGCCCAGGAGATCGTCCTGGCGGCGCTGGCCGAATGGGACGAGCAGGCAGCCGTCCTGGACAGCCTGGAGATCCCGGAGGCTGACCTGTGAGCCCGAAGCGCGTACGGTTCGCGGCGACCGCCACCCCGCCGCCTGCGGAGCCGGTGCCAAGCGTCGGGCCGCTGGTGTTCTCCGTGCCGGTGCTGGTGCTGGGCACGGAAGAGGTGGTGGACCTGTCCGATCTTGGCCACCCTCGACTGGTCCGCCCCCTGGCGAGTGCCCTGATCGAGGAACTCGGTACCCGGGGCGGGGTGAGACAGCGAACCCGGCTACAGCAAGCCGTGCAGACGGTCCGCGACTTCGTCCGCTTCACCGCGGCCGCCCTGGAGGGGCATGGAGAGCTGGCGCTGGACGACCTGGAACCGGGCCTGATCGACGCCTTCGAGGAGGCCCTGACGCGGCGGTACGCCGCCGGCAGCAAGGGGCCCAGAGCGGAGGTGCTGCTGCTGCTCCGGATGCTTCGCAGGGTCGATGAGTCCCATCCGGGCCAGTTCGAGCTGGAGTTCGCCCATCGGATCAACGCCAAGCACACGTCGGAGGAGAGCGTCGCGGCCAGGCCGCTGAACGCCTACCCGTTCCCGGTGTTCGAAGCGTTGGAGGCTGCGGCTCTGTCGGATCTCGGCACGATCCGGGACCGGATTCTGGAAGGCGAGCGGCTCGCTGAGAGGGGCCACGACCCCGAGGGGCACGGGTGGGACCGGCTGGAGAACATCTGCTGGTACCTGGCGAACCGCGGCCCGCTCACGCCAGCCCACCTCGCCATCCGCGGTGTCAGGGACCACGGCGGCATGAAGGCGCTGAACTCCCGCCTGTTTCTCACCCCTGGGGACTTGGTCCGCTTCCAGGTCCTCCTGGCCTGCCAGACCGGCCTGGAGCCTGAGGCCATCAGGGAACTGCGGGCCGACTGCCTGGTCAGTCCAGCTCGCGGCTACGTCACCGTGAGCTACCTCAAGCGCCGTTCCCGAGGCGCTCAGAACAAGTCGCTGCGGGCGCGCGACGGCGGCACGCTCCGCAGCCCGGGCGGTGTCATCCGTCTCGCTCTGCGGCTGACCCAGCGAGCGCGGGACATGATCGGAGCCGAGGAACTGTGGGTGGCTCCCTCTGGAACCACGGGGGAACTGGCCCCCAGATTCACCCGAACCGTCGCGGTGGACACGTTTCCGCGGCGGGCGTTCTTGGCAGCGCACAAGATCGATGCGATGAAGGATCACGACGGCGGAAGCGTCTCGCTGGACCTTCGTCGGGTGCGTAAGACGTTCAAATCCCGGCAGTACCTTCGCGCGGGAGGGATCCTGCCCGACTTCGTCAGCGGGCACACGCCCAAAGTCGCGGCCAGGCACTACGCGGACATCGCCGCCCACGACGAGATCCACGACCAGGCCGTGGAGGCGGGGCTCGCTGAGGCCCTGGCCGTCGCGCTGCCGCCGCCGGTGGTGCTGGACGAGGACGGCAGCCGGCTGGACGACGGCGAGGAAGAACTGCCGCCCCAAGTCGTGCAGGAGACGTTGTCCGGCGCAACGGACGTGTGGCTGTCGTCTTGCAGAGACTTCTTCGCCTCGCCGTACGCGGCGAAGAAGGGGGCTGCCTGCCCCGTCCCGCCGTGGGTGTGCCTGGAGTGCCCGAATGCGGTGTTCACCAGCCGCCACCTGCCGGCCGTGCTGTCGGTGCTTGACACTCTCGAGCGCCAGCGCGAGGAGTTCTCGGTCCCCGAGTGGCAGGCCCGGTTCGGCCTGGCCCACGAGCGCATCACCACCGGGGTCCTGAACCGCTTCAGCACCCGCCAGATCACCACCGCTCGCGCGATCGCCGAGGCCGGCGGTCCACGGCTTGCCCTGCCCACCTCCTTCTTGGAGACGATCCGGTGACCCTCACGTTCGAGACCTCGCTCCCGGTTCAGCCCGGCCCGGCCCCGGATGACTTCGTCCTGCCGAAGAAGTACACGAAGGGCAAGGCGAGCCGAGGGCCCCGGCTCGGTGACGACGTGTGGGATCTGCGGCCCTTTCTGCCACGGACCACGCGGCGCGGACGGGTGAACTTCCTCGTCTTCGACGAGGGACTGCAGCGGCGCACCGCCCAGCAGTACGGATTCGCGGTTCTGCGGGAAACACCCGGCAACCAGCGTTGGCCCGTCAAGCCCACCTATCTTCCCCAGGAGATCCACACTCTCAGACGCGTCTGGGCCAACCTGCGCACGGTGGGGATTGAGCGGCTGCAGGACGTGCGCCGCGAACACCTGGAGGCCCTGCTCCCGCTCATGCGACGCTCGGGCCCGAACATGGTCGAGGACCAGGTCACCACGCTCAAGCGGCTGGCCGAGTTCGGCCCCTTCCTGTCCTACGACCGCCTTACCCTCAGGCCCTGGCCCTACCGCACCGCCAGGCAGATCTCGGGCCTCGCGAACCACCGCGAGAACAGCACGCCCCGCATCCCCGAAGAGATCATGCGGCCCTTCCTGGCCGCGGCTGTGTTCTACGTGCGGTACGCC
Source organism: Streptomyces sp. NPDC038213 (assembly GCF_055600495.1). Classification (NCBI taxonomy): domain Bacteria; kingdom Bacillati; phylum Actinomycetota; class Actinomycetes; order Kitasatosporales; family Streptomycetaceae; genus Streptomyces; species Streptomyces sp. NPDC038213. Next base: position 88,025 of record NZ_JBVJYM010000009.1, read on the forward strand.
AGCGGTGACATCCTGGCTGCCCGCGACGACCTTGCCCGCATGGCGGAGGCGACGAAGGCCGAGCCGGTGCCGGCGCCGTTCGGCCGAGATGGCAGCCCCACCCGCGCGAAGATCGAGCGATTCATCGCCCAGCGGAGGGCCGAGGGACGCGGCCTGCCCGCCCTCCCTCTGGAGCATGTTCACACCGTGCCCGGCGCGACAGTGATCGACGGAGTAGTCCAAGCCCCGAACCTGGCTGTGATCAGGCACTTGACCGGCACCCGACACATCCACCACCTGCGGCACCTCCTCAAGGGGGCCGGGAACGAGTTGGGCTGGGAACAAGGCGGCCTTCCCACTCCGCGGACGCCGTGGCCGGCCACGGGCCAGCCCTGGCGAGCCGAGTTCAGCCCCACCTCAGTGAACGCGGAGACCGTGCACCTGCGTGTCGCCTGCTGGATCGTCATCGCCTACCTCTCCGGCATGCGCGACATGGAGGTGCGTGAGCTGGGACGAGACTGCGCGATCACGGAGATCGGTGCCGACGGGCGAACCCGATACAAGATCCGCGGGCGCGTCTACAAGAACCGCAAGATGTCCGGCGATGAAGCCGACTGGGTGGTCTTGGACATCGTCCACGAGGCCGTCGAGGTCCTGAAGCTCATCAACGACGACCCCACCCACCTCTTCGGATACCGACTGCCCTCGGACTACGTCCTGTTGTCCAACATGCCGCGACGACTCAAGAACTTCCGCGATCACCTGAACGCTCTGTTCAGCACCCCAGAGGAGTCCTACATCCCGGCCCTGGCCGCGGAGGATCTGGGTCTGGACACCGAATCAGAGCCCGCCAACAGTGATGAGAGCGACGAAGAACAGAACGAGGACCCACTGGCCTGGGCCTTCGATACACGCCAGTTCCGCCGCACGCTCGCCTGGCACATCGCCAACCAGCCGTTCGGCCTCGTCGCGGGAACCCGGCAGTACAAGCACGCCAGCCACGCGATCTTCGAGGGATACGCCGGAACATCAGCCTCCGGCTTCGCCGACGAGGTCGCAGCGGACAAGGCCGTCGCCCTCTTGGACTACGTCGAGGATCTCTACCACGACTGGAACGAGGGCGGCCGGTCAGCCGGCGGCGCCGTCAAACGGGTCGAGGCCGAGTTCGACCGGATCCGGGCCGAGCTCGGCGACCTGCCAGGGGCCGTCGCAAGCTCAGAGCGCTTGCGGACGATGCTGCGGCACCTGACCCGCACCCTCCACCCAGGCGCGCTCAACGACTGCTTCCACCACGCGGAGACCGCCGTGTGTGGCAAGCGGGCCAAGAACGTCCGGCAGCCGCTGCCGATGCTGAACATGTGCTTGAGTTGCCCGAACTCGCGCCGGTCGGCAGTCCATATTCCGCGGATGCGGCTCACCCGCGATCTGGCTCACGAGGAGTTCAAGGACATCCGAGGCGTCCCGGTGCTGCAGGAAGCCGCCATCCGAGAGTTCGAAACCACCCTCGATGCCATGATCGCCGAGTTGCACGCCGAGGAAGGCAGCCCTCTGTGACCGGTCCCCGCACCACCCAGACCGTCTTCGCCCGGCTCTCTCGCGAGCATGAGCTGTCCGACAAGGACCGCGCCATCATGCGGGCCTTCGAGCAGCTGCTGGATGGCCGCCCAGAGATCACCGACGGCTCCGTCAACGTGGTCAACATCGCCACCGAGGCGGGCGTCTCCCGAGCGTCCTACTACCGGTCCCCGGTCGCCGGCGCCATCAAGGAAGTCCTCGCCGCCCCCAGTACCAAGCGGCCAGAGGTTGACGAGCTCAAGGCCGAGGTCATTCGGCTGCGGAAGGAGCTCCGCGATTTCCGTCGGGAGAAGGCCGAGGAGGTCCGTGAGCTGAAGGCCACCGTCGCCACCTATGCGAATCAGATCCAGGTCCTGGCCCTACGCAATGCCGAGCTGGAGGGGGACGCGGCCACCCTCCGCGGCCAGATCGCCGATGCGACCAGCGGCACAGTCCGGCCGATTCGGAAGCCGTGAGCTTCATCGGGTTGCAGATCCGTGGCGATGGTGTCGCTTGCCGTCTGGCGCGGTCGCTGCGTCGTGCCGGACCGGAGAGGCGAGTCTGTGGCGGTCCGTGGCCGGGAGTGACAGGTTTCGCACAGGGCGATTAGCCAGGTGTGGTGCTGGTCCCCGTGGAAGCGCGGTCGTCCGGGCTGGCCGCACAGCTCGCAGGTCTGTACGGCGGCGAACTCGGCGGCGTGGGTGAGGGCTGTGGCTCGGTCGGCAAACTCCCCGTCGAATTCGCCGCCGTCGAAACGATCGGCGACGGTGATGCGCAGGCCGCCGAACCTCGGGCTGAAATCCTCGATCCGGTAGGCAGGGTCGAGGGTGGACAGCTCGTCGCGGAGGTGGTTGAGCAGGTCGGCCCAGCCGGGTCCAACGGTGGCGGTCCAGACGGGAATCTGCCGTTCGCTGTTTGGGGCGGGATCCATCGTCATGGCCGCCATGGTCGCGCAGGGCGCTGACAGTCGGCCCTTGGATTCCGCGAGCCTCGTCGGGCGGAAACCGGTGTTCGACGCGCTGTACGTCACTGCTGTGGTGCGCTACGGGGTGGGCGCCCTCGGTTCGAGGGGGATGGTTGGCTTCCTTGCTCTGAGCTGGCCCCACAAGGACCCCGCCCTGTTGGGCCGGGGTCCTTCCGCTGGCGCGTGTGGCGGGGGTCAGTGGCTGCCGGCGAGTTCGCCGGTGAGCTTGCCGTGGAGGTCGGCGCTGGGGTCGTTCAGCCCGGTGATCTCGACGGTCTTGCCGCGCTGCTTGTACTTGGTCTCGATGGCGTCCAGGGCGGCGACGGAGGACGCGTCCCAGACGTGGGCGGCCGACAGGTCGATGACGACCTTCTTCGGGTCGCCGGCGTAGTCGAACTGGCCGACGAGGTCGTTGGAGGAGGCGAAGAACAGTTCGCCGGTCACGCGGTAGACGACTGTGGTGCCGTCGGGGTCGGTGACGGCGGTAACCTCCGCGAGGTGGGCGACTCGCTTGGCGAAGATGACCATGGCGGTGATGGAGCCGACGACGACGCCGATGGCGAGGTTGTGGGTGGCCACCACGGCGACCACGGTGATGACCATGACGCTGATCTCGCCCGCGGGCATCCGCTTGAGCGTCTTGGGCGCGATGGAGTGCCAGTCGAAGGTCGCGAACGACACCATGATCATGACGGCGACGAGTGCGGCCATGGGGATGTCGGAGACGACGGGGCCGAAGGCGATGCACAGCACCATCAGGAAGGCGCCGGCGAGGAAGGTGGAGAGGCGGGTGCGGGCGCCGGAGACCTTCACGTTGATCATCGTCTGGCCGATCATGGCGCAGCCGCCCATGCCGCCGAAGAAGCCGGTGACGATGTTGGCGATGCCCTGGCCGATGGACTCGCGGGTCTTGTTGGAGTGGGTGTCGGTGATGTCGTCGACCAGCTTGGCGGTCATCAGCGACTCCATCAGGCCGACGAGCGCCATGGCGAACGCGTAGGGGGCGATCGTCGTCAGCGTGTCGAGCGTGAACGGTACGTCGGGCAGGCCCGGCACGGGGAGGGACGAGGGCAGCGCACCCTTGTCGCCCACGGTCGGCACCGCGATGGCCGCGCCGACGGTGATGACGGTCAGGATGACGATGGAGATGAGCGGGGCGGGGATCACGGTGGTGATCTTCGGGAAGAACACCATCAGTGCCAGCCCGCCGATGATCAGCGGGTACACCGCCCAGGGGGCGTCGGTCATCTCCGGGACCTGGGCCATGAAGATCAGGATCGCGAGCGCGTTGACGAAGCCGACCATCACCGAGCGCGGGATGAACCGCATCAGCTTCGCCACCCCGACCGCGCCCAAGATCACCTGGAAGACGCCGGCCAGGATGACGGCGGCGACCAGGTAGCCCAGGCCGTGCTCACGGTTGAGCGGGGCGATGACGAGGGCGATGGCGCCGGTCGCGGCGGAGATCATCGCCCGACGTCCGCCGACGATCGAGATGACCACGGCCATGGTGAACGAGGCGAACAGGCCGACCGCCGGGTCCACGCCCGCGATGATCGAGAACGAGATCGCCTCGGGGATCAGCGCGAGCGCGACGACCAGGCCAGCCAGGACCTCGGTGCGCCAGACCTTCGGGTCGGAAATCCAGTGGGGCTTCAGGCCGCGCAGGCGCGCGGCCGGGGACACAGCAGTAGCAGCAGAAGACAAGGGAGACGGAACCTGTCGTGCTCGGGCACACCCCTACGGCAGGCCGAGGCGTGCGGGAGGACGCGGAGGGGCCGGGCCGGCACCCCGCGGACGGCCCCGTGGATACGGAGCCGGAAGTCGAGGACGGACGGGTCGGGCCTGCTCAAGGGCGCGGCCGTGCCTTACGTCCGGGGGCGAAGCCTCACGGCGGGCAGGCGGCGGCGACGGGCATCATGGGCTCGCGCACGCGTCTCTCCTGCAACAATCGGATCTTCGCCGGGGGCACCATCGGCCCCGACACGGCAACGGCGGGGCGGCGACGCCGCCCTCACCACCAGCAACTCTACCTTAACGTTAGAGTAGAGATCGGCGGGGTAGCACGGGACGCGGCCAGCCACGAGGAGAAGGGCCAGGGACACGGGCGTGGATGACAAGCACATGCAGATCGGCGAGGTCGCCGCGCGCACGGAGCTGTCCCTGCGCACCATCCGGCACTACGAGGAGACCGGCCTGGTCACCCCCTCCGCCCGCTCCCAGGGCGGCTTCCGCCTCTACACCGAGACCGATGTCGCCCGGCTCATGGTCATCCGCCGCATGAAGCCCCTCGGCTTCACCCTGGAGCAGATGCGCGACCTCCTGGACGCCACCGACCGCCTCGACGCCGGCACCGGCCTCGACGCCGGCGAGCGCGAAGCCCTCCTGGAACGCGTACGGACCTACCAGCAAGCCGCCGCCGAACAGGTGGAGAAGCTGCGCGTGCAGCTGGCTCGCGCTGAGGACTTCGCTGACACCCTGGGCGCCCGCCTGGAGCAGAACGCCCCGGTCGCCTCCGTCCAGAGCTGAGACAAGGGACGTGGCCTGATCCGGCGGCCCGCGTTCACCGGGGTTGACGGTCCGCTGATGTGGCTGGCTGCTCACGGCTCCGCCTCTTCGGTCAGGCCGCTTCGGTGAAGCCGGTGCTGGTCAGATCCTGCTCCTGCAGGGGAGCGAAGTCGACGTCGAGTTTCGGGTCGTATGCCTCCGGCTCGATGCCGAGTTCGTGCGTGGAGTACTCGCCGAACCGGTCATCCGTGAGACACAACGTGCCTGGACACGTGTTCCGCTTGCATAACGCAGTTCGGGCAGAAGCCGCGCTTCGCCTCCCCTGGGAAGGTCTCGTACCAGGTCGGTTCGCCACCCTCACCGGTCCAGGTGATCGTCTTGAAGCCCACCCACCACATCACGGGGGTGCCGCCGAGTTTCTGGCAATGATCGCATTCACAGGTGTGGGGGAAGACTGCCGGGCCCTGGGCGGTGAAGCGGATGCGGCCGCACAGGCAGCCGCCGGTGCGTACCTCGGCTTCTTTGGCTCTCTGGGTGTCGGCGGCGGGGGTTGCGTTCATCAGGTGATCTCCCAGGTGGAGTGGGCAAGTTGAACCCATCAGTGCGCCATCGCTTCCATGATCGCCAGGACGCTGTTGGTGGCTCTGGCGTGGCCCCGGCCATGTGCGCCGATCGCGGAGGCGTGACGTGTTCGGGCGACGAACCCGCGCTCAGGGGTGTCCCAAGGCGCACACGGCCCATCGGGCATCGCGCCAGGGCACAGTGCCTGTCTGAACCGCCGGGTGGTGTGCCGAACCCGACGAAGCGCCACTCGCCACTGCGGTGACCGACCTCGCCCCTCCCGATCTTGGCTGCAACACGTACGGAAGCGCGCGGGTTCGTGGATGCCTCGAGGGGCAACCGCTGAACCCTCCCGTCGTTGCCGGGTTAAGCACGGGGACGAGGGCGGGTTCGGCTCTGCCGGGGATGACGCGCAAGTCAGAACGGCGGGAGGCGGCGGCGTACGGCGGCGGTGTCTGTCCATGGTGCGATGAGCGCGGCGGCCACGGAGACTACGGCCAGGAGGAAGAACAGTGGCGCGTAACCGCCGAGCGGCGCGGCCAGGGCCGCGCCAGCGAACGGCGCGAGGGCTGCCGCCGTGGTGGTCGGTGCCGCGAGGAGTCCGGAGAGTCGGCCGTAGTGCGTGGCGCCCCAGCGGTCGGTGATGGCGGTGGCCTGGAGCAGGGTGAGCTTGCCGCGGACCATGCCAGCCACGACCGACACGGCTATGAGAAGGGCGTATGGGCCGGGTGCGGCGGCGAAGGCGGCGGTGGTCAGCCCGCCGAGCGCGATCAGGATCGTTGTGCGGGCCGTTGCTGTGGTGCGGCGTGCAAGGGCTGCATACATGGTGCGACCGAGGGTCTGTCCGGCGCCGCCGATGCCGAGGGCCCAGGCGGCCTGGCTCGTGGTGTACCCGCGTTCCAACAGGAGCGGGACGAGGGCGACGACGACGGCGTACATCGCGAAGCCGGACAGGGTGAAGGCGACGGCGAGCAGCAGGAACGGCAGGGCCAGGGCGTGGGCGGGGATGGTGACGACGGCGAGGATGGCGGCGAGCACGAGGTAGGTGTGGCGCCAGGACAGGTGGTCGGCGAGGGCTGCGGTCAGGGGTGCGAAGACGGTGGAGGCGAGGCCGCCGGCGAGGGTGACGATCGTCAGGGCGCGCACGTGGTCGGGGACCCACCAGCGGGTGAGAGCGGCGAAGGCGGGCTGGTAGAAGGTGGATGCCATCGCCAGTCCGGCCAGCGCCCAACCGGCGAAGAACACGGGGAGGCTGGGGGCCGTAGCCACGATCAGCAGGCTGACCACGCCGAGCGCACTGCCGACGGACATGACGGCGCGGGGACCGCGCCGGTCAAGGATGCGGCCGACGCGGATTCCGGCGAGGGCGGAGACGACCAGGCCGAGCGAGAACGCCGCAGTGGTCGCCCCGGTCGGCCATCCCGTTGCGGCGGTGATCTGGGGGTTGAGGACGGGGAACGCGTAGTAGACGATGCCCCAGCTCACGATCTGCGTGGCGCAGAGGGCGGGCAGGGCGGCGTGGGGCCGCGGCCGGTCTCCTGTTCCGGTCGCGGCCCCACGCGCGGGGGTGCCCAGGTCGGTCACGAGCCGCAGCAGCCGCCCGCCGGGGCCTGCTCGGCAGCCGCCGCACCGACCGTGGCGGGGGCGCCGAGCTGGACGAGCTGCGGCGCGGGCGCGCAGCAGCCACCACTGTCGGCCTCAGCGGCGTCGGGGGTGTCGAACAGGCCGGCTCCGCCACAGACTCCGGTCTCCGGCAGGGTCAGTTCCACGCGGTCGGCCGCGTCGAGGTTGCCGGCGATCGCGGCGGCGACGGAGCGGACCTGCTCGTAGCCGGTCATCGCCAGGAACGTCGGAGCGCGGCCGTAGGACTTCATACCGACCAGGTATACGCCCTGTTCGGGGTGGGAGAGTTCGCGGTGGCCGTGGGGGTAGACGGTGCCGCAGGAGTGCTGGTTGGGGTCGATCAGCGGTGCGAGCTCGACCGGGGCCTGGAGGCGTTCGTCGAGGCCGAGGCGGAGTTCGTCGAGGAAGGACAGGTCGGGGCGGAAGCCGGTCAGCACGATGACCTCGTCGACCGGGTCCAGGCGGCGGCCGTCCTCGCCGACCAGCACCAGGCGGCCGTCGGTGTCGCGTTCGATCGCCTCGGTGCGGAAGCCGGTGACTGCGTCCGCGTGGCCCTCGTCGACGGCGGCCTTGGCGGCCAGGCCCAGGGCGCCGCGTGCGGGGAGCTGGTCGGCTTCTCCGCCGCCGAAGGTGGAGCCGGAGATGCCGCGGCGCAGGATCCACACGCCCTTCGTGCCCGAGCCGTCGTCGGACTTGGCGAGGTCGGCGAGGTAGGCGAGAGCGGTGAAGGCGGAGGCGCCGGAGCCGATGACGGCGGTGCGCTTGCCCGCGTACCGGGCCCGGACGTCCGGGTTCTTCAGATCCGGGACGCGGTAGGTGATCCGGTCCGCGGCGGCCTTCTCGCCGAGCGCGGGCAGGCCGCTGCCGCCGGCCGGGGACGGCGTGGCCCAGGTGCCGGAGGCGTCGATGACGGCGCGGGCGAAGACGCGCTCCTCACGGCCGTCGGTGTGGGCGACGTGCACGACGAACGGCTGGGCCTCGCGGTCGGCGTCCACGATCCGGTCCCGGCCGGTCCGGGAGACGCCGGTGACGGTGGCGCCTGTGCAGACGCGGTCGCCGAGGACATCGGCGAGCGGCTGCAGGTAGGACTCGGCCCAGTCGCCGCCGGAGGGGTAGGCGGCCGGGTCCGGCCTTGTCCAGCCGGTGGGAGCCAGCAGCTTCTCGGCGGCCGGGTCGATGACCTCGCCCCAGGCGGAGAACAGCCGCACGTGCGACCACTCGCGCACCGCAGCGCCGGCAGTAGGCCCGGCCTCCAGGACCAGCGGCTCGATGCCCTGGTCGATGAGGTGGGCGGCGGCGGCCAGGCCGGCGGGTCCGGCTCCGATCACGACGACGGACAGCTCGGTGGTGGCGGGCGCGTTCACGGCGACTCCTTGCGTGTTTCGACATCTGTCGATGGCTTGCGCGGCCCAGCATGACACCTGTATTGATGGACGTCAACATAGACACTTATCGAACCCAGGGGGATTCGCCGATGGAGCACATCGACGTCGCCGTGATCGGCGGCGGCCAGTCCGGCCTCGCCACCGCCCACGCACTGCTGCGCCGCGGGCTGCGGCCGGTAGTGCTGGAGGCGTCCGACCGTGCGGCCGGGTCGTGGCCGCACTGCTACGACAGCCTCACGCTGTTCTCGCCCGCCCGGTACAGCTCCCTGCCCGGGATGCCGTTCCCCGGCGCCGACCGCGACCGCTACCCGCACCGCGACGAGGTCGTCGCCTTCCTCACCGCCTACGCCGGCCGCCTGGACGCCGAGATCCGCACCGGCTGCCGCGTCACCGCGGTCCGCCGCACCGGCAACGGCTTCACCGTGGAGCTGGAGGGCGGCGGCCGGCTGTCCGCGCGGGCCGTCGTGGCGGCATCCGGGACGTTCGGACACCCGCACCGGCCCGCGCTGCCGGGCCTTCACGAGTTCACGGGACAGGTGCTGCACGCCGCCGACTACCGCAGCCCGGCCCCCTTGGCCGGCCGCCGGGTGGTAGTGGTCGGGGCCGGGAACTCCGCGGTGCAGATCGCCGCCGAGCTCGCCAAGACCGCACGCGTCACGCTCACCACCCGCGCTTCGGTGAAGTTCGCAGCCCAGCGCATCCTCGGCCGCGACCTGCACTTCTGGACGGCCCACAGCGGCCTGGACACCGCGCCCCTCGGCCGGTTCCTCGCTCGCCCGTCGGCACAGCCGGTCCTCGACGACGGCCGCTACCGGGCCGCCCTGGCCGCAGGTCGGCCCGACCGGCGAGAGATGTTCACCGGCGTCGACGGGGCCAAGCTCGTCTGGCCGGACGGGCAGCGGGAGGAGGTCGACGCGATCGTGCTCGCCACCGGCTACCGCCCCGACCTGCCCTACCTCGCCGGCCTCGACGGCGCTCTCGACAACGAGGGGAACCCCCGGCGCCGCGAAGGGATCGCCACCGGTGTGCCGGGGCCGGCGTTTGTCGGACTGGAATGGCAGCGCAGCCTGTCGTCGAACTCGCTGCGCGGCGTCGGACGGGACGCCGAACGGATCGCCCGGCGCCTGGCCGCCCACCTCGCGCGCCGGTGACGGACCTCCCCCACTGGTTTGACATGTGTCAACATAGACGCATGTCGAATGCCAAGGTGCTGCCGCTGCTCGAACCCGACGGTCAGGGCGTGGTGCCGTGCTGCCCGCCACTGACAGAGCGCCCGATGACCGCGGAGGAGGCCGAGACTGCTGCGCGGATGTTCAAGGCCCTCGGCGACCCGGTCCGCCTCCGCCTATTCTCCGCGGTCGCCTCGCATGAGGGTGGCGAGGCGTGTGTATGCGACATCTCCGACGTCGGCGTCTCCCAGCCCACCGTGTCCCACCACCTGAAGAAGCTGAAGGAGGCCGGGCTGCTCACCTCCGAGCGGCGCGGCACCTGGGTCTACTACCGGGTCGAGCCGTCCGTACTGGCGGCGATGGGCAAGCTGCTGACCCTGCCGGCCGCGGCCTGACCGGACCTGGACCAGGGTGATGGGGCTCGTTGAAAGCGACCATCCCCTGCACTCTTGGCCCCAGACATGGTCGGTGGATCTCGCCACCCGACCTCCGCCAAGGCTTGCATCCGGTACCCAGGTACAGGTTTACCGTCGGAGGTGTCCCCACCCTCTGGGATGCGACGACGGGAGTGAGTGCGATGAGCGATCTTGCATGGGTTCCGCAGTCCTGCACCTTGCCGAGCGAGGAACGGCCCCTGCGGGTTGCGAAGTGGGACGGGCTGTTCGCCGAGCGGCTGACCAGCCAGTTGCGGCCTGAGCCGCTTCGACTGCGCCTGGCCCTGGCCGCCGGGCCGGGCGTCGAGGACCGGGTCCGGGATCTGGCGGAGCGCGAGAGCGGGTGCTGCTCGTTCTTCACCTTCACCACCACGGTCGGCGAGGACATGATCGCTCTGGACATCGTCGTGGACCACGCGCACGAAGCCGTGCTGAACGCGCTGGCCACGCGTACCTCCGCGGCTGGGGAGCAGCGGTGAGCACGGGTCTGCGCAGCGGTCAGGTCGCGCAGGCGGCCGGGGTGAACATCCAGACGCTGCGCTATTACGAGCGGCGCGGCCTGCTGGCCGCGCCGGAACGCAGCAACGGTGGCCACCGCCTCTACGGCGAGGACGCGGTGACCGTACTGCGGGTGATCAAGGCCGCCCAGCGGCTCGGGTTCACACTGGAGGAGGTCGCCGAGCTGCTGGAGGCCGGGCGCCACCGGCATGGCCGTCCCGCAGCCGGGCTCCAGGAGCGGGCCGCGGCCAAGCTCGCCGAAGTCGACGCAAGGATCGCCGACCTCACCACCATCCGCACCGCCTTGGCCGCAGCCGTGCAGGCAGGCTGTGACGACCTGACCGTCTGCGCCTCCAGCGCCTGCTGCCCCATCCCCTTCACCGACCTTGCCGAGGAGAACCGCCATGCCGGCCCCTGCTGCTGACTCCCGTCCCGGACGTGCCCCGAAGGCGCTCGGCGGCCTGGCCGCGCTGGCCTGTGTGGCGTGCTGTGCGCTGCCCGTCCTGATCACCGCCGGGGTCGTCGGGGCTGGGGCCGGGGTGGCGGTGGGCTGGTTGCCCGCCCTCGCCGTCGGCCTGGCCGTACTCGCCGCCGGGACCTGGTGGTTCGGGCAGCGCCGCCGCTCGTGCACCTGCGCGCCGAAGGCCGCAGGTGATGGCGGGTGCGGCTGCAAGACGTCCACCGACCCGCTGGTGATCGGCGGCACGAGCCGCCGATAGGGTCCGGGGATATGACCGTCGCTCGTTCCGTTGCCCTGTTCGTCGTCGCCGCCCTGTTCGAGATCGGCGGTGCCTGGCTGGTGTGGCAGGGCCTTCGCGAACACAAGGGCTGGACCTGGATCGGCGCCGGCGTCATTGCCCTCGGCCTCTACGGGGTGGTGGCCACCTTCCAGTCCGACGACAACTTCGGCCGCATCCTCGCCGCGTACGGCGGCGTCTTCGTGGCCGGGTCGATCGCCTGGGGCATGGTCGCCGACGGCTACCGCCCCGACCGCTACGACGTCATCGGAGCCCTGGTCTGCCTCGCGGGCATGGCCGTGATCATGTATGCGCCCCGTAGCTCGTAACCCGCGCCTCGCTTTGAGCCGCGACCACCTGGCCGCGCTGGTCGCTGACTCTCCACCCGGTGGAACACCATATCTACTGGGGTGGCGAGCAGCCCCGGCAGTCTTCAGGAACCAGCATTTAGGGGGAACGTCGTGGTGAGCGGATCTGTGAGTGCGGTGATCGTGCCGCTGGTGCCGGAGCACGCCGGGCAGGTACTGGCCATCTACCAGGCGGGGATCGACGAGGGGAACGCCACCTTCGAGACCGGCGCGCCGGCCTGGGAGGCGTTCGATGCGGCCAGGCTGCCCGAGCACCGCTTCGCCGCGCTTGATGCGGACGGGACCGTGCTGGGCTGGGTGGCCGCGAGCAGGGTCTCCGACCGTTGCGCCTACGCGGGCGTGGTCGAGCACTCCGTCTACGTCCACCCGGGCGCCCGCGGCCGCGGTGTCGCCTCCGCCCTGCTGAAGGCTCTGGTGGATTCCACCGAGCGGGCCGGGATCTGGACGATCCAGTCGGGGGTCTTCCCTGAGAACACCGCCAGCCTCGCTGTTCACCAGCGGGCCGGCTTCCGTGTCATCGGCACGCGGGAGCGGATCGGGCGCCATCATGGCGTCTGGCGCAACGTCGTCCTCGTCGAGCGCCGCAGCCCCGCCATCACCTGACCCGTCACGAAAGCTGGGCGACCGCCCGGGCGGCATCGCGGGCGGTGCGGCCGACGCCGATGAGGGTCGCGGAGGCCGGGCCGGTCCAGTCGCCATAGCCGAGCAGGTGCAGCCGCGGCTCGCCCAGGGCACGCGTGCCGTCGGTGGGGATGTGCCCGCGGGGGCCGCGCAGGTTCAGCGGGGCGAGGTGGGCCAGTGCGGGGCGGAAGCCGGTGCACCAGATCACCGCATCCGCGTCGCTCCAGCTGCCGTCAGCCCACCGGACACCGGTTGCCGTCAGCTGGGCGAACATCGGCTTCGCGGTGAGCAGTCCGGCGTCGCGGGCGGCGCGGACCGGTGGTACGGCCACGATGTCGCCGAGCGAGGCGACCCCGCCGGTGTCACTGCGGCCGGCGTCCAGGGCGCGGCGCCGGGCGGTGGCGACGTCGAACAGGGCCCGGCCGTCGATGTCGTCGGCCAGGAACCGCGGCTCGCGCTGGGTTACCCACGTCACCTCGACACGGCCGTCCAGGGCGAGGTCGACGGCGATCTGTGCGCCGGAGTTCCCACCGCCAACCACTACGACCCGCTGCCCGGCGAAGTCGGCCGGCGAACGGTAGTTCACCGTGTGCAGCTGCCGACCGGTGAAGACCGATCGGCCGGGGACAGCGGGGAGGAAGGGCCGCGACCAGCTGCCGGTGGCGCTGATGACCGCACGGGCCAGCCAGGTGCCGGATTCCGATTCGACCAGGAGCCGGTCCGCGTCGCGGCGTACGGCGTCCACGCGGGTGCCGTGCTGCAGGGGCAGGTCGTAGCGCTTCTCGTAGTCGGTGAGGTAGTCCACCACGTGCCCGGCGTCCGGGTAGGTTTCGCCTGCCTGGGCGGGCATGAGGCGGCCGGGCAGCGAGGAGTGCTCCGCCGGGGAGAACAGGTGCAGCGATTCCCACATGTGCTGCCATGCCCCGCCCGGCGCCGCCTCCGCGTCCAGGATCACGAAGTCGAGACCCTGGCGGCGCAGGTGGTAGCCGGCGGCGAGTCCTGCCTGGCCGCCGCCGACCACCACCACATCCGTCTGCTGCGTCACGGGGCGGTCGTCACCGCGCCCGGGGCGAACTTCCGTCGCCAGGCGAGCGCGACGTAGACCAGGCCGATCAGGACCGGGACTTCGATGAGCGGGCCGACGACGCCGGACAGGGCCTGGCCGGAGGTGACGCCGAAGGTGGCGATGGCGACCGCGATGGCCAGCTCGAAGTTGTTGCCCGCCGCGGTGAACGCCAGGGTCGTGGTGCGGTCGTAGGCCAGGCCCAGGCCCTTGCCGAGGAGGAACGTGCCGAAGAACATCACCGCGAAGTACACCAGCAGCGGCAGCGCGATCCGCACGACGTCCAGCGGCTGCGAGGTGATGGTCTTCCCCTGGAGGGCGAAGAGGATGACGATCGTGAACAGCAGCCCGTAAAGGGCCCACGGGCCGATCTTCGGCAGGAACTTCGCCTCGTAATCGGCGCGGCCCATCCTCTGCTCGCCGATGCGCCGGGTCAGGAAGCCGGCCAGCAGCGGGATGCCGAGGAAGATGACGACGTTCAAGGCGATGTGCCACACGGGCACGTCCAGGCCCTGGCCGTCGCCCAGGTTCATCCACCGGGGCAGCAGGTCTAGGTAGAACCAGCCCAACAGGCCGAACGCGATCACCTGGAAGACGCTGTTGAGGGCGACCAGGACGGCCGCGGCCTCACGGTCGCCGCACGCGAGGTCGTTCCAGATGATCACCATGGCGATGCAGCGGGCCAGGCCGACGATGATCAGACCGGTGCGGTACTCGGGCAGGTCCGGCAGGAAGATCCACGCCGACGCGAACATCACCGCCGGTCCCACGATCCAGTTGATGACCAGCGAAGAGATCAGCAGCTTACGGTCGCTGGTCACCCGGTCGAGCCGGTCGTAGCGAACCTTCGCCAGGACCGGGTACATCATCACGAGCAGGCCGAGGGCGATCGGCAGGGAGATCCCGCCGATCTCGATCTTCGCGAGCGCGTCGTTCATCCCCGGGACGAGACGGCCCAGACCCAGGCCGACGGCCATGGCGAGCAGGATCCACACCGCGAGGTAGCGGTCGAGGGTGGAGAGCTTCTTGACGATCGAGTCGTCCGCACCGCCAGTCGGAGCAGCGGCGGTGGTGGGCTCGGTGGAGGTCACGGGCAAGCCCTCTTGTTCTCGGCGGCGGTGCGGGCGGAGGCGGCGAGTTCGGCGAACTGTTCGGACAGGCTGGCCAGAACCTCGGGCTTGAGCTTGTAGTAGGTGAAACGGCCGCACGGCTCGGTCTCCACGATCCCGGCCTCGCGCAGCACTTTCATATGGTTGGACAGGTTGGTCTGCTTGGCTCCGGTCTCCTCGACCAGGTGCGTCGTGCAGAGCGTCTCGCGCGCGAGCAGGGTCACGACCTGAAGGCGGAGCGGATCGCCCAGCACCCGGATCACATCAGGATCGGCTGAAGTCAGCATGCACTGATACTCTCACATCATCGCTCGCTGATACCAGCGAGGGCTGAAGTCATTGGCGGCCGGGTTCCGCCATGCGACGAGAGAGAACGATCACCATGGCCGACAAGCCGTCCGTCCTGTTCGTCTGCGTCCACAACGCCGGCCGCTCCCAGATGGCCGCCGCGTGGCTGACCCACCTGGCCGGCGACCGCGTCGAGGTCCGCTCCGCCGGCTCCAACCCCGGCGACCAGGTCAACCCGGCCGCCGTCGAGGCCATGGCCGAGGTCGGCATCGACATCTCCGCCGAGACGCCGAAGATCCTCACCATCGACGCGGTCCGCGAGTCGGACGTGTGCATCACCATGGGCTGCGGCGACACCTGCCCCGTCTTCCCCGGCAAGCGCTACCTGGACTGGAAGCTGGAGGACCCGGCCGGACAGGGCGTCGAGGCCGTGCGCCCGATCCGCGACGAGATCAAGACCCTGGTGGAGGGCCTGATCGCCGAGATCGCCCCGGCGAATCCGGAGGCGACGGCGTGAGCGAGATACGCGAGGTCGTCATCATCGGCTCCGGCCCCGCCGGATACACCGCCGCCCTCTATACCGCCCGCGCCCAGCTGAGGCCCCTGCTGTTCGGCAGCTCCATCTTCGTCGGCGGATCGCTGACGACCACGACCGAGGTGGAGAACTTCCCCGGCTTCCCCGAGGGCGTCGACGGGCCGGTGCTGATGGAGAACATGCGGGCGCAGGCCGAGAAGTTCGGCGCCGAGATAATCGACGACGACATCGTCGAGGTCGACCTCACCGGCGACATCAAGCTGCTCACCGACTCCGCCGGCACCGTCCACCGCGCGAAGACGGTGATCATCGCCACCGGTTCCGGCTACCGCAAGCTCGGGCTGCCCCAGGAGGACGCGCTGTCCGGCCGCGGCGTGTCCTGGTGCGCGACCTGCGACGGGTTCTTCTTCCGCGACCGCGACATCGTCGTGGTCGGCGGCGGCGACACCGCGATGGAGGAGGCCACCTTCCTCACCCGCTTCGCCCGCTCGGTCACCCTCGTCCACCGACGCTCCACCCTGCGCGCCTCCAAGGTCATGCAGGACCGGGCGTTCGCCGACGACAAGATCTCCTTCGCGTTCGACAGCGAGATCGCCGAGATCAAGGAGACGAACGGCATGCTCGGCGGCGTCGTCCTGCGCGACGTCTTCACCGGCGCCACCCGCGAACTGGACGTGACGGGCCTGTTCATCGCCATCGGCCACAACCCGCGCACCGAGCTGTTCACCGGCCAGCTCGAGCTGGACAGCGAGGGCTACATCCAGGTGGACTCCCCGTCGACGCGTACGAGCCTGCCCGGGGTGTTCGCCGCCGGCGACGTCGTCGACCACACCTACCGCCAGGCCATCACCGCAGCCGGCACCGGCGCGGCCGCGGCCCTCGACGCCGAGCGCTACCTCGCCGCCCGCAGCACCACCCAAGTCGAGCAGGAGCCGGCCCCGGCCCCGGCCTGACCACCCGAACCGCAACGCAGACCGCCAGATCCTCGTCGTCCATGCCAGCGCTCCCCGTCGTCCGTCCATGGCCAGCAGCAGCGTAGATGTCGTTGCCGGCAGCCCTGAACCTCGTGGGACGGGGGCCTTTACCTCGCTCGCAGAAACTCAGATATCGTCTTCCGATATCGGGCACCGTTAGGTGCGGCTGTGGTTGAGGGAGTGGTCCATGAGTAATCCGGTAACCGTCACCGGCACCTCCGGTGAGCTGCGGCGGCACCTTGGGGTGACGGACGCGGTCGTGATCGGTCTGGGGTCGATGATCGGGGCCGGGATCTTCGCCGCGCTCGCCCCCGCTGCCGGTGCGGCCGGCTCCGGGCTGCTGATCGGTCTGGCCCTGGCGGCCGTGGTGGCCTACTGCAACGCGACCTCCTCGGCCCGTCTCGCGGCCCGCTATCCGGCCTCCGGCGGCACCTACGTCTACGGGCGTGAGCGTCTGGGCGAGTTCTGGGGCTATCTGGCAGGGTGGGGCTTCATCGTCGGCAAGACCGCCTCGTGTGCGGCGATGGCGCTCACGGTCGGCACCTACGTGTGGCCGGGCCAGGCCCATGCGGTCGCGGTCGCCGCGGTCGTGGCGCTGACGGCGGTGAATTACACCGGGGTGCAGAAGTCCGCGCTGCTGACCCGGGTGATCGTGGCCGTGGTGCTGGCGGTGCTTGCCGCCGTCGTGGTCGCCGCCCTCACCTCGTCCGTAGCGGACGCGGCCCGGCTGAGTGTCGGCTCCGATGCCACCGCCGGCGGGATACTCCAAGCGGCGGGTCTGCTGTTCTTCGCCTTCGCCGGGTACGCGCGCATCGCCACCCTCGGCGAGGAGGTCCGCGACCCCGCGCGCACGATCCCGCAGGCGATCCCGCTCGCGCTGGGCATCACCCTCGTCGTCTACGCGGCCGTCGCCGTCTGCGTCCTGATGGTGCTGGGCTCGGACGGGCTCGCTGCGGCGGCGGCTCCTGTGTCGGACGCCGCCCGGGCCGCGGGTGCCGGCTGGCTCGTCCCCGTGGTTCGCGTCGGTGCCGCCGTCGCCGCGCTGGGCTCGCTGCTCGCGCTGATCCTCGGTGTCTCGCGCACCACTTTGGCCATGGCCCGCGACCGGCACCTGCCGCACGCCCTGGCGGCGGTCCACCCGAAGTTCAAGGTGCCCCACCGCGCCGAACTGGTGGTCGGCGCCGTGGTGGCGGTGGTCGCCGCGACCGTAGACGTGCGCGGAGCGATCGGCTTCTCTTCGTTCGGGGTACTGGCGTACTACGCCGTCGCGAACGCCTCTGCATGGACGCTCTCACCTAATGAGGGGCGTCTGGCGCGGGTCATCCCGGCCGTCGGGCTGGCCGGCTGCATCGTGCTGGCCTTCGCCCTGCCCGTGTCATCCGTGATCTGGGGTGCTGCGGTCCTGGTGCTCGGCGCCGCCGCCTACGGAGTGCGCCGCATGATGCCCACGCGCAGTTCCTAGGCGACGCGCCCTCGTCGACTGGCCGGAATACCGCTGCTGCCCCTCTGCCTCGCGGGACGATACCGAGACCCGATACGCCTTGCGATGGGAGAGGGGCACCGCATGACGCAGCTCAGCACCTGGCAGGCGAAGCTGACCGCCACCAGCGCGCCGGCGGCCACGGTCCTCATCCGCCTCTACGTCGGCGCCGTCTTCCTCTCCGAGGGCATCCTGAAGTTCCTCCGCCCCGACGCGCAGGGCACCGGCCGGTTCGACAAGGCCGGCATCCCCGCCCCCGGCTTCTTCGCGCCCCTCGACGGCGTCTTCGAGATCATCTGCGGCCTGCTGATTCTGGCGGGGCTGCTCACCCGGCTCGCCGCCGCCCCGATGATCGTGGACATGGTCGGCGCGCTACTGATCACCAAGCTGCCCATCCTGTGGGGCGACGCCCCGCTGTTCGCGGGCAAGGCCGGCTGGTGGGACTTAGCCCACGAATCCCGTACCGACCTCGCTCAGCTGTGCGGCAGCCTCTTCCTGCTGCTCGTCGGCGCCGGCGCCCTCTCGCTCGACGCCCGCCGCCAGCACACCGGCGCGAGCAAGAGGTCGCCGCAGCCGGCCTTGCACTGACCCGCACCCCACAAGCGCTACGTTGCCGGTCCCCAGATCGTTTGACAGGTCATGACAACAGAAGAAGCACGCAACCTTCTGATGCGGCTGCTGGTGGGCGATCCACGATGCGTCAGTGTGGGTCCGCATCCCGACCTCGTGGGCCGCCCGGGGGGCAATCCGCGTAACCCTCGCAGCCCCCTGGAGCAGGACTTTCTGATCGAGATCACGTCCTGCGACACCTCGCTGGCACGGCAGTCAGCCCTCGACGCGCGTGAAGAGCCGCGGGCGCGGGCAGCGTACTGACGGGTCGTGGGTGTCACCCGAAGACATCCGCGGCCCCGCCGGGCCAGCGAGACGGAATTAAACCGGTCCGTTGTGCAAGCCTCGTGTCCGCCGCCGACCGGACAACGGGGTATGCACATCCCATCGAACCACTCCGGCTTCAGCGCCCAACCGTGAATCAGGCCGGTTCCTCACCAAGGACTTCCCGCGCCAGTTCCTTGAGTGCCTGACGGTCCTCCGCGAGGGCCTTCTTCCCGGCCTCGGTTGCCTTGTAGACGCGCCGGGTACGGCCGTCGACCACCCGCTGCTCTGAGGTCAGCAGTCCGTCCGCCTCCAGCCGGTGCAGCGTCGGATACAGAGTGCCGGGACTGATCTGATAGCCGTGGGAGGCCAGCTCCTCGGTCATCCACGCACCGTGGATCTCCTCCTCGGCCGCGTGATGCAAAATGTGCAGCCGCACCGCAGCCCGCTGGAACTCCCGCACCCCGCACCCGCCTCCGACAGTGACGAAACCGATATCGGCTTCCGATTCTAAAGTGACGACCAGACCGCCCCGCACCGTCCGGACCGGCCCCGCTCCCGCGCACGGCGGGCCGAGGGTACGGGGCGGGGCCGGACGCGCTGGCGGGCGCGCCGCGGCCCGGCTGCTGGAGACGGCCGTCGCCGCACCGGCCTTGCACGCCGAACAGGTCTGCGGTCATCACGCCGACACTCCGGTTACCCCTCCTCCCCCCGGGGTCAGGGTGTCGCAGGCTCCTGCCGGCACCGTCGGCCGGAGAGGGTTCCGTGTGTGTGGCGGTCGCGCCTCGTGGTCGGATGCCCGCGCCGATGGTGTGGGTCCTGGCGGCTCTGGTCTTCATGGTGGGGCTGTCGCGGGACGGGCCGGCAGGCGCGGTCCGCCGGGGGGGGGCGGGCGGGGAGTGCTGCTGCGCCGCCGCCGTCATCGCCGGGTACATCCTGGAGTTCACCTTCGGCGCCCTGGGGCTCATCCCCGACCAGGCCGCCGCCACGATCCCGACGGAGGGGATCTCCTGGAACTACACGACGTTCCTCAACATCGCCTTCCTCCTGCTGGCCGCCGCGTTCCTCATCCGGTTCCTCCGCACCGGCGGCCGGCAGATGCTCGCCATGATGGGCGGCGCCCCCGGCAGCGAGGAACATGGCGGAGAAGGCCGCCACGACGGCTGAGGAGCTCAGCCAGCTGGCCGGTGGACTCTGCCCGGACCGGCCTGCCGGTGAAGCCCCGGTGGTGCCCACTCATGACCGCGTTCAGTGCGTGTGGGCGAGCTCGAGGAACTGATGGAGGTCGTGGGCGGCCTCGATGGCGCACAGGCTGGTAACCGCCAGGAGCGCCGCAGCGGCGGCGAGGAGCAGAGGCGGGCTCTGCGGCGGGGGTGCGAGGAGGGCTGCGACCCGGCGGGGTACGACGCCGGGCCGGGGCCTGCGGCGGCCGAGGATGCCGAGAGCGGCGGCGGGAACGAGACGCCGGGTGCGGCTGCGTTTGGTGGCGACGGCGGCACGGGCGACGGTCTCGGCGACGGCGCGGCGGTCGCCGGTATGGCGGGCGGCATGCTCGTCGGCCCAGCGTTCGACCGTGTAGGCGACCGCGGTGGCCAGGGGACGCAGCAGCGGGTTGGCCGCGGCCGCGATCTGAGTGAGGGCCACGAACGCGTAGTGGTGGTTTCGCAGATGGGCGCGTTCGTGGGCGAGGAGGATCTCGTGCCCGGCGGCGTCGAGGGCGTCGAGCATGCCGTGGGAGATGACGATGCGGCCCGGCAGCCCCGGCATCGTGTAGGCGTCGGCGCCGGGATCGTCGGTGACGACGACCGGATCGGAGCCGGGCAGGCAGGCGGCGTCCAGCGCGGCCGACCACAGTGCCCCGGCCCGCCGGACGGTCAGCCGGACGGCGGCGAGGACGGCGAGGGCGAGCAGGACGGCGCCCGCGAGGGCAGCCGGCCAGGAGGCGGGGTCCTGGCGGGCGATCACCTCGGGCGAGTAGCCCTTGAGGGCGGCCACGAGCGGGATGCGGACGAGTCCGGCCAGGGCGAGCAGGCCCAGGACCAGGGTGCTGGAGGCGGCCAGCAGCAGGCCGGCGCCGGTCAGCAGCCAGGTCGCCAGGCGCGGCTCCAGGCGGCGGGCCAGGGACCCGGCGCTCAGGGCGGCGAGGGCGGGAAAGAGGAGCGGCAGGTAGACGGCCAGGTGCATCGCTGACAGGCGCCCTCTACTCGTCGGTGCCCAGCAGGCGGCGCAGCAGGTCCTCGTCGTCGTCGGACAGCTCGTCGACGAAGCGGGTCAGGACCGAGGCGCGGTCGCTGCCGCTCTCCATGACCTGGTGCATGTGCCGGGCAGTCAGCCCGGACTCGTCGGTGACCGGGGTGTACGCGTAACTGCGCCCGGCCGGGGTGCGTTCCAGTACGCCGCGGGTGTGCAGGCGCCCGAGCGTCGTGGCCACCGTGGTGTGGGCAAGACCGCTCGCCAGCTGCTCGGCGACCTCGCCCGGGGTCAGCGCCCGGCCGGCGGTGTGCAGCAGGGCGAGGATCTCGTTCTCCAGGCCCCCGTTCGCCCTGCGTCCGCCGCCTGTGCCCGGCGCCTGTTCCTGCGCGCCCACGGTCGTCCCCCTTCGCTTCGTCGTCTACAGTCCACAGTAACTTCTATTCGCGAATAGAAGTTACTGTGTTCGTCCGAGCCCGAGCCGTGCCCTGCCCGTGCCGTTGTTCCGGCCTGCCCAGACAGGATGCCCGATGCCCCGTTCCCCGGCCGCTCCGCCCCGCGCCGTCAGCGTGCGGTGGTGGCCGGCCGCCGTGCCGGCAGTCGTGTGCTCGGTGCTGCTGGCGGCGCTCGTCGCGGCGAGCGCCTCGGCCCACGGGGCGCCGTTCGGGGTGGACCGTGCGCTGCACGGCTGGGTGGTGGAGCACCGGACCTCCTGGGCGGTCGGGATGGCGGTGGCGGTCACGGTGACGGGCAGTGGAGTGCCCGCCTACCTGCTGGCGGCGTTCGCCGGGACGATGGCCTGGCCCGCGGTCCGGTGGTGTGGGGCGCTCGCGGGTGCTCTGGCGCTGGTGTCGGTGCAGCTACCGCGCATCGCCCTGGCGTCGTGGCTCGCCCGGCCGCGTCCGCCGGTCGCCGACTGGGCGTGGTCGGCGAGCGGGTACGCGATGCCCTCGGGGCACACCACCACCTCCGCGGCCGTAGCGGTCCTCTTCACCGCCGGCGTGTACCGCTCGGTGCGGGGAGGGGCACGGCACCTGCTGCTGGTGCTGCCCGCCCTGTGGGCTGCCGCTGTTGGAGTCAGCCGTATCTACCTCGGCGTGCACTGGCCCACCGACGTCCTGGCGGGCTGGCTGCTGGCCGCCGTCTGGACCGGACTGCTCGGGACGTTCCTGGTTCTCCTGCGGCGCCGGAAGGCCGGCGCCGCCCCGTCAAGCGAAGGTGAAGGCTCGTGAGCGCGATCAGTGTGGGACAGGCAGTGGTCCTGGGTGTAGTGGAGGGGGTGACGGAGTTCCTGCCGGTCTCCTCCACCGGCCACCTCAAGATCACCGAAGGGCTGATGGGCATCCCCGTCGACGACAAGTCCGTCGTCGCGTTCACCGCCGTCATCCAGGTCGGGGCCATCGCGGCGGTCCTCGTCTACTTCTTCAAGGACATCGTGCGGATCGTCTCCGCCTGGGGCCGGGGACTGGCGGACAAGGAGGAGCGCTACCACCACGACTACGAGTTCGCCTGGTGGGTCATCTACGCCACCATCCCGATCGTCGTCGTGGGTCTCGCGGCCAAACCGCTGATCGAGGGCCCGCTGGCCTCCCTGTGGGTCGTGGCCGGCTCGCTCATCGTCGGCAGCGGCCTGATGTGGGCGGCCGACCAGATGGGACGCCACAAGCGCGGCGAGGACGACACCTCCCTCAAGGACGCCATGCTGGTCGGCTCCTCGCAGATCCTCGCCCTGCTCTTCCCCGGCTTCTCCCGCTCCGGCGCCACCATGTCCACCGGCCTCATCCTCGATCTCGAGCGCGTCGCTGCCACCCGCCTGTCCTTCTTCCTCGGCATCCCCGCCCTGACCGGCGCGGGCCTGTACGAGCTGAAGGACGCCCTGGGCGCCGGCGTCGACACGCTGCCGCTGGTCGTCGGCACGGCGGTCTCCTTCGCCGTCGCCTACGCCTCGATCGCCTGGCTGCTGAAGTTCGTCGCCAAGCACTCCTTCAACGCCTTCG
The DNA here is from genome assembly GCF_055600495.1 of Streptomyces sp. NPDC038213. Lineage (NCBI taxonomy): Bacteria > Bacillati > Actinomycetota > Actinomycetes > Kitasatosporales > Streptomycetaceae > Streptomyces > Streptomyces sp. NPDC038213. The sequence continues at coordinate 110,935 of NZ_JBVJYM010000009.1, forward strand.
TCGCCTACCGCGTCGCCGTCGGCGCCCTCCTGTTCGGCCTGCTCGGCACCGGCATCCTGCACGCCTGATCCCCCGACCGCACCGCCGCCTCCACCCGCCCGGACAGGAGCCCTCTCCCATGACCGCCCTCGCGCTCGGCCCGCAGTGGCTCGACCCCGACCACCTGATCTCCGCCTTCGGCCTGATCGGCATCCTCGCCGTCGTCTTCGCCGAATCGGGCCTGCTCATCGGCTTCTTCCTGCCCGGTGATTCCCTGCTGTTCACTGCCGGGCTGCTCGTCGCCTCGCACCGCTACCTCACGCAGCCGCTGTGGCTGGTGTGCCTGCTCGTCGTCATCGCGGCCGCCGCAGGCGACCAGGCCGGATACCTCTTCGGCCGCAAGGCCGGCCCCGCCCTCTTCCGCCGCCCCGACTCCCGCCTGTTCAAACAGGAGAACGCCGCCAGGGCCGCCGCGTTCTTCGCCGAGCACGGGCCGCGTTCCCTCGTCCTGGCCCGCTTCGTGCCCGTCGTACGCACCTTCACCCCGATCGTGGCCGGCATCAGCGCCATGCACTACCGCACCTTCATCCGGTTCAACCTCATCGGAGCCGCCCTGTGGGGAACCGGCGTGATCCTCCTGGGCTACTTCCTCGGGCAGATCACCTTCGTCACCGCCCACATCGAGCTCATCCTGATCGCCCTGGTCGCCGTCTCCGTCCTGCCACTGGCCCTGGAATACCTGCGGGCCCGACGCCGCCCGGCTTCCTGACCAGCCGCCCGCCAGAGCCGCCGGACACGCCGGCCACCGGGCGGCAGGCCGCAGCACGCCGCCCGGTAGTCTGGGAGGCGCAGCAGCCTGCGGGCTGCCGCGCGGCGGTGGGGCCCGCCGTACCCGAACCGCGGCACACGCCGCCAACGGTCCCTACTCGTGACCCGTCCTGCCCGCACCCGCGGACAGGAGACCACGTGTAGGGAGAGGTATGCGTTCCGAAGAGTCCCGGTCCCGGCAGGCCACAGCAGCCCAGCCTGTCGACCCAGACGTCGACCTGAACGACCCTGGGCAGCGACGAGAGCTGAGGCGTTCCCACTACGGCGTCCTCGCAGTCATCGCGGCCGGCGGCGCACTCGGGGCACTCGCCCGCTTCGAAGCCTCCCGGCTATGGCCCACACCCGCGGGCGCCTTCCCCTGGACGACTCTGCTAATCAACGCCGCGGGTTGTCTGGCAATCGGGATCTTCCTCGTCGCCGTCACCGAGTTCTTCACCGCCCACCACCTGCTGCGCCCGTTCCTCGCGACCGGCGTCCTCGGCGGGTTCACCACCTTCTCCACCTACTGCGTGGACATCGAACGTCTCGTCAACGCCGGCCATGCCGCCACCGCACTCGCCTACCTCACCGCGACCGCGGCCGCCGCGATGACCGCGGTCGGCATCGGCGCCTTCAGCACCCGCCGTCTCCTTGCCGATCGGAGCCAGCCATGACCTTCCGTACACACCCGGCGGTGCGCCTGACCATCGTGGTCGACGACACCGACACCTGGCACCACAAGCCGGTCTGCAGCGAGATCGTCCACCGCGCCCACCGCGCCGGACTGCGAGGCGCCTCGATCTTCCACGGCGTAGAGGGCTTCGGCGGCCGGCAGATCGTCCACACCACCCGACTGCTGTCCCTGGCCGACGACCTCCCCGTTGCCGTGGTCATCGTCGACGCCGACGAACGCATCCACTCCTTCCTGCCCCAGCTGGAGGAACTCGGCATCGAAGGACTGATCACCCTGGAAGACGTCCGCACCATCCACTTCGGCGACGACACCCCGGTGGGCCGGCCGTGAACGACTTCCTCCTCGTCGCCCTCGGCGGCGCAGTCGGCGCACCGTTGCGCTACCTCACCGACCGGGCCGTCCAGGCCCGCCACGACACCGTCTTCCCCTGGGGCACCTTCAGCGCCAACGTCACCGGCTCCCTGATCCTCGGCATGATCACCGGAGCCGCCCTGTCCGGCGCCGCCGGCCACACCGTGCAACTGCTGCTGGGAACCGGGCTGTGCGGCGCACTGACGACGTACTCGACGTTCTCCTACGAGACGCTGCGCCTGGCCGAATCCGGTGCGAAGTTCTTCGCCGCCGCCAACATCATCGCCTCGCTCGCCGCCGGACTCGGCGCCGTCTTCCTCGGCCTCACCCTCGCCCAGGCACTCTTCCCGTGATCCACCACCGGGCTGACACGACCGAGGGTGCCCGGAACGAGCCGGGGCCGGCGCAGAACGGCATGCTCGGCGGCGTCGTCCCGAGGGACGTCTTCACCGGCGCCACTCGCGATCTGGTCGTGACGGGCCCGTTTTTCGACATCTGCCGCGACCCGCGCACCGAACTCTTCAAGAGCCAGCTCAACCTCGACGGCGAGGGCTCCATCACCGTCGCCTCCCCGACGACACGTACGAGCCTGTCCGGGGTGTTCGACGCTGGCGACGTCGTCGACCGCACCTACCGCCAGGCCATCACCGCAGCCGGCACTGGTCCGGCTGCGGCCCCCTGGACGCCGAGCGCTACCTCGCAGCCCGCAGCACGGCCGAAGCCGAGTCGGCAACCGCTGCCATCCCGGCCTGAGCGACACTCCCAAGCGGGGCCGTCCGGAAGCTCCGGGCGGCCCCTCAAGCTCGGCAACTGGTCCGGCGACATCCTCGCCCGCGTCCAGTCGAGCCAGGCCAAGGACCACGTCCGCGAGTTCAATGACACCCAAGCCCACGGGCGGCGCGAGCCAGCCGTCCGCGAGTCCATCCCCCGCGAAGGGCTAGGCGTTTCGCAGCTTGACGGCCCGCTCTCTGCAATCGCTGGAGGAGCGGAGTGGGATGACGTTGTCGGGGGCAGGCCGGTCCTGGCTGTCGGGACCCCGGAGGATGAGGACGGCTACTGCGAGGGCCATCCGCTCCGCTCGATGCCGGGAGGCGGCCTCAGCAGCCCGGGAGTCCTTGAGGGCTTCCTTCAGGCGGACGACCTCTATGCGAAGCCGCATTTCGACTTCCGGCGTTTGATGATCGTTGTCGACATCGACAACAGCGCTATGAACTGCAGTGAAATAAGGCATGGAGGGGTGAGGCAGGACGGCGAGGACGACCTTTAAGCGCCGCTGCGGCTCGTCTGCCCGCCGGGCGGGACCGGGCCGGCCTTCTCCGCGGCCCGGTCCCGCGGGTTCGTCTTCAGGCGGTGGCTGGCTGGAGGGCCGGTTGGATGAGGCGGCCGCTGCGGGCCAGCGTGGCTACCGCGGCCGCGCATCCGGCTCCGGTGGCTGCCAGGGCGGTCCACACCACCCAGGTCGCTCCCCGGGCGTGGGCGAAGTCCCACAGTGCGCCGCACGCCAGGTTGCCCAGGGTGATGCCCAGTCCGGAGACGGTGTTGTAGAAGCCGTAGTGGGTGGCGACCAGCTTTTCCCCGGACAGGGCGACGACGGTGTCCATCTCGAAGGGGTAGACGATCGCGCCGGCGGCGGCCAGCACCGCCACAGCCACCACCAGCGCTGCCAGAACAGCGGGGGCCGATGAGGACGGCGTCAGGGCCAGGGGGACGAAGGCGGCGCCCATGGCGGCGAGACCGGTGATGAGGGCCTGGTGCCCGGTGAAGCGGCGCTTGGCCCAGCCGGTCAGCCGCAGTTGCCCGGCCACCGCCACCGCCGCGGAGACGACGAACAGGGCGCTGGTGGCCTTCGTGCCGTCGGCTCCCAGCGCGGCGTCGGCGGCCAGCGGCAGCGCGAGGTAGACCTGGAAGGTCAGCACGTAGGAGCCGATCATCGCGGCGGAGAACAGCAGAAACGGCCGGTTGCCGGCCACCTGCCGCCACTGCGCCCACACTCCCGCCGCCGCACCGGCCGCGGCCTCGCCGGTGCCGCGCCGTTGAGGCAGAGCCCGGGCCTGCAGCACGCTCAGGGCGGCGAAAATACCGGCCGCGACCGTGCACACCAGCCGGAAGTCGGCGGCCAGCAGGGCCAGGCCGACCAGGGGGCCGAGGAGCATTCCGGCCTGGTAGTAGACGTTGAACGTTGCGAACGCGTCCACTCGGCGCTCGCCGGCCCCGGCCGCGAGGTAGGCGCGTACGGCGGGGTTGAACAAGGCGCCGGCGAACCCGGTCACCGCGGAGGCGGCGATCAGGGCGGGCAGGGAGTCCGCCCAGCCCAGCAGCGCGAAGCCGCCCGTCCTGAGTACGCACCCGGCCAGGATCGGCGCCTTGTAGCCGAAGCGGTCGGCGAGGGTGCCGCCGATGAGGAACATGCCCTGCTGGGACAGGTTGCGCACGCCGAGCACGAGGCCGACCGTCCACGCCGCCAGGCCCAGGTCGTCGGAGAGGTGAGCCGCGAGGTAGGGCATCAGCATGTAGAAGGCGAGGTTGATGGCGAACTGGTTCACCATCAACAGCCGGACCGCCGGGGTGAAGGACAGCGTCTGGCGCAGCAGGTTCGTCACCGGTCTGCTCCCGTCAGGCTGTGGCCGTCCGCACCGGTGCCGGAGGCGGGCCGCGGGTTCTCCACCGTGCGGCAGCGGGTCCAGCGCTCCACCACCATCTCGGCCGAGCGTGTGATCTCCTCCGGGTCGTCGGCCGGGACGTGTCCGAGGAGTTCGTGGGCGCGGCACCAGTCGTCGTCGAAGACCGTGCCGACGTAGCGGTGGGGGCCGTCGGGGAAGACGGCCGCGATCCGCTGCTCGGCGGGTGAGACGCGTGCGATCCAGCGCGCGACCAGGGCGACGGCGCCCACGCTCCACCCGCCGGTGGCGTACCGGGTCCGTGCCAAGGCTCGGGCGGCCCATACGGCTTCCGGGGCGGCGACCCAGTGGATCTCGTCGAACAGCTCGTAGGCGACATTGCCGGGGAAGATGGACGAGCCCAGCCCGCGCATGAGCCGGGTTCCGGCGGGCTGTCCGAAGATGGTCGAAGCGCAGGTGTCCACGCCCACCACCCGCAGGTGGGGGAAGAAGGAGCGCAGGACCCGGGCGATGCCGGCGGAGTGCCCGCCGGTGCCGACGCTGACGACCAGGGTGTCGATGCGGCCGAGTTGGCCGATGAGCTCGTGCGCCAGTGGACGGTAGGCGGCGACGTTGTCGGGGTTGTGGTATTGATCCGGGCACCACGCGTCCGGGTGCACCGCCAAGAGCTCGGCCACCCGTTCGCGGCGGGCCTGCTGCCAGCCGCCGACCGGATGCGGCTCGGTGACGGTGTGCACCTCGGCGCCGTAGGCGCGCAGCAGGCCGGAGACCTGCGCCTCCATGCCGGTGTCGGTGACCACCGACACCGGATGGCCGTAGGTCACGCCGGCTAGGGCCAGGCCGAGTCCCAGCGTGCCGGAGGTGGACTCCACGATCCGCCCGCCCGGTACCAGTTCACCGCGCTCGCGCGCGGCCCGGACCATGTACAGCGCGGTGCGGTCTTTGATCCCCCCGGGGTTGTGGCCCTCCAGTTTGGCCCAGAATCCCCGGCCCGGGTCGGTGAACGGCTCGCCGATCCACAGCACCGGGGTATCGCCCACCAAGGCGGCCGGGCTGGGCGCCGAGCGGGCACCGGCGGCCAGCAGCTGCGCGGGCGAGGAAGGACTGACGTCGAGGACAGCAGAAGGATGGTTCATCAAGCACGGCTCTCCCACCATCCGGACACGGCAGCGGGCCGCACCGGGCGGTGTTCAGGTCGATGACGGACTGGACGGCTGCAGCCGCGCTGGCCCGGCTGCCCGCGGCTCATGGCCGTTCGGCACCCGACCAGGACGGCCAAGGCCCGTCAGTTCCGCCACACCTGCAACACCGCTCGCGCCCGGCCCGCGTCATCGTCCGGGGCTTTTACCGGCGGCCCCCGCACCGACACTGCCTGTGGAGTTCCGCAGGCAGCCAGGAGGGCGGGCTGCGGCGCAGCCCCGCTCCCCGAGCCGGGTTGCGCCACAGCAGGCTCGTCCACCCCAGTGCACTGCTGCGGCCCGTCGTGATGCCCCTCGCACGGATCCGAATGGACCGTTGCCGCACCTGGCCCCGCAAGGACCGGATCAGGCGCGGCAGCCGTGAATCCCACCGTGTCAACCCGCAAGGCGCCGACCGGCTGCGGGCCATGGGCGCAGCACGCGACATGGACCAGGACGAGCAGCACGAGCAGCGCGAGCACCGCCCAGGGCGTCCGCCCGGGAGCCCGCAGTCCGCTCGGTACCGCCCCAATAGCCACGGACACAAAGTAACCGAATGGGCACGTAAAGTTCTCATCAGTCCGCGGCGGTGCGGCCGATTCGGGCCCGCGCCCGCACGCCCTCTCGGCGGCGACCCGTGCGACTGTCCCACTGTCGGACCGCAAGCAGACCGGCGAGGACGGCGGGGACCGCCCGATCGCGCCCGCTTACCCCCAGGGGGTAAGATCCGATGGCCGGCCCTCGGCGCACACGGCAACGGGTGGAGTTCATGGAGCGACGGGCAACTCGCAGCAGCGGTGGCATGGCCCTCCGCTGGGCGTACGGGGTGCTGGGCACCCTGTGCGTTGTGCTGGCCGTGCTCGTCCATCACGAAACCTACGCCACCGCCATGCCCCCCATGCCGGCTGCGGGCATGATGTCCATGCCGTCCACGGGCCATGACGCTCATGTCATGGCGGGCCAGCCGGCGGCGTCCGTGCACGGAGTCGCCTCCGAGGGTTGCGGCATGTCCGGCGGGCAGCATTGCACCGCCGCGGGCGTCGGTTCCGTCCAGCTCGCCGTGCCGGGGCAAAGCCCCTTGGTCACTCCGGCGGACCTTCGAGCGACGGTGCCGGGGATCGCCCCCGCCGGTGCGGTCGGCCGAGCTCCACCCGACCTGTCCGTCCTGTCTCAGCTGCGCATTTAGGCCGCGCCGGACGGCGCGCGATGTGCCGTCCTCTGCGACCGCATCGGCAGTTTCGAGACTCAAGGATCCAACACGATGAAGAGCATCAACCGGCGTTCCGTCCTGCTCGCGGGCCTGGGAGCCGCCGGGACCGGCGCGCTCGCCGCCTGCGGCGGCTCCGGCGGCAGTGGTTCCGGTGACAAGGTACTGGTCAGCCCCTCGGGCGCGGCGGTGGCCGCCGCCGAGAAGAAGCGCACCAGTACCGGACGTACGCACAAGCTCACCCTGACCGCGGCGCCCGCCCGGATCGACCTGGGCGGTGGCGTCATGCCCCGCACGTGGGCTTTTGACGGACGTACTCCCGGCAAGGAGGTCCGGTTGTCCGTCGGGGACACCCTGGCCGCCGAGCTGTCGAACCAGCTTCCTGGCAGGACCGCCACGTCGATCCACTGGCACGGCCTCGCGCTGCGCAACGACATGGACGGCGTGCCGCCCCTGACCCAGGCCGCTGTGCGGGCCGGCTCGACCTTCACCTACCGGTTCACCGCCGACGCGCCAGGAACGTACTTCTTCCACCCGCATGTCGGTGTCCAGCTCGACCGGGGGCTGTACGCCCCGCTGATCGTCGAGGACCTCAGGGAGCCCCTCGCCTACGACGACGAGTGGGTGGTGCTCCTGGACGACTGGGTCGACGGTGTCACCGGCACCCCGGACGAGGTCTTCGCCGAGCTCCGGCATGGCATGGGCGGCATGAGCGGCCACATGGACACGGCCGGCACCCCCAGCGCTTCCAGCGGCATGGACGGCCACGACATGGGAGACATGGGCGGGATGGACATGGGCGAGGCGTCGTCCCCGCCCGCTTCAGCCGTCGCCCCGTCGGGCGGTATGGCGATGAAGTTCATGCTCATGGGCGCCACCAGCAAGCTGCTGGGAGGCGACGCCGGCGACGTGAAGTACCCGCACCATCTGGTCAACGGCAAGGTGGCCACGGACCCGGACGTCTATCGGGGTAAGCCCGGCCGGAAGGTGCGGCTGCGGATCATCAACGCCGGTTCCGACACCGCCTACCGGGTCGCCCTCGGGGACCACAAGCTGACCGTCACCCACACCGACGGTTACCCCGTCCAGCACCAGGAGGTGGACGCCCTGCTGGTCGGCATGGGCGAGCGCTATGACGTTCTGGTCACCCTCGGCGACGGCGTCTTCCCGCTCGTCGCGCTGGCCGAGGGTAAGAACGCGAGCGGCTTGGCCCTGGTGCGGACAGGCTCGGGCAGTGCGCCGTCGGCGAGCGTCCGGCCCAGGGAACTCGACGGGATGATCATGACCGCGTCCCAGCTGCGGGCGGCCGACGACGTCCGGCTCGCCTCGGCCAAGACCGACGTCACCCATCAGGTCAAGCTGACCGGTGGCATGGAGAAGTACAACTGGGCCATCAACGGGCGGCCGTTCGACATGGCCGATCCGCAGGCGAACCCGATCCTCGTCCAGGAGGGTCAGCGCGTGCGGCTCGACTTCGTCAACGGCACCGACATGTGGCACCCGATGCACCTGCACGGCCACACGTACCAGCTCGGCAGCAGCGGCCCGCGCAAGGACACCACCATCGTCCTGCCCCGGACGAAGACATCCGTCTTCCTCGATGCCGACAATCCGGGCCAGTGGATGCTGCACTGCCACAACGCCTACCACGGCGAAGCCGGGATGATGGCGAACGTCGCCTACCGAGCCTGATCCCCCAAAGGGCTGTGTCGGCAGGCCCCGGCCTGCCGGCACAGCCCCGGGCGCAGGGTGCACTGGGCGAAACATCCGCACGCCCACAGGCGGAAACCTTCCCCGGCGCGGCGCGCCACGCCCCATTTCGCAGCCCGCAGCCGGAATCCTCACGAGGGAGCGTCCGGCTGGCGCTTGATTACGCATGCCCCCGGGGGGTACGCGACCGACTCCGGTCGACTTCCGAGAGGAGCACAGAGATGGCCGCCCAGGCCGCCACCATCGACGATGCGGTCCACCCCGTCCTTGTGACTGGGCAAGGCCACGGGCACCTTCCGGCTACCCGCCGAGGCGGTGAGGCGGGATGAGCGGCATCACAGCGACGCTGTCGCTGCTGGGCGTGGCCGCGTTGGCTGTTGCCGGCGTCTACGGGGCGGCCTGGGCGGCGCGGTTGTCCGCTGATCCGGTGGCCGCCGCGCCGTTCGGGTCGGGCCTGGAGCCTGCCGAACATGCGGTGAGCCGGTTTCACGTGCGCTGGTACACCGTGACGATGCTGTTCCTGGCCTTCGACATGGAGATGGTGTTCATGTACCCGTGGACGCTGGTCATCTCCGCGATGGGGCCCAGTGCGGTGATCGAGATGTTCGTCTTCTTGGGAGTTCTGCTGCCCGGGGTCGTCTATGCCTGGAGGGAGGGTGCACTGCGATGGACCTGACCGGCCTTGCCCTGCGCGCCGCCGCCGGCCGGCCTCATGTGCTGCTGGCCACCCTCCCGGGCGGAACGGCTGCCCGGCTGGAAGCCGAGCGTGCGCTGCGACTGCGGGACTGGCCGCTGGCCGCCACCCCGGCGCAGGCGGACGTGCTGCTCGTCGTCGGGCCGGACCGTCCGGACCTGCACGCGGCTGTGGCCCGGCTGTGGCAGGACCTGCCCGCGCCCCGCGCCCGCGTCCACGCGCGTGGCGCCGAGGACGTCGAGGCGGCGCTGGGGACCGGACAGGCCCGGCTCAGCTCCTTGGCCGGTCAGCAGGCCGAAGCGCCCGGTGGGGCCACCCAAGGCGGCGATACCGGCAGTCCGCACCACCAGGATTCGCGCTGTGGTGAGGAACAAGGCGAGACAAACGGCGACGCCGACGGTTCGCACGATGAACACGACGGCGGGGGCGGCGGCCATCACCATGATGCGGATGCGCAGCACGGGGACGAACAGGCTGGTTCCCATGAGCGCCACGAAGGGCACGAAGGGCACGACGGCGAGGACGATCACAGCAAGGGCCACGGCGGCCACGGCGGTCATGGCGGCGGGGATATGGAAATGCCGGGCGGGCTTCCGATGGCCGAGCAGGGCGAGGACCGCGACGGCCTGATGCTCGACCAGCTGCACGTGCCGTTGGGGCCGTTGCTTGCCGACTGGCCGGCAGGACTGACTATCCATGTGACGTTGCAGGGCGATCTCGTACAGGAAGCCGAGGTCGAGGAACCGTTGCGACACGACACTGCGGCGGCGGAAGCATTCTGGGTGCAGCCGTGGCTGCGTGCTGCGGGGGGCGAGCCGGTGGTTGTGGGCGAGGCGGCCCGGCGGCGAGCGGCGGCACACCTGGACAGTCTGGCCCGACTGCTGTCGGTGGCCGGCTGGCCTGCCGAGGCGATCGTGGCGAGACGGCTGCGCGACGACCTGCTCGACGGTGCGCCCGGCGTGGCGGTCGCGCCTCGGCTGGCGCGCCTCGACCGCCGGGTCAGCCGGTCGCGGACGCTGGCCTGGCTGACGCGCGGAATCGGCCAGGTGAGCGCGGAAGTAGCGCGGGAGACCGGGGTGAGCGGGCCGGCGGCACGGGCCGACGGCGACGTGACCGACCGCTACCGGCAGTGGCTTGCAGACATCCGCCGCGACGTGGGGCAGATGGAGCAACCGTCTCCGATGCGGCTGGCGGTGGACGAGAGCCCCCGCGGCTGGTGGAGGAACGATCGCCCGCCGTCGTCGGCACTGATCGCGCTGCTGCCGGGTCTGCTGAACGGTGTGGAACTGGCTGCCGCCCGCCTCATCGTGGCCAGCCTCGACCCGGACCTGGACGAACTCCCTGTGGTGCGAAGCGAGGTGGGGGCCTGTGGTTGAGGCAGGCGCGTGGTGGACCCTCCTGGCGGCGCCCGCGATGCTGGTCGCGCTGGCCTCGCTGGCGGTGGCCGGCCACGCCGTACTCGAGGCCCGGGACGCGGGCCGGTCTGTCAGCCCGGCCGCGCTGGTGCGGCCGTTTCTCGGCGTGCCGCGGGCGCTGCTTGCGCAGCCGCGGCGTTTGCCGGCCCCGGATGTGCTGCTGTGGCGTGCCGGTGTGGTCATCGTGCCGGTGGCGGCGGTGCTGTCCACGCTGGTGATCCCGTTCGGCGGCGTGGCGGTGGCCGACCTGTCGGTCGGGGTCGTGTGGTTCAACGCCATGGAGGTGCTGACCTGGGCCGGGCTGTGGCTGGCCGGGTGGGGTCCCAACGCGGCCTTCTCCCTGGCCGGCGGTTACCGGTTCCTGGCCCAGGGCTTGGCCTATGAACTGCCGCTGATGTTCGCGCTGATCTCGGCCGCGACGGGTGCGCAGTCCCTGCGGGTGGGCGACATCGCCGCCGCCCAGCACGGCCTGTGGTACGCCGTGTGGATGCCGGTGGCCTTCATCGTCTACCTGGCCGGCGTGCTCGCCTTCAGCTTTCTGGGTCCGTTCGCCTACCCGGCCGGCCGGGACCTCGCCGACGGGGTGTTGAGCGAGACCTCCGGGGCGGACCGGCTGCTGCTCGAGGCCGGGCGGTGGCTGTGGCTGGCCGCGGGATCGGCGATGGCGGTGCCGCTGTTCCTGGGCGGTGGCGCCGGCCCGGGGCTGCCGCCGTGGGGGTGGTCGCTGCTCAAGACGCTGCTGGTGCTCGGTGCGCTGGTGTGGGTGCTGCGGCGGCTGCCGGTGATCCGGGCCGACCGTTATGTGGAGTTCGCCTGGGTGGTGCTCATTCCGCTGACGATCGTGCAGGTACTCGTCCCGGCCCTGGTGGACCTGAACCGATGACGAGCGAGGGGATCACACCATGAATGCGACGGACTTGGTGCTGCTGGGCGTGCTGGGCGTGCTCGCCCTGGCCGGCGGCGTGCTGGTATTCACCCTCAACTCGATGGCCCGCGTCACCTTCTCGCTGCTGGCATCGCTGTGCTGCGTGGGTGGCGTGGTGACAGTTCTAGGGCTGCCGTATCTGGGGGTGGTGATCGTGCTGATGATGGTCATGGAGATGGTCATCATGGCGGTGTTCATGATCGCTTACATGATGAATCCGGCCGGTCTGATGCCGATGTCGATGCTGCACAACCGGCGCGGCTCACTGACCATCAGCGCCGTGGTGTTCGCCGCTCTGGTCGCCGGGATCTTCGCGGTGCCCTGGCCGAAGCGGATGGGCGTCCGGCCGAAGGACACCACTTTCCAGGTCGGCATGTCGCTGATGGGCGGTCAGATGCTGACGATGGTGACGCTGGGGTTCGTGCTGCTGGCCACCATGGTCGGCGCCACGGTTCTGGCCACCCACCGGGGCCGCTACGACCGCTTCGGCGACGACCTCGACCAGCGGCCGGCGAATGACCCGGCCGGCGGAGGGGTGGGCCGGTGACCTTCGAGCTGATCCTGGTGCTGGCCGCCGGCCTGTTCTGCATCGGCCTGTTCGGCGCGCTGTCCCAGCAGTCCATCGTCATGATCATGATGGGGATCGAGCTGATGATCGGCGGGGTCATCGTGGCCGCCGCCGGCTTCTGGCACTTCCTCGCCCCGGCCGCGGCGAGCGGGCAGGTGGTGGTCGTGGCGGCGGTGGTGGCGATGGCGGTGGAGATGGCCATGGGCTTCGCCGTCACCACAGCGATCTACCGGGCCCGGCAGGTCGACATGACCGACATGGCCGAGGACCTGAAGGGATGAGCGTGCTGCTCTGGCTGCTGATCTGCGTGCCCCTGGGCATGGGGGCCGTCCTGGGCCTGGCGGGCCGCAGCGTCAACCGGCTCGCACCCCTCCTCGCAGTGGCGGCCGCCCTGGCGACACTCGGTCTGGCCGTGGCCACCGCGGTCACACGGCCGGAGGCGAGCGCGCCGCTGTTCACCGGGATGCGGGCTGGGCTCGCTGTGGACGGCCTGTCCGCCGTCATGGTGATCACCGTCGCCGCGGTCCTCCTGGCGGTGCTGGCGTTCTCCGCCGGGGAGTTCGGCCCCAAGGAGAACCGTGGCCGGTTCTTCGGTCTGATGCTGCTGTTCGCCGGGGCCATGCTCGTCACCGTCACGGCGACCACGCTGCCGCTGCTGCTGATGGCCTGGGAGGTCATGGGCGCCACCAGCTGGGCGTTGATCGGCTACTGGTGGCAGCAACCGGAACGGGTCCGGGCCGCGGACACCGCGTTCCTCACCACCCGCTCCGCCGACCTCGGCCTGTATCTGGCGGCCGGGGCCGCGCTCGCGGGCGGCGTCGGGTCGCTGCGCCTGGATGCGTTGCCGCACGCTGCCTCGCCGTGGTTGCACGTGGTCACGGCGGGAGTCGTGGCCGCGGCACTGGGCAAGTCCGCACAGTTGCCGTTCTCCTTCTGGCTGTCCAAGGCGATGCGGGGCCCGAGTCCGGTTTCGGCGTTGCTGCACTCGGCGACGATGGTCGCCGCCGGCGCCTACCTGCTGCTGCGGTTGCACCCGCTGCTGGCCGCCACCACGTGGGCCGGCCCGCTGGTGGCCTGGACCGGCGCACTCACCGCTCTCGCCCTGGGGATCGTGGCCGTCGCCCAGAGCGACCTGAAGCAGCTGCTCGCGGCCTCCACTTCGGCGCAGATCGGGTTCATGGTCCTGGCGGCCGGAAGCGGCGGCGTGGCCGGCGGCCTCACCCAGCTCGTCGCGCACGCCGCCACCAAGTCGGCGCTGTTCCTGGCCGCCGGGGCGTGGCTGACCGCGCTGGGCACCAAGCAGCTGCCCGCCCTGTACGGGGCCGCGCGCCGCTACCGGCTGGTCGGCGCTTCTTTCGCCGTCGGCAGCCTGACGCTGGCGGGGCTGCCGCCGCTGTCGCTGTGGGCGGCCAAGGACGAAGTCCTTGCCGCCGCCCGCGCTGAGAACATCGGTCTGTACGTTGTCGGGCTGGCCGCTGCCGCGGTGTCGGCCGTCTACAGCGTCAAGGCCCTGTGGTACGTCACCCGGCCCCAGCCCACGGATGCGGAAGCGGGGTACGACACCGAGCAGCACGGTACCCGCCGCATCTCGGGCGCCGCGCCCTTCCCGCTGTGGGCGCTGACCGCTCTCGCGGCGGTGCTGGGCATCCTGTCTCTTCCCGGCCCCGCGGCCTGGCTCAGGCAGCTGGTCGGCGCCCCGGCCGAGCCCTCGCCGACAGCGTGGGAGCTGGGTCTGTCGGCCGGTGTGGCGCTCGCCGCTGCCGCGTGGGCCTGGTGGTACTCCTCCCGCCCCGCCCCCGTCCCCCTGGCCGTTGCGGGCTGGATGGAGGGATGGCTCGGCCTGGAGCGGGCCGCACAGCTGCTCGTCGCCGGGCCGGTGATGGCCCTGGCCCGTGCCCTGGCGGTCTTCGACGACCGGGTCGTGGACGGCGCGGTCCGGCAGACGGCCCGAGCGGGACTGGCCACCGCCCGCCTTGCCCGCCGGATGGACGACGGCGGCATCGACGCGGCCGTCGGCGCGGTCGCCTCCGGTGCGCGCCGTCTCGGGCGGTGGGCGCGCCGTCCGCAGACCGGGCTGCTGCACCAGTACTACGCGCAAGCCGCCGTCGGCTTCTGCGTGCTCATCCTGATCGTGCTGTTGGTGAGGTAACCCCCTGTGCTGAGTGTCATCACCTTCCTCCCGCTGGCCGTGTGTGCGGTCCTGCTGCTCCTGCCGTCACGCGCGCTGTCGGACCGCGCCTGCGGCTGGGTGTGGATCACTACCGCTGCGGCCGACCTGGCCCTGGTGATCGCCCTGTGGGCGGACTTCGATCCCCGCGGCGGCCTGCAGTACGAGCAGCGGGTGCGCTGGATTCCCAGCGCCGGGGTGGGCTACCACGTCGGCGTGGACGGCCTGTCCCTGCCCCTGGTCGCGCTGACCTGTCTGCTGTTCCTCGCCGTCGCCGTGTACTCGCTGCACGAGACCAAGCGCGTGCGCTCGTACGTCTGCCTGTTCCTGTTCCTGCAGACCGTCAGCCTGGGCCTGTTCGTCGCCCTGGACCTGATCCTCTTCTTCGTCTTCTTCGACCTGTCCATCGTCGGCATGTTCTTCGTCATCGCCGGCTGGGGCCACGGCGAACGCGCCCGCGCGGCAGCGCTGAAGTTCTTCCTCTACACCTTCATCGGATCCCTCGCCCTGCTGCTCGGCTTCATCGGCCTCTACCTGGCCGCCACCCCGCACACCTTCGACATCGTCGACCTCACCCGCGCCAACCCGCTCGCCGGGCGCGGCCTGTACGCCGGTATGGTGCTGCTCGCGATCGGCGTGGGGCTCGCGGTCAAGACGCCGACCGTGCCCTTCCACACCTGGTTGCCCCCGGCTCACACCGACGCCCCCGCCGCCGGCTCGGCGATCCTGGCCGGCGTCCTGCTGAAGATGGGCACCTACGGCTTCGTCCGCATCGCCATGCCCCTGCTGCCCGGCTCCTGGCGCCACTACGCCCTGGCCATCGTGATCGTCGGCGCCGTCTCCGTCGTCTACGGGGCACTGGTCGCCCTCGCCCAGACCGACTTCAAACGCATGATCGCCTACACCTCGGTCAACCACATGGGCTACATCATCCTCGCCGTCGGCGCCGCCGGAACCCTCGCCGGCAGCGACGCCCAAGCACGCTCCCTCGCGGTGACCGGCGCCGTCACCCAGATGGTCAGCCACGGCCTGATCACCGGTGCCCTCTTCCTGCTCACCGGCGTCCTGTACGACCGGGGCCGCACCTACGCCATCGACGCCTACTCCGGCCTGGCCGCCCACACCCCGCGCTTCGCCGCCGCCACAGCGGTGGCCGCGTTCGCCTCCCTCGGCATCCCCGGCTTCTCCGGATTCATCGCCGAATTCCAGATCTTCACCGGCTCCCTCGCCTCCCAGACCGTGGCCACCGCCATCGCGGTAGCCGGCATCCTGATCACCGCCGCCCTGTTCCTGCGCGCGTTGCGCGGCATGTTCCTCGGCGTGCCCCGGCTGCCACAGACCATCACCACCAGCGGCATCGCTGACCTGAAGAGCAGCGAAGCGCTGTCGACCGTGGCGCTGCTGGCCGTCGCACTGGTCATCGGCGTCGCACCGCGCTGGCTGCTGGACGTCATCGAACCCGCCAGCCACACCGTCACCACGCTGGTGGCCCGGTGAACGAGAACCTCGCCGCCCTCATCCCCGAACTGTCCCTTGTCGGTGCCGCCGTGATCGGCTTGCTCGCCGGTTCCTGGCTGCCGCGCCGCCGTCAGTGGCTGATCGCTGTTCTGGCCGCCGCGGCCTGCACCACGGGTCTGGTCGCCACAGCGGTCACCATGGCCACCGGAGGCGAACAGACCATTTTCGCCCACACCTTCGCAGTCGACAGTGCCACGAATGCGGGACGCCTCATCGTTCTCGGCGCGCTGCTGCTGGTCATCGGCATGTCGGTGGAGACCGTGCGCGGCCACAAACGCGAAACCGAGTACTGGGTCCTGCTCCTGCTGACCGGCGCAGGCACCCTGGCCCTTCTCGGCGCGAACGATCTGCTGATGCTGTTCGCCGCCTACCTGCTCGCCTCCATCCCCGCCTACGCCCTGGCCGCTTTCGACAAGGACACCCGCGGCACCGAAGCAGCTCTGAAGTACTACCTGATGGGCGCCCTGCTCGGCACCACCATGCTCGCCGGCACCGCACTGCTCTACGGCGCCGGCCACGCCACCCTCTACCGCGACCTGCGCACCACCCTGCCCACGGCACCGTACGGCCTGGTCGCCGTCGGCCTGGTCGCCGTACTGGCCGGGCTGCTGTTCAAAGCCGGCGCCGTCCCCGCACACTTCTGGGTCCCCGACGTCACCGAAGGCGCACACACCGCCGTCGCCGCCTACGTCACCACCCTGCCCAAGATCGGCGCGCTCATCGCCGGATACCGACTCCTCCACCAGGCACTACCTCACAGCGACGTCAACTGGCCGCTGCTCCTGGCCATCCTGGCCGCCGCCACCATGACCCTGGGCAACCTCGCCGCGTTCTTCCAGACCTCCGTCACACGCCTGCTCGCCTACTCCACCATCAGCCAGGTCGGCTACCTCCTCATGGCCCTGGCCGTCGCCACCCGAACCGACCTGTCCCAGAAGAGCCTGCTGTTCTACCTAGCCGCCTACGCCGCCACCAACCTCGGCGCCTTCGCCGTCATCACCGAACTCCCGCACGCCCGCACCATCGACGACTACCGCGGCCTCGCCCGCCGCCGCCCCGCTCTCACCGCCGTCCTACTCATCTGCCTCCTCGGCCTCGTCGGCACCCCACCCACCGGCATCTTCCTCGGCAAACTGGAAATCTTCAGCGCCGCCATCGACGGCGGCTACACCTGGCTCGCCGCCCTCGCCGTCGCCAACACCGTCGCCTCCCTCTTCTACTACCTCCGCTGGCTCACCCCCCTCTTCACCACGACCGCCCCCGCACCCGCCGACACCCAGACCGTCCTCGGCCGCTGGGCCGCCGCCACCGCCTACACCGCAGCCACGTTCTCGCTCGCCCTGGGCATCGCCGGCGGAGCCGTCCTCCCCCTCGCCACCGGCAGCCTTCCGCCATGACAGTGCGCTCCGCCTGTGCAAGAGATGGCACCGGGCCGGATCGGCCCTGCGCCACCGTCAGCCAGCATGCCCCACTGCGTTTCCCTTACGAAGTGCTGCTCCACCTCGGCTGTCCTGACGGGTACACACCGTGGTGCACAACCTGATTCACAAAGAATTCTCCGACGCCGCCACCCGCCGGGCCTGGCTCGCCCGCGACCAGCCATCAGGGCCGACGCCGACCCCCTCCTACGCAACTGCATCAAGACGACCGCGCCCGACTACCCGCACGACCACTCCCACCCAGCGCTCGACCTGGCCGACACCGCCCACCAGAGCGACGGCGCGACCATGCACGGGACTCCTCGACCAGCCCGAAGGGCTTCGGCACCGTCAGCTCTCAACGCATGGCCGATCGGTTCGAATCCCTGTCGTCGCCGCTGCGAGATCGCGGTGGGAGGGAGATCGGGTGGGCCAACCTCGACGAACTGCGGCGCGAGCCGGTCACCCGTTCGTCCACTGGGCCCGCCAGGTGCTCAGCGTCGCCGCGTGATCGCCGGCCCTCTTCAATCGGTGGATGGGCGCAGCGGGATGACGTTGTCGGGGGCAGGTTGGTCCTGGCTGTCGGGTTGCCGGAGGATGAGGACGGCCGCCGCGAGGGCCATCTGCTCCGCTCGATGCCGGGACTCGGCTTCGGCAGCGCGGGAGTCCTTGAGAGCTTCCTTCAGGCGGACGACCTCTTTGCGAAGTCGCTTCTCGACTTCAGGCGTCTGGTGCGTCTCCGTGCGCACCCGCGCGTAGAACTCCTCCTTCAGGTCGGCATGGCGCTTCTGCAGTGCCATGCGGTGGACGCCGGCCTCCGCGGCGAGCGCGGCGGCCGTGAGGCTGCCATTGGAGCTGGTGGGCTGGCCAGTCAGAAGGCGGTCCATGGCCGCGCGGATGCGGGAACGTTCGTCCTCGTGCTGGTGGTTCATGCGATGGCCTCCTCGGCGGGCTGGGCGGCGGCCTTGTGGGCGTCGGCGAGAGCGCGGAAGCGGTCGGCCGTCCTGCGAAACCGGTCGCCCAGGGGTTGGGGCACCAGGGCCGCCTTCGCATCGAGCCGATCAGCGTGCTCCCGTGCTGCCCGCGCGTGGCTGTCGGTGCGGACCGCGTTGCCGCAGCCGAGCTGGCAGGCGAACTGGTTGGGTGCCGTCGCCCCGGGGTCCGGGTCGCACAGGGCTGTGTCCCGCTTGAAGGCGCAGATGAGGAACGCGTCCGGATTGTCGAAGAGGACGAGGCCGTCGCGCGCGAGGAACTTGGCGGCGGCCTTCGGGGTGGTCAGAGCGCCTTCGAAGCCGGGGATCGAAGCGGCTCCGATGAGAGCCCGTCGAGCGGCGGGACCGGAGATCTTCTCGCCGGCCGCCGTGGCGTCGCGCAGCCGTGCTGCGGTCTGCGCGGCGGCGAGCGCGGTCTCGACGTCGAGCTCCCCGTGGAACCCCCGGCGCTCGCGGCTGCCGTAGCCGGTGGAGGTGCGGGCGTCCAGGGCGGTGCGCATATGTCCGTATTGGATGGCAAGCGCGACCAGGCCGCCGGGGCGGCGGGCGATGTGCCAGGCCAGGGTTCTGCGCAGACGACTCAGTCCCAGATTGCCGTGTGGGTCCTCCGGCACCGCCTGGGCAGGCAGGCCCTGGGCGGTGGCCTCCTGGTTGATCCATGCCACGAGATTCTCGACGCGGCGGCCCAGGCTGGCGCGCTTCAGCGCGCCGTGGTGCTTGCGCTGGCCGATGATGTCGTGGTGGGTGGAGCTGAGCAACAGCTCGCCCTTGGGGACGATGCGTTCCAGGACCCGGATGGCGTTCACGACCGGGGTGATCGCAACCCAGGGGACGGCACGCTCCTCACCAGCTGAGACGTGGTGGCCGTCGGAGTCGCGGACGTTCTTGTAGTGGTGGGCTCGGATCAGGTGCCGCGGCGTGGAGCCGTCCTCGTTGGGTTCCGGATCGGGGCAGCAGCCGGACCGCAGCGATTGGGCTTCTTGGGGGCGCATCCCGGTCAAGTACAGGATCACGATGGCGGCGGCCGTGGCCAGGTGCCGTACCAGGATCGGTGTCTCCTCGTAGTCCATGAACTCGCGCCAGGGCCGCCCCTCGATCCGGCCCGTCACCGGCACCTGCATCGGGCTGGGGCCGGGCCGCCGGGCCACGAGAGCACGCAGCCCGCGTCGAAAGGCGAAGTCGTGGACCTGGTTCCAGCTGGCTCCCGTGACCGCGGCGACGTAGTGGTGGGCCAAGGTGATGCCGTGCTTTCGGCTCACGGTGGCGGGTAGGAGGGCCCCGGAGTCGAGCAGTGGTTGCAGATAGTCCTTGACGGCTGCCAGGCCCCCTCGGGTGCTCGGGGTGGCCTTCACGCGGGCGTGCATGCGGCGGCGCTCGTCCCAGGCGGCCAGGATGTCGTCGGAGAAGTCCTCGACCAGGCGGATCGACCAGGTCAGCAAAGGGCCGATCACGGTCGGGTCCAGCGGCTCGGTCTTGTTCTCCCCGCCCGCCTCCCCGGTGGCGGCTGGCAGGTAGTCGTCGATGCCCTCGCTCTCCCAGGGCGGCTGCGTGATGCCGCAGGGGCTGAGGGACAGCCGGTCGAAGGCCCACAGGTCCGAGAGCCAGCGCAGAATCGTCTGGGCGTGATCGCGCGTGCAGCCGCTGGTGCACTTTGCGGCGTACGCCTTCCACTGCTCCACGGTGCAGTCGCTGAGCCGGGACACCTCTTGCCGATCGAGCCAGCGCGCGAACTTCAACCACTGCAGGATGTTGTCGCGCATGTTGGTCACGCCGTCGCGTCCCCGGTTCTGAAAGCCCCGTTCCTGTACGTAGGTGGGGCGCAGCTCGCCGTTGATCAGGATCCAGATGAGGAGCCTGAGCTCGCTGCGTAGGGAGGCGGGGCACCTCCTCAGATTGATCTTGTGGATGCTGTCCCCGGGGTTGTCGATCAGCGGTCCCATCGACCAGACGTCGTCGCTGTAGCGGGAGTTGGGGTGGGTGTTGCCGGCGCTGATCCAGCGGTCCAGGACCACCGGGCTTTCCGGCCCCGGCAGGGGAAGGATGTAGGGATCGGCCTCGCGGGTCAGAGCTGTTGTCACGGGGCGAGGTCTCCCTTGAGCAGGTGGTCGACGATCATTTGGTCGCGGTCGGTGATCCGGGCCAGAGCGGCGTCCCAGGTGCTCTCGTTGACCTTCGTCCGCAGGTCATCGAGCCGCTGGAGGTGCTCGTCCCATCGCTTTCGCCAGAGCTTCTCCGGCCAGCTGGAGCGGAGCGATATCAGCTGCCGGCGCAGGAGCGCGAGGCGCGGGTGGTGGCCGGTGTGGACCCGGGAGTTCTCGCAGGACAGGCAGAGCAGGAAGTCGGCGCCGCAGCCCCCGCTCGGGTCCGGCCAAGGGCTGGTCTCCTCGTCCACGCAGTCCGCGGTCGCGGTCTCCTGGTGGGTCGCATCGGCCGCGTCCGTGAACCGCCCCCTGAAGGTGTAATCGCGGGCCTGTTCGAGGGCTTCCTCGGCGCCGGCAGCGATCACGTCGACCGCGGCCTCCTGGACGTTCTCGTCGGGCAGGACGTAGATGCTCTCGTGGGTGCCGCGTTTGTGCTGCAGTGGCTTGCCCGTGGTGGTGATGGTGGTCCTGCGGGCGCGCTGGAAGGGCGAGCCGATCTTGTGACTTCTCGCCCATACTCGCGCGTCGGCCTTGGACACCCCGAAGCACAGCGGGCCGACGTTCCGGGGCCGGTCCAGGTTGGAGTCCACGTCGGTGCGGCGCCGGTTGCGCGCGACCATCAGCAGGTCGTGGCGAGGTGACAGGGCAGCGGCCAGGGCTCGCCCGTGCTGCGTGGCTTCCAGGGCCTGGGTGATGAGCCGACCGGGCGAGTCCGCGCCGGAGTCGGTGTAGTTCTCCGTGTCGAACCAGCGGCCCTCGCCCGAGCGGCGCTTCTCCACCAGCACCTCGTAGGTGACCGTGGCCCTCTCTCCTGCGGACGGGGTCATGACGGGCACGTGCAGACGGTCGTAGACCGACAGATTCCAGCCATAGCGGTCCGTCATCATCACGGCCAAGGCCGTCAGCTCCGCCCGGCTCAGGAACAGCCGGCCGGTCGTCTTCCCGCCGTTCTTTCCGCGCAGCAGCCCTTCGGCCCGGGTGTAGACCTTCCCCTCTTTGTTCGGATACCCGGGCAGTTCGCCCGTGGTGGCGACGCACTCGAGGATCGCCCCGATCCTCCAGTCACGGCTGTTCGGATCCAGTGCGCCCGACCGGTAGCGGTCCAGCAGCGCGGTGTTCTCCCGTATCCGCAGCAGCGCGGCACGGAACTGCCGTTCGGCGGCCAGCAGCACCTGGCCGCGCTCCGACGGCCGGTAGGACTGCTTGGACGGCTTGCCCTTCTTCGGAACCGGGCGGGCCAGCTCTTCAGCGGCCAGACCCTGCGCCAGCCGTGGCTCGCGCTTCAGCAGCGTACGGATCTTGGCCAGGGCCTCGCGCCCGCCGGGGGTGTCCTTGTGGTTGTTGCGCCAGAGCCGGAGCGTGGCCGAGGTGAGGTCGCCGAGATCGTCGGCCGGGTGGCCCTGCGCCTTGAGGAACCGGGCGAAGATCTCGATGGACCGCCAGTACGACTCACCGCTCGCGTGGCTGTTCCACCCCATCGACTGCGCAGCGAACGCTCGCGCGAGGGAGGAGCGCATCGGCTGGGGCACGGTGATCGCGGCGAAGTCGAAGACGCGCTTGAAGCCTTCCTTGTTCAGCATGGTGACCTGCAGCCCGTCGGCGGCTATCCGCTCGGTTGCCTGGAAGCCCGGCGGCGGCAGGACCGCCCGGCGGCCCCGCCCGCTCACGATGCCGCCGCGGCGGGCCGGGCCTCGACCAGCCGCTCGATGTCCTGGATGCCGGAGGTCTCCCGGGCCAGCCGGGCGAACAGACCGTTCAGGTCTTTCCTCTCGTCCATCTCACCGTGCTCGTCCTCGGTGTCGAAAGCGAGGATCGACTCCAGCTGCAGATGCAGGACCGGGCGAAGGTAGTGCTCCTTCGTCGTCTCAACGTCCCTGTGCCCCAGCAGAGTCTTGACCAGCCACCACGGGTCGCCATAGAGCTGGGCGAAGTCGCGCCGGTCCACGGCGGTCAGCCCGTACTTCTTATCCATCAACTCGTTGAGCAGGATCAACATGTAGAGCGCCATCGAGTGCCGCATGGAGTGGGGTGTCGCGTACGGGACCTTCCCGCGGATCTCCGCGACCCGGAGCAGCCGGGGCGTCTCTCGTTCTTCCGGGGGCAGCAGAGCCTGTTCGCAGCGTTGGTTGGCCTGCCGGAACACGGTGTTCCAGCGGTCCGGCAGCATGGGCATGCCCTGCTCGGTCAGCCACAGCCACGCCGGCTCCGGGCCCTGCGGTCCCTCGACGAACAGCCACTGCCGCTCGCGCCAGTCGAGCAGGCTCAGGTCATGTCGCCCTGGAACGCCATCGCGGTCGACCCAGTGGACCGTCGGGGTACGGCCCGTCGTGACCTTCGTGATCAGCCGCATCAGCGGCAACTTCTCGTAACGCCCCTGGGCTTGCGCCCGTGCGACCGCCCAGGCCCTCTCCGACTCCGCATAGGCGCTGACCTGGCGCAGTGAGTCGACTGACGCGTAGAAGGTCCGGTCTCGCTTCGACCGTGACAGCGCTCGGGCCATCTGCCCGTGGCAGTAGCGGCCGGAGCGCAGTGGGCGGGACGGCACCTCGAATGTCAAGATGGCGCCGGATTCCTGCCGCCGCAGTCCCGAGCTGAGTGTGAACCCGACGAACGAGGTGTTCCGCAGCTCGGTCCGCCCGTCCCAGCCCGGCACCGGTGTCCCGTCGGGACCGAGGCCGCGAAGACCCACGTCCTGCCAGAGGCCCCAGGTGCGCGGTGTCAGCCACGACACTCGCGAGCTTCGGGCGTCCGCTGCGCGGTCCGCCCGGCGCTTGCTGTCCACCGGCAGCGGCGTGACCTTCGCCCACCGGTAGAGCCGTGTGAAAGCCGACGCTTCCCGATCCCACTTCGTGCCGCTGATTCGGCTCGGGTTGAGTGGCGAGTCGCACCGAAATTCCCGGTACGCGCGCAAGTCGCTCTCGGTCGCCTGCCGCCACGGGATCCCGCGCCGCCACAACCAAGTCAGCAACAGCCGGATATCCAGCGCGTAATTCCGCCGAGTCTCCCGCTCCAGCGGATGAAATTCTACAGAGAGCACGAAATCCAGCAGCTCGCGATCGACCACGAAATCAGGCCGTACAAAAACCGGATCGCCCGGCTGAAGCCCCACCGCGGCCACAGCTGCCGGCAAGTCACGGACCCCCAGCACCCCCTCCTCCGACAGCGGCCCCCACCGCTCCGGATCCGGCACGAACACCAGCCACCACTCGTCCATCTGCCACCCCTGTGAGTCCCTTGAACTCACTCAATCATCAGGGAAACACAAATGCGGATCATCCGGCACGCCAGTGACCTGGTATGAGATTCGACCGCACTGGCAGTGCCCCGTTCGGACCGGCGCTGGAGCATCCGATCCGGCTCTGGTGGCCGGCAGCGGCCGAGTGGGCACAGGCGGCGTGCCGAGGGCGGGTGGCGTGTTGCTCATGCGAGTCCTCGCTTCGAAGTCAGAGGAGGGCTAGACGATGGTGAGGTCGGTGGCGTCTGGCTGTTCGGTGACGGGCTGCCGTGGCGGCCCGGGGATCCCGAACTCCGTTCGGGTCCGGTGGACGGCGGTGGGCTGGCCGGCTGCCGGAACACGCGAGGGAGGAACGGGGGCAGGGAAGCGAGTCCTTCCCTTGTGGGACAGGGGGAAGAAATGATCGCGGGACTAGGCGTGATCAGGGACGTCGTAGGGCTGGAAGTGCGCGGGTGGGTGGTCGAGCGGTAGGGCCGGGTCCCATACGGTCAGGCACTGCGCGGACGGAACGAACAGAGGCTGGGGCAGGGCATCCTGGGGCCAGAAGCGCCAGGAGCCGATGGTGTTCTCCCGCTGTTGCGGGGCGCCCGACCAGCGGGTGACCAGGACAGGCACCGTCACCCGGATGACGTCGCCGACGCGGTCGAGGAGCGTGCCCAGCACCCGTGTGCCGGTGGGGTCGGCGATGAGGCCGGCTTCCTCGGCGAGTTCCCGTGCGGCGGCCTCGGCGAAGGTCTCGCCCGGCTCCACGGAGCCGCCGGGGAGTTCCCAGGTGCCGCGGCGGTGCTTCCCCAGGAGGAGTCCGTCTGGGCCGTGCACGATCACTCCCACTCCTACGGCGGCGTGGGGTGAGGGCGGGTTGTTCGAGCGGGGCCGGCTCGGCACCCGGTCCGGGCGGCGAGCCGTGTAGAGCCGGTACGACAGCGGCTGGCCGGCCTGTGGGGAGTCGATCGTCGTGACTGTCTCCACGACGAGGCCGTGGTCGACGAGAAGGTCCTCCCACAACTGGGGTTCGAGGACCCACATGTGCATCTGGTGCTCGATGTCCGTGCCGGGCAGCCGAAGGACCTCGGGACGGGCGGTGACGGAGTCGGACGGCCCGGCGCCGGCCGAGTTGGTGTGCAGGGCGGTGAACAGCAGTCTGCCGCTCGGCTTGAGGCCGGTGGCCAGGGCGGGCAGAAGGCGGTGCGGATCCAGGAAGGGGACGCCGCTGACGGAGTAGATGAGGTCGTACGGGGCGGCTTGCCGCAGGTGCTCGACCGCGTCGGCGCAGACC
Organism: Streptomyces sp. NPDC038213; assembly: GCF_055600495.1. NCBI lineage: Bacteria > Bacillati > Actinomycetota > Actinomycetes > Kitasatosporales > Streptomycetaceae > Streptomyces > Streptomyces sp. NPDC038213. Next base: position 135,828 of record NZ_JBVJYM010000009.1, read on the forward strand.
AGGCGCAGGCCGGGGACGTCGGGGTAGCGGTCGAGGGCGCGCTGGTGCTGCGTGGGGGAGGCGTCGACGGCGGTGACTTCGGCGCCGAGGGCAGCGAGACGGGCGGCGTGCCTGCCGACCCCGGCTCCCAGGTCCAGGACGCGCAGACCGGCAACGTCTCCGAGGGTGTCGATGCCGGGCCCGGCCTGAGGGATGTCCCAGGCCCAACCGTCGAGCTCGGGCAGGTCGAAGGTGCGGCCGAGCTGGTGGCGGCCGTAGAGAGTCCAGATCTCGCCGGCGTGCGACTCCGAGGAATTGCATCCGATGCGCGAATCTGGGGCGTCTGAGCTGGGGACCTGTGGCATCAACGTACCTCCTGGTGGTGAGCAAGGCAGGCTGTTGACCTGCACTCTTGCTGGGGGTCGTTCACCTGATGCATGATTCGCGCACTCTGTGGAAGAGGGTGCGTGACGACTACGGACTTGAGTGAGGGCTCCGCCCGGCTGGTGCTGCTGAACGGCGTGACGCTGCTGCATCCCGAGGACGCCGTGTTCGAGGCGATGCTGGAAGGCTGGACGCGACAGCAGCGCGGAGGCCGGCGCCTGCGGCCGAAGACGATCAGCGATCGGCTGCGCGTCGTGCGGCAGTTCAACGACTTCGCCCAGGCGTACCCGTGGAAGTGGTCGGCCGCCGCCATGGACGAGTGGACAACGCATCTGATCGCCGAGCTCCACCGCGCGGAGTCGACGATCCGCGGCTACCAGACTGCCGTGCGCCTGTTCTGCGACTACATCACCTCGCCGCACTACCAGTGGCCCCTGGAGTGCGAACGGCGCTTCGGTACGCACCCGGTGCAGATCTGCCACGAGTGGAACACCGCCGCACACCTCGTCGACTACGAGGGCGAACCGGGCCGACGGCCCATGACCCGGGAGGAGATCCAGCTCTTCCTCGACTACGCCGACGACCAAGTCGACCGGGCCATCAGAATCGGCCGGAAGGGCGCGTTGGCCGCCTACCGGGACGCCACCGTGTTCAAGGTCATCTACGGCTGGGGGCTGCGGTGCACGGAAACGTCGAAGCTCGATCTCACCGACTGGTACCGCAACCCCAAGGCCCCGGAGCTGGGCCGGTACGGATCCCTGCACGTCCGGTACGGAAAGCGGTCCAAGGGCTCGCCGCCCCGGCGCCGCAACGTCCTGAGCGTGATGCCCTGGGCCGTGGACGCGGTCGACGACTACGTCACGAACATCCGGCCCCGCTACCGGACCTCGGCCGGGCCGGCGTTGTGGCTCACCGAGCGCGGCGGCCGGCTGCAGGGCCGCGAGATCGAGGACCGTTTCGCCGAGTACCGCGATGCGCTGGGTCTGGACTCCGACCTGGTGCCGCACTGCCTGCGGCACAGCTACGTCACCCATCAGATCGAGGACGGCGCCGATCCGGCGTTCGTCCAGCGGCAGGTGGGCCACCGTTATGCCTCGACGACCGCGCTCTACACCGGTGTGAGCGGTGACTTCATGAACACGATGATGCGCAAGGTCCTGGACAAGGCCCTGGACCGCGGCGAGTAGGGAGACGACGTGACAGCGAAACTGGACTACCGGTGGCATCTGCGGGAGGTCATGGCCACCCGCGGGATGTTCTCCACCACCGACCTGCGTCCGCTGCTGGCTGAGCGGGGCATCGACCTGTCGGCCAGCCAGGTCTACCGACTGGTCGTCGAGCGGCCCGAACGGCTGAGCCTGACCACGCTGATGGCGCTGCTCGACATCCTCCAGTGCCACATGGACGACCTGATCGAGCCGGTGGCCGCTCGCGCCGCGCGGAAGAAGACGGCGGCGGCCGGCGAGGACGGGACGGCTGCCGGCCCGGTGGCCGGAGTCGGCGAGTTCCGTCCGAAGCGAGCTCGCATCGTGCCCTCGGGGGAGTAGAGCGTGGACGCCTTCGCACTGCCGCGCCATGCCCTCGAACCCGAGGTTGTGATCGCGGAAGCCGTCGGCGCCGTCGAACCGGCGCTGGATCCCGCGCTCGTCCGGGAGGTGGTGACCGCCACCTTCCCGGTCGGCACCCAGCGCCGGCGGCTCGCCGAGCTCCTCCAGCAGGACCCTTCGTGGCTCACGCAAGGACGAGCTGAGTCGCCCTCCATCGTCGAACGGTTCATCGGTGCGCTGGTCAAGCATGGCGCCACCCAGGTCCAGCCGCTTCGCTGCGGCATCTGCGGGCAGGCCCGTCGTCTGGTCGGCATGCTTCCGGACAGCGAGGTCCGCTTCTGCGCCAAGTGCGAGAGGGTGCGCCGCAACAAGGCGAATCCGTGCGCCGTCTGCGGCCGTGCCCGGTTCGTCACCCGGGACCGCGAAGGACGGCCGCGCTGCCCGGCTCACCCGCCGGACGACGGCGCCGACCCGCTGGAGGGGCTGTGCCGGCTGGTCCAGCGGCTCTGCCCGGCCCTCACCGAGGAAGCGATCGTCGAGGCGGTCCGCGCCGTCGAACCGGTCACGGCCCGCCAGCGCAAGCTGCTGTGGGCCCTGGAGGACCGCCCCGACCTGCTGACCGGCCAGGGGGCTCACGGCCCGCCCAAGACCCTCGCCCTGATCACCGCCCTCCAGGAACGTGGAGCCGTGGGCCTGGTGGTCCCGCCGTGCCCGCTCTGCGGCCGGGACACACCGCTTTCGCGTACGCGGGACGGGGTGCGCTGCTGTGCCGAGTGCCGGTCCGCCTCGCGTACGGAGCCGTGCACCCGGTGCGGACGCGAGAAGCCGGTGATGGGCCGCACTCACGACGGCCAGCCCCTGTGCCAGGCATGCCGGTACCACAACCCCGTCGCCCACCAGGTCTGCGCGCAGTGCGGACAGCGCCGCTACATCCAGGCCCGCGAAGGCGACCGCCCCCTGTGCCAGCGGTGCAGAGCCGCTCCGACCGCTACCTGCAGCGAATGCGGCCAGGAACGCCCGTGCTTCTACATCTCCACCAGCACCCCGGTCTGTATCCCGTGCACCCGGAAAAGGCGCCCGCGCGAGATCTGCGTGGGCTGCCGCCGCGAGAACATGGTCAGCTACCGCACAGCCGACGGCGAACCGCTCTGCTCCTACTGCGGAGCCACCCACCGTCCCTGCACCGACTGCGGACGGACCCTGCGGATCCACGCCGTCACCGCGGACGGGGACGAGCTGTGCCCGACCTGCTGGCTCAAGCACCCGGCGCACCAGCAGCCCTGCCGCGCCTGCGGCACGACCACCCACCTCCACCACCGCGGCCTGTGCCCCGACTGTGCCGCCCACGAACATCTGAGCGAGATCCTCAGCATGGACGGTTCCATGCGCCCGGACATCGAGCCGGTCTTCCGCGCGCTCATGCGCCGGCCGGGCACGAGCGTGCTGGACTGGCTCAAGCGGCGCCCGGCCCGCCGCGACATCCTTCGGGCGCTGGCCCAGGGGCACGGGCCGGTCACCCACCGGACCCTGGACGCGCTCAGCCCCGTCAAGATCGTCGACAACCTCCGCCAGCACCTGGTCGACGGCGGTGTTCTGCCCGCGCGTGACGAGCGGCTCGCCTCCCTGGAACGCTGGCTGCCCGGAAAATCCGACGAGGTCCAGGCGCCCGAGAGCCGCAAGGTTCTCCGCGCCTACATCACCTGGCACCTGCTGCGCCGGCTGCGTGCCGCCTCCCGCCGCCGGCCCGTCACCCAAGCCCAGGTGCACGGCGTCCGCGCGTACATCATCCAAGTGGTCCGGCTGCTCAACTGGCTCCACGCCCAGGGCTTTGAGCTCGGCTCGTGCACCCAGGACCTTCTGGACGTCTGGCTGGACGACCATCCGGCCCGCGGCCCACGTGTCCACGGCTTCCTCGCCTGGACCGGCCGCAAGGGCCACAGCCCGACGCTGACCGTCGACATCTCCGCCTCGGCGTTCACCGGGCAGCTCATCGCCCAGGACGCCCGATGGCGCCTCGTCGACCGGCTCATCCACGACGAGGACGTCACCATCGCCGACAAGACGGCCGGACTCCTCGCCCTGCTGTTCGCCCAGGGACCCTTCCGGATCACCGTCCTCACCGCCGCCGACACGGAGTTCCGCGGCGATGAGGTCACCCTGCGACTCGGGAAGATCCCGGTCCAGATGCCCCCGCCCCTGGACGGCTACCTCCGAACGCTCCACGCCGAGGCGATGGCCAGGGACACCGCCGCGGAGCGCTGGCTGTTCCCCGGCCGATTCCCCGCCCAGCACCTCAGCTCCGGCCGGCTGACCCGCCGCCTCCGGCTGCTCGGCATCCGCCCGCGGATGGCCCGCAACACCGCCCTGATCGAACTGGCCTCCGAGCTGCCCGCAGTCGTCGTCAGCCGTCTCCTCGGCATCCACCAGAACACCGCCGACACCTGGCAGCGCCTCGCCCGCCACGATCACACCTACGCCGCCGACGTCACCCGACGCCAATAATCCACGCTTCTCTGAATTCAGGATTCGCTGTACTGTCGTGGCGTGCTCACACTCGCCGCCGACATCGAGGTGCTGGCGCGGTTCGGCCGCGCCCTCGCCGACCCCATCCGCTGCCGCATCCTGCTCACCCTGCGCGAGGCACCGGCCTACCCGGCCGACCTCGCCGACACCCTGGAGATCTCCCGGACCCGGCTGTCGAACCACCTGGCCTGCCTGCGCGACTGTGGCCTGGTCGTGGCCGTTCCCGACGGCCGGCGCACCCGCTACGAACTCGCCGACGAACGCCTCGGCCACGCTCTCGACGATCTGCGGGCGGCCGTGGTCGCCGTCGAGGCCGACAAGACCTGCCCGGACGCCGCCGAGAAGGGCTGCTGCTGAATGACCGCGATATCCCTCGGCCCCAGCCCCGCCCGCCGCGATGCCCTCACCCGGCGCATACGCCTGCTCGTCGCCGCGACCATCACCTACAACGTCATCGAAGCAATCGTCGCGATCACCGCCGGCACCCTGGCCTCCTCCACCGCACTGATCGGCTTCGGCCTCGACTCGGTCATCGAAGTCTCCTCCGCCGCAGCCGTCGCCTGGCAGTTCTCCGCCCGCGACCACGCCGTCCGCGAAGCCCGCGAACAGCGCACCCTGCGGATCATCGCCATCTCGTTCTTCGCGCTCGCCGCCTACGTCAGCGTCGACTCCGTCCGAGCTCTGACCGGCACCGGCGAAGCCGACCACTCGATCCCCGGCATCGTCCTCGCCGCGCTCTCCCTGGCGATCATGCCGTTCCTCTCCGCGGCCCAGCGCAAGGCCGGCCGCGAACTCGGCTCCGCCTCCGCCGTCGCCGACTCCAAGCAGACCCTGCTGTGCACCTACCTCTCCGCCGTGCTCCTGGTCGGCCTCCTGGCCAACCTGCTCCTCGGATGGTCCTGGGCCGACCCGATCGCCGCCCTCGTCATCGCCGCCATCGCCGTCAAGGAAGGCCGCGACGCCTGGCAGGGCAAGGGCTGCTGCGCACCCACCAAGACCCCCGCGGCGCCGACCGCCGTCGCGGAGACCGACTCCTGCGGCTGCCGCCCCGGCTGCGACTGCTGCAGCTGAGCCACCCCAGGACTCAACATGCCCAAGGACGCCATGAAGATCGAACTGCTGATCGTCCCCGGCTGCCCGAACGCCGAGCCCGCAGCCGACCGGCTCCGCCAGGTGCTCGACGAACTCGGACTGCATGAGATGCCGATCCAGACCCGCGCCATCACCGACCACGCCGCCGCCGAGGCCGCACGCTTCACCGGCTCGCCGACGATCCTGATCGACGGCCATGACCCCTTCGCAGAACCCGGCCGGGCACCGGGCCTGACCTGCCGCCTCTACCGGACCCCCGGCGGACTGGCCGGCGTACCCACGGCCGACCAAGTCCGACAGGCCCTGACCAGCGCCCTCTAGGCTGTCCGACAGATCCGGCAAGGGAAACGAGCAGACATGAGCGACGACGCCAAGGACCTGGCCGAGGCACAGCGGCAGCACTGGCAGAACACCTACACCGCCCACCCCGGCATGTACGGCGAGGAGCCCTCCGCCCCCGCCGTGCACGCTGCCCAGGTCTTCCGCACGGCCGGCGCTGCCGACGTGCTGGAACTGGGTGCCGGCCACGGCCGCGACGCTCTGCACTTCGCCCGCGAGGGCTTCACCGTCCAGGCCACCGACTTCAGCCCCACCGGCCTGGCACAGCTCCAGCAGGCAGCCCAGGACCAGGGCGTGGCCGAGCGGGTGACCACCGCGGTCCACGACGTACGCGAACCGCTGCCCCTGCCGGACGCCTCCGTCGACGCCGTCTTCGCGCACATGCTCCTGTGCATGGCCCTGTCCACCGAGGAAATCCGCGCTCTGGTCGGCGAGATCCGCCGCGTACTGCGCCCCGGCGGGACCTTCGTCTACACCGTCCGCCACACCGGCGACGCCCACTACGGCGCCGGAACCGCCCACGGCGACGACATCTACGAACACGGCGGCTTCGCCGTGCACTTCTTCCCCCGTCACCTCGTCGACTCCCTCGCCGACGAATGGACCCTCGACGAGGTCCACGCCTTCGAGGAAGGCGACCTGCCCCGCCGCCTCTGGCGCGTCACCCAGACCCTGCCTCGATGAACACCGACCCGATACCCGCCGCCGACATCACCGTCGACGGCACCGGACTCCTGTGCGTCACGCTCCTGCTGCGCCTGCGCAAGCAGATCGAAGACGCGCCACCAGGCACCGTCGTCCACGTCATCGCGACGGACCCCGCGGCTCCGCTCGACCTGCCGGCCTGGTGCCACATGGTCGGCCACGACTACCTCGGCCCCCTGCCCGGCAGCCGGCTGGTGTACGGGATCCGGCTGGCCGCAGAGGCCCGCTCCGTGCGCGCTGACGCCCCCTGGCACCCTGCGCCAACTACGTGCCCCCGGGACTGACTCGCACCATCCGGCGATCAGTCCGCGGCGCGGGAAGGCGAAGATATTCCGCAGCTTCTGATAGCCGGAACTACCAGCACTTTCGATGTCGAGCACGAGGTGGTTCCTTTCGTTCGCGAGGGCGGATGGTCAGGGGCGTAGGGCGCAGGGGCGCAGGGGCGCAGGACGTCGGTGTCGGCGGTGCGTACGACGGACCAGCCGGTCGTGAGCAGCTCGGCGTCGGCAGGCGAGATGCCGAGTCCGAGGAGTGCCGGGCCGGTGGAGCGCCAGGACGCCGCCTGGTGTCGGACGGGCAGGATCCGCCCGTCCCCGGGATGCTGGAGCAGCACCATGGCGTTCCCCATGCTCCGGTGTGCGGCGCTCACGGCCGGACCTCCCTCATGAGCCGGTCCAGGGTCCGCCGGCCCCGGGCCGTGACCTCGTCGTCATCGTTGTCCGGCCCCCAGGCCAGGCAGTTGACCGCGTCCAGAGCGGTCAGGAAGCGCAGTGCCTGCTGCTCGGCGTCGGACAGCTTCCGCCCGTAGGAGAGGAGGAACGCCTTCTCTCGGTCCGGATGGTCGGCCCACTGGGTGGTGGCGAGGATGACGAAGTCCTGGACGCGGGCAGCCGGACGGGTGCGCTCGAAGTCGACGAGGGCGAGACCTTGCTCTGACCACAGCCAGTTCCGAGGCTGGTTGTCGCCGTGGATGAAGCCGACGGGCACGGGCCCGACGCGGCGGAGCCGCGCGGCGTGGTCTCGGATCAGCCGCTGCTCGTCCTCGGTGAGCCGGTCCCCGGTACGAGCCAGGTACTTCTCCGCTCCGTCGGCGGCGGTATTCAAGGAGGCTTCGGCCTCCGCCCGGTCGCCGCGTTCGAGTTCGCCCGCCTCGTGGAGGCGGGCGCACAGCACTCCAGCCTGCTGGTGTACGGCCCGCCACTCGGCGCCGCCCAAGCCGAGCTGCTTCGCCGGGGTGCCGGGGACCGCGGTGAGGAGCATGGCCAGGTCCTGGGCGCGGCTGTCGATGAGGTGGGGGGCCCGCGTGTGGCCGAGGGCGGGGACGACGTGGCGGTATGCCCGGCTCTCACGGGTGAAGAACTTCTGACTGGGGGAGACCTTCAGATAGTGGTGCACCCCGCGTTCGCCTTCCAGGTTCCAGACCCGGGAGCGGTCCCAGTCGTGCGAGGCGTCGCGGACGGACACGACGGGGCCGATCTGTTGTTCCGCCCAGCGCAGCAGAGCCGCAGGCAGTGGCTTTGGCCGGCTCATCCTGCAGACCTCGTGCCCGGGCGGGGGAGGGCGGTTCGGCAAGGTACGCCGCCCTCGGGTTCGGTGCGGTTGGAGAACCGGGCCATCATCAGCGACCGCCGCACCAATACAGGCAGGCGCCAGGCCATCGTCGCCGCCCCCAGCCGAGACTCGTCCCGGTACTGGAACTCCTCCTCCTGGCCCCCGCCAGCTTTGTCCGGACGAGTTCCCTCAGCTTCGTCTGCGCGCGCCTGTTTGGATGTGTCTTCCACCGTCAAGCTGTCCCCCTCGTGGTCGAAGCAGGTTCGCGGGACTCAACGAGCCAGCCGCGATATCGAACGTGTGTATTTCGGTCGGACGTGAAACCCCGGGATGGTGCGGATATGAGAGCGTGGGCGGTGCATCGATCCTTGCCGCGCAACAGGTCGGCAGAGAAAGGTGATTGGCCGAAACGCCGACGGTGCCGCGTGGAAGTGGTGATAGGCGAGTTGGTGCGAAGCGAACTCGGTTCGGCTTGTAGGCTGCGGACTTCCCTGTACGCCGCGCACCTTCGCTGGAGCTGACTGTGCACGTGCTTGTTGCCCGCATTCGGGCAGTTGCCCATCGGGAGCGTCGCTCCCAGGTTGTTGCGGAGGTGCCCAATGGCCATCACTGACGCCGATATCTCGGGCGCCCTTCACGCCTACCTGGAGCGCTTCCCGGACGAGGCCGCGCAGCTGGCGGAGCCCCTGGACCTCTTGGCGCGGGGGAAGGGTCTTGCCTCCAGGCACAGCTTCCCGATGCATGTGACCGTCGGGGCCCTGCTCGTGCGCGACGATGCCGAGATCCTGCTCATCGAGCACCTCGCCTACGGGATCACCCTCCAGCCCGGCGGCCATCTCGAGCCGACCGATACCACGTTGGTCGAGGCGGCGGTGCGTGAGCTGACGGAGGAGACCGGCATCGACGCCAGCCAGGTCTCCGTCGTCTCGCCCACGCCCGTCTACGTCGAGTACGGCAAGGTGCCTGCCCGACCCCAGAAGAACGAGCCGGAGCACTACCACCTGGACCTCGGGTACGCCTGCAGCACGGTCTGCGGTGACGTCGGGCGAATCCAGGAGTCCGAGGTGACCGGCGCCGGCTGGTATCCGTTGGACGTGGCCGAGCGCCTGGTCGGGCGCCGCATCAGGCGAGCAGTCACCACCCCGGCCTAGCCCGGCGGCCTTGAAACGTCCGCGGCCCGGAGCATTGGTGCCCCGGACACACCAGTTGGGAGGTTGGCGTTCAGGCAGATCCTGCTGCCGCGCCATGATGTCTGCCTCTGTGGTCAGGAGCGGTCGGGTGATTACTCAGAGCGGGAGGCGGATTCGCTCATCCGAAGGACGGTTTGGCGTCCCGGCTTCGCTTGATTTCGTAGAACCCGTCCGTCGTGGCGAGATGGAGCAGGCCGTCCCAGAGCTGCCCGGCAGCGTCGCCACGGGGGGCCTGTCGCAGCACCGGCCCGAACAAGACGGTCCCGGCCACGCGCAGCAGGGGCGTGCCGACATCGAGCCCGACTTCCTTGAAGGCTTCGTTATGCGAGTCCTTGACTACCTGGTCGAACTGCGTGCTCGCAGCGGCGGACGCGAGGGACGCGGGCAGGCCAGTCTCGGCGAGAGCCTCCGTAATCACGGTCGGGTCCTCGCGGCGTCGCTGGTTGTGTAGCCGGGTACCGATGGCGGTGTACAGCGGGCCGAGGATGCCCTGGCCGGCGTGCTCGGCCGCGGCTGCGCAGACTCGTACGGAGCCCCAGGCCGTCTCCATCAGCGCTCGGTACTCATCGCTGAGTCCCTTGCCGCCGCGCTGTTCGAGGTTGAGGTAGGCCAGCGACATGATTCGCCAGTCCGCGCGCACGGCCCGGACCTTCTCGACTTCCAGGAGCCAGCGCGATGTGACCCAGGCCCACGGGCACAGGGGGTCGAACCAGAAGGGAACGGGTGTGAGGTTCATGGTCATCGAGCAGTCACCTTGGTTTCTCGGGTCGGGAGTGGCTGGGCGCTGGAGGGCTAGACATCGAACAGCTCCACCTGGAATGGCTTGTTGGCCTTCGCTGTGCGACCTGCGATCTTGACCAGCGCGGCGAGGCCGTCGATGCGAGAGTCTTCGTCGGCCGCACTGATGAGCCGGAGGAAGACCTTCGCGGTGACGTCGACGTCGTCGGGAGCCCGGTGGCGCTGGGCGGGCTGTGGGATGTTGAAGTGGTGCAGGAGGGTGTCGAGCTTGTAGTTCGGCAGGTTCGGGATGAGGCGCTTGGCCAGCGGGATGGTGTCGAGCAGGTTGGTACCGGCGAGGGTGGGGCAGTGCTTGGCCTGGTGGTGGATAACTCCGGCTTCGGTGGCCGCATGCTGCGCCACCAACAGGTACGGAGTGCCCGGCGTGAGCCGCTGGTCCAGCGCCCCCAGTGCTTCGGCCGGCGTGGGGGCTTGTCGGAGCTGCTCCGCGGTCAGGCCCGTCTGTGCAGTGTCCGCCGGGGTTACCGGAGCGAAGGCGGGAGGCCGGATCAGCGACGTGCTTCGGCCGCTCTCCCGCCACCCGCCGCCTTGGAAGCGCAGGGCGAGCGCGGCGACCTCAATGGGCTGGGCCGGGTAGCCGGTGGGAGTCGTCGTCTCGAAGTCGATGACCACGAACGTCGTCGCGGCGAAGGCCGGGTCACGGGTCAAGGTACCCATGAAGTCTCCGTTCTCGTGCAGTCGTTGCGCTCGGTCCGGACCCGCCTCTCCGGTGCGGCGAGACGGGTCGGGAATCAGGGGCTGTGCGGCATGGTCAACGGCCGACGAGGTCGGCTATGGCACGGGTCGCAGCCTGCAGATCCGGTGCCCCCCAGCGATGCTCACCCGTCCAGGTCTCGCTCAGGGACCGGTACAGGTCAGCCATCACGGCCACGTACGCGGGTGGCAGCGGGGCCGGCCGGGGCCAGCGGTCCCGGGGGACGCCTTCGACGAGGAGCTTGCCGACCGGGATCTCGTTGCCCGTCCTGACGTACCAGTCCCGCAGTACCTGCTTGCCGCAGTGGACGCCGTCGAACATCAGACGGCTCTCGTCCGGCGTGCCGGGACTGTCGGCGAGCATCAGCTGCCCGTCGCTCGTCATCAGGTACTCGGCCTTGCCGTCGCAGTGACTCAGCCCGATCTGGTCGGCGTGGCCGGTCAGGACGGTGTTGACCTTGCAGGTGATCTCACGCAGGGTCGCGAGCTGTTCCTCGTCCAGGCCCGCCAGGTGCTGGGCGTCGCCGGGAGTGATGAACCGGTTGACGTCGTCCCGCGTCGTTGCGTACTCGATGACCGGCTGCCTCAGCTTCGCACCGAGTGCGGGGACGGCGTCGAGGCCGACATCGGCAGGGGTGATGTCCCCGGCGGCGAGGCGCCGGTGGACGGAGCTGCCGGGCGGGAGCTCGTTGCGGAAGAGGACCTGAAGGGGCAGGAGGTAGTTGCCGGCCCTCGCCGTGAGGGGCTGGCTGAGCTGCTCCGGCAGGCGTGCGAGGGTGAACTCGATCCGGTTTGGGGCGATCAGACGCCGGAAGTGCGTACGTACGCCGGCCTCCTCCAGCAGACCGAAGTTGAAGGCGGCCATCTGGCAGGTCGCTTCCCCCTTGCCGGGGATCGGATCCGGCATCCGGCCGTAGTGGAAGACGCTGAAGTGGTTGGTGTACTCGAAGACTCCGACGCCTTCGCGTTCCGTGGTCGGCGGTTCCACGATGTGCAGGTTCTTGGTCGAGTGCAGGACGGGCATCATGCTCCTGGGGTCGGACAGCGTCGTGCCGTCATCGGATGGACTCGGAGGGCCCGAGTGGCACAGCGTCTTGGTCGGCTTGGGCCAGGTGGCCGCCGACCACCGTGATCACGTGCATGCCGGCAGCACGGGCGGAGGCGATGCCGTCCGGCGCATCGTCAACGGCGAGACAGTGCTCGGGCGGGATGCCCAAGCGGCGGGCGGCGGTGAGGAACAGCTCAGGGTCCGGCTTGCCGCGGCCGACATCCTCACGCCGGACCACAGCCGTGAACATGTCGGTCAGGCCCAGGGCGTCGAGCCCCGGGTCGACGAGCAGCCGGCTGGCCCCTGACGCCACGGCGCAGGGCAGGCCCGCGCGTCGGGCCTGCCGCAGCAGCTCGACGACGCACGGGATCGGACCGAGCGTGTGGACCGAGGCGAGCAGGTGGCTTCGGCTGCGCTGGACGATCTCGTCGTGCGGCAGCGACAGGCCGCCGGGCAGCGCGGCTAGGAGGTCGTGGATGGACAGGCCGACGTGCTGGCGGTACCAGCCGGTGTCCAGGGTGGCACCATACGGTCGAAGAGCGGCGCGCAGCGCGTCCTCATGCTGGCCGACCGTGTCGGCGAGGACACCGTCGAAGTCGAGGACCAACGCCCGAACTGTCCTGGGGACCGACGGTGCACAAATCCTTCCCGCGCCGCGACCGGCTGAGCAGAGCGGGAGGTCGGCGGCCGTGCTCATGCCGCCGCGAGGGTGGGCCGTCCGCAGCACATGCAGGCCGCTCCGGGGCCCTGCCACGGTTCCACCAGACAGTCCAGGTCACTGCCGGCGCCCTGGATCCACTGCCTGATCAGGTTGGCGGCCTCGAACTCGTCGACGTCGCGCCGGTCCACGACCCGGTAGCGGACTGGGTCGGTGGCGGCGAGAGACTCGAAGAGCTCGCACGCCTCCCGCATGAACTGCGCCTGCTCGTCGGTGAAGACACACCGGTCTCGCCGCTGCGCCCGTTCCAGGGCCTTGGGGGCGTCGTCGGTGACGAGGATCGTCAGGTCGGGCAGCGGCCGGTAGGAAGCGGCGAGAGCGAGCAGGTCGACTGCCCCCTGCAGGGCGGCGTCCCGGTCGCCCGGATGAAGGAGTAGCGCCTGGCACACGGCGGTGGTGTCCACGCTGCGGCCCTCGACGACGGCCTCCCCGCGGGCCAGGTCCGGCACAACGGTGTCGAGGTCGTGACGCTTGATCGCCATCAGGAGCAGGGCTTCGGCCATCGGGGTGCCGCCCCGCAGGAACGGGTCTCCGGTGCTGGCCGCGCGTAGCGCATCCAGGAGCGCCTCGCCCAGGCCAGGGCGTCCGTTGACGCGCTCGGAGAACTCGTCCAGCATCACGGGCTTGGTGGTCAGGGCATCGACGGCGCGGTTGGTCAGGTAGGTCTTGCCGACTCCGTTGAGGCCCTCGGCGGAAATGAGGGGGCCACGGCTGCATGGAGGACGGGCCGGTGCGGTGGTCATGGAGATTCCGTTCGCAGATGAGGGTGGTGTGCCGCCGACGGGAGTGCGGGAGGCTCGGTTCGGGCCGCCGGTCATGCGCTCCATGCGGCGGCCTCTCGGGTGATTGTGGCGGCGTAGCGGTCGAGGACCGCTTCGTCGTCGCCTTCGGTGAGAACCAGGGCGAAGGTGCGGTCGAGGATCTCGGCGGCTCCTCGGCACGGAGCGGCATGGGCGGTCGTGGCGAAGGGCGGTCGGGTGTCGCATGGGATGAGCCGGAAGCTTCCGGTGGAGCTGGGCACGCCCTGGTGGGCGAGGTGCTCGGCGAATGCCCGGGGGCGAGGCAGGCTGATGTGCAGGAGCGGGGCGTAGTGGTTCCACTTCTCGTCCGGTGCCGGACTGAGCGGCGTCAGCCCGCGGGTACCGGCCAGGGCCCGCAGTACTCGCCCCGTTTGCGCGTGCCGGCGTTCCAGCAGGGCGGGGAGTCTGCGGAGGTTGGCCTGGGCGAGCGCGGCGAGGGGTGCGGCAAGGCGCCCGTTCACGGCCAGACGTTCCTGGGGGTGGCTGCCGGGCGGGGGTGTCAGCCAGTGACTGCGGAAGGCCCGGGCATGGGCGGCGAGAGCAGGGGCCCTGGTAAGGAGGAAGCCGCCCTCACCGCTCCAGAGGATCTTGCCGTCCTTCATGCTGAAGCACCCGACCGCGCCGGCCGTACCGGCGAGGACACCGGCGCGCGAGGATCCCACGGCCTGGGCCGCGTCCTCGACGACGGCAAGCCCTCTGCCATCGGCGAAGGCGCGCAGAGTGTGCGGGTCGCCCATTCGGCCCCACAGGTGCACCGGGACGATTGCTTTGGTCCGCGCCGTGACCTTGGCGGCGGCGTCGCTGTAGTCCACGTCGAGGGTGTCGGGGTCGCTGTCGATGAACACTGGGGTGGCGCCGAGCTGCACGATCGGTGCAGCGGTCATGACCACGGTCAGCGCGGGTACTAGGACCTCGTCGCCGGCCCCGACACCGGCAGCGGACAGTGCCGCTTGGAGCGCCGTTGTGCCGGAGGACACGGCGACTGCGGCCAGCCCGTCGAAGTGCGCGGCGAGGTCCTGCTCGAACCGGTCGGTGAATGCGGTGCCAGCAGGGTCGGGCATGCTGGCCAGCACTGCCAGCATGCCCTCGCCGAGGGCCCGATCGGCGGGCCGTGGTGACAGGCCGGTCATGTCGTCTCCCTGGCGAGGAGGCGCGGCATACCGAGTACGAGCGGGCCCATGTTCACGCAGTCCCGGGAGAAGTGGGAGCAGTCCGTGCACGTCGGACGTCCCTCGAAGAGGGTCCGCGCGTCGGCGCCGACGATACTGCGCTGCGCGGAGGCAGGCGTCGTGGCGATCCTCCGGTCGGAGGGGCAGTCCCATAGCGAGCCGTCGGGCTGGACGAAGAACAACTGGGCCCCGCCGAAACAGTCCGGGACCCTGCCGCTGTCCTGGGTCGTGATCGAGGCGACGAACTGCCTCATGTAGGCGGGGTCGGGGAGAGTGAGCCCGTGGGGGTCCGCCTGGAGTTGGCGCAACTGCTCCTCGACTGCGGGGGCGTCCTCGGGGGTGTGGCAGCGTTCGGCGAAGAGTTTGTGGTCGGGCGGGAGAGAGATGGGCTGTGGAACGTAGTAGTCGACGCCGAGGTCGCTGGCGAGTCGAGCGACATCGGAGATCTCCTGCGGCCGGTTGCGCATGACCACGGTGTAGATGCCGACCCGGGGGCCCGGCCCGGAGCCGCGCGCGGCGAGCAGGGTGCGGATGCCGGTGAGTACTTCGTTGTACCCGACCCGGCCGGATCGGGAGGGACGAAGCTGATCGTTGATGATCGCGTCGGCGCTGTCGAGGGACACCGAGACTCCGTCGACGCCATAGTCGACGAGCCGCTCGGCGATACCGGCCCGGGTGAGCGGGACGCCGTTGGTCGCGATGACGACCTGGCACCCGGCCTGTTTGATCTTCCTGATCAGCGGCAGGGTGGGCATCCAGTCCAGCGGTTCCCCGCCGGCGATGATCACCCGCTCGACCGGTGAGTCGGCCAAGGTGCCTGCGAACGCGGACATAACCTCGTAGTCAAGGTCGTGGACAGGGATGTGGGACAGGACGCCCAAGCCCAAGCCTTCGGGAAGCGCCTTCTTGTGCTCCTCCAACTCTCCGAAGTAGCAGTGCGGGCACTTGAACGAGCAGGGAGACCGCAGGGCCCACAGCAGGGTGATGTCACGACGCACGTTCGACCTCCTTGTGGTCGACGATCGCGCGGATAGCGTTCTCGACGGCACTGCTGGTCTCCTGCGGGCCGTAGCCGGTCACGTCGATCACCGTGTACCGCTCGGGCTCCGCGGCGGCAAGATCTTGGTAGAGCTGCTCGGTGCACTTGATGATCTCCACGGCGTCCGCCGGGAGGGCACGGCCGATCCGGGCGGCGAACCGGCTCAGGCACACCTCGCGGTCCCCGGTCAGCAGCAGGGTCGCGTCCGGCATCGGCCGCCACCGGCGTGCGGTGACCAGGATCTGGCCAGCCACCACCTGCGCGGAAGTAGCCGGGTGCTCGGCGTGCAGGATCGCTCCCTGGCACACGGCCACGCTGTCGACGCCCCGGTCCTCGAGGATCACGTCGACACCGTCCAACAGCGTCGGAGCAGGGTGAAGGCGTTCGACCTCGCGAAACTTCAGCGCGAGCAATGCAAGTGTCTCCACCACCGGGTGTCCGGTGCGCAGGCAGACGTCGTCCTTGGCGGAGAGAGCGGCGATCACCCGCCCGGGCAGTGTGTCCGTGGCCTGATCGGTCAGCTCGGCCAGCGGGAGGCACCGTGAACCGAGTGCGGCGGCCGTGGCGCGGACGGCAGTGGTCTTCCCGACACCGTTGATCCCCTCCACGCTCACCCACAGCGGCCTGTCCCGTTCCCCGCCGGGTGCGTGGCGGGGCCGGGGAACCCTCGGGGCGGTCATGCCGGCCTCCTGCACACGAAGAGCAGCTCCGTCGCCCGGTCGGGCACCATGACCGACGACACCGTGTCCAGCAGCGCCTGCGGCACCCGGGCGGCCAGGTCGTGGTACCAGTCCACCGCCCCCGCCCCGTACCGTTCGGCCAGCTCGGTGGCCACATCCTCCGGCTCGGGCGGCAACAACCCCATGACATCCTCCACGACCAGGCCGGCCGCCTCGACCGCACTCACGACCTCGTCGCGGGACCACTCGTAGACGTGGACCCGGTACTGGAGCGGGCGCGGCGGCGGGCCGAACGCCTGCGGCGTCGACAGGAACAACACACCGCCCGGCGCGAGCGCGGCGCCGGTGGACGCCAGGCTCTTCACACCGAGTTCGTAGGGCAGGTGCTCCAGGGCGGAGGTGTAGATGGCGACGTCGAACAGCGGCAGCTCGGGCCACGGGCCGGATACGTCGCACTCGACAAAGTCGACGGGGAACTGGCTGCCGTACTCCATGCGCAGTCCGGTCAGGCGCGCGCGGGCTTCGGCGAGGTTGTCCGGGCTCACGTCGAGGCCGACGTAGCGGCCGGTCTTCGGCGCGTAGCGGTGCAGGAGGGGGAGGGCCAGGCCGCGTCCGCAGCACACGTCGAGCACGTTCGCGCCTTCCGCGGATCGCTCGGCGGCGATCAGGTGCTGCATCAGGTTCATCAGGCCGGACGGCTTCGCCTCACCGCGGGCGAGCGCGGCGTAGAAGTCGTCCATTTGGTTGGTGCTGTAGGGGCCGATCATCGGCGTGCCCGGCCTCGTGAGGTACTGCTCGTCGAGTTCAGCGCTGGTCATGCTGTTCCTCCCAGGGGAAGACGACCCAGGTGGCCGTCTGGCGAGCGATGTGGTCGATCCGGCGGTGAGGCTCGGAGCCTGCGGGCCAGTTGGCCCGGTTCACGGCGATCACCGCGGTGCGCACCCGGGATGGCCCGAGTCCGCGAACCATCTGAGCCGTGTGGGCGAGGGTCGTTCCGCTGCCGGCGATGTCGTCGACGAGCAGCACGTCCAAGCCGGTGAGGTCGCCGAGTGACGCCGGGTTACGGACGGTCGGCAGCGGGCTCTTCGCGGCGTTGATGTCGTCGCTGGTGGTGCGGGTGACCTCGATCGTCCGTACGTCGTGGACGCCGAGGCGGTGGGCGATCCACACCGCGGGGATCAGGCCGCCGCGCACAATGCCCACCACCGCCTGTGGTACACCGGCGGCTGCGGCCTGCTGTGCGAGCGTGCCCGTAGCGAGGCGGACCTCTTCCCAGGACAGGTAGAGGGGCTCGGCCGGGCCGGCGTCGACCGGCGGCGAAGGGGGAGCGGTCATCGCTTCGGTCTCCTTCGAGATCTGTTCGTTGGACTCACGCCGCCGGGGCGAACTGGCCGGAGGCGAGGAGGAGGAACTGCTGGGCGAGGGCCGGATCCGTGGCGAACCGGCCGCCGGTGCGGAGGGTGGTGGTGACGGCGTCCTCCATCCGAACGCCGCGCATGCTCATGCACAGGTGCGTACCTCGCACGACGACGGCGACGTCCTCGCGACCGATCACACCGGCGAGGTGCGCGGCGACTTCCTGGGTGTAGCGCTCCTGGACCTGAAGGCGCCCGGCGTAGTGCTGCGCGACGCGGCCGAACTTCGAAAGCCCGACCACCTGGTGCTCCGCCAGGTATCCGGCCGTGACCTGCAGGTTCATGGGGAGCATGTGGTGCTCGCAGAGCGACCAGACGCTCATCTGGCCCACCACGACCAGCTGGCCGTCCATGTGGGGCTCGGTGAAGCACGTGGCCGCCGGCGGGCTGTCCGGCGCGAGGAACTCCCGCCACCAGGACGCGACCCGCTTGGGGGTCTCGGCCAGGCCCTCGCGCTGAGGGTCCTCACCGAGGGCGGCCAGCAACTGGCCGATGATGTCGGCGATCCGTTCGGTGTCAATGCCGGTGTCGGGCGGTCGGGGTACGGCCGCGGCGACGGTGGTGGTCGTCATGAGGGACCTTTCGTCTTCGCTATCTGGGGAAGGTGGCTGGTCAGCGGCCCTTGAGGTTGGCGAAGGCCAGCACATGGAGCCGGGTGGTCAGGTGCCAGCGCTTGGCCGCGACCGCATCCGCGAGTTCACGGGTCGTCGATGTAATGGCCTCTGCGGTCGTGCCTTCCGGCATTACCCACACAGGGGCGAGACCGTGTTGGTCCGCCAGCTCGGCGATTCGGTTGAGGTCGGCGGTGGAAGTGGCGACGAACTTGAACACCGCTCGCCCGGAGTCGGCGAACACTCGGAGCACCGAGGGCGCGATGCTCTTCGCCTCGTCCATACCGAAGCTCATCAGCTTGGGCGATACGTTGAAACGGACGCCGTCGATAAGCAGGTCGGAAGCGGGCATGACCGTGCCATTGGTCTCGAACTCGATGCGCCGGCCTTCCGCCAACAGCCGTCGCACCAGGGGGATCAGGTCTCGCTGCTGGAGCAGCGGCTCGCCGCCCGTGATGACGACCAGCTCGACCGAGGACGATAGGACCCACGTCACGAGGTCCGCCACGGACTGTCTCGTCGACACCTCTCGTGGGTTGAACTGCGTCCAATCCCACGTTTCCTTCGTGTCGCATCCCCTGCAGCTGAGGTTGCAGCGAGACAGGCGGATGAAGACGGCCGGGTGCCCGCAGCTCGGCCCTTCGCCCTGGAAGGTGGGTACCTCGACGCCGAAGCGCTCGGCGACGATCAGTCGCTGCGCCAGCGCCTCACCTGCCTTTTCTGTCGAGCGGATCATGTGGCGTCTACGTCGAACCGAGCCCAGCTCCGCTGGGTCTCGCGGACGCGGACGGCGGCCAGCTGTCCGGCGATCTTCGGCGGCATGTTCCCGATGAACCAGCCCGCCAAGTACCGCGCCAACAGCTCGGCCGTCGGCTCGAAGTCCAGGACCTCGTGCAGGTTGTGGTGGTCGAGCTCGCTGTCGAGGTAGTGCTTGAACGGGCTGAGGTCACCGAAGTCCGACACGAACCCAGGCCCCTGGAGCGAGGCCGAGGAGAGCACGACCTCAACCTCGTACGTGTGGCCGTGCTGTCGCGAGCACTTGTGCTCGGTGGGGAGGCCGGCAAGCCGGTGGCCGGCCTCGAAGCCGAACGACTTGCCGATGGTGAACCTGCCGGAGGGCAGGCGAACGGGGGCGGTCTCCACGGGAGTCCCTTTCTCGTGACGGAATTTGAGGGGCTGAGGGCGCGCAGCCCTCTCTCTGACGTCTTGCTCGCGAAGCGCCGGCTCCGAGGCGGGGGAGTGGGCGTCGGCGGGCCTCGCGCGGCTGGCGAGTGTTTCCCGGGATGGTTGGAGCGCTGGCTCCTAAGATGGACCCAGGTCTGACGGCACGTCATTGCCGTTGTGCTGTAGAAACATTGACCGCTTCGGTCAATGCCTGTCCGACCCCGACGGGTGGACGGCGGGGCAGAGCGACGGAGGGGCGGACGGTGGCGAAAGTTACGCGAGCACGTCGTGCGGAGATCCAGCGAGAAGCGACACGGCTGCGGGCTCAGTGCCAGCGGGCTGGTAACAGCCTGGAGCGGACCGTCACCGTGTTCCGGGCAGCGCTTCCCGAGCTCACGGCGCTGGAGGCTTGGCGCCTGGCTCTGGGATGGTCCCGAGCGCAGGCGATCCGCGAAGTTGCCCAGGTCTACGTGGCTGACGGACTGCTGCCGCCGGCCCTCTCGCAGGCTTTGCTGTGCCGGTACGAGCACGGGCAGGCACAGCCTGGCGACGAGTACAGGATCATGATCTGCCGGGCGTACGGGGCAGACCCCGAGCAACTCGGGCTCACCACGACGCACCTCTGGTGCAGTACGTGCGCGGCCCCGCTGCCCGTCGACTACGGTCGGCGGCAGCGCGAGGAACAGGGCAACGACCGAAAGGCATCCATGACGACCGCGAGCGGGCTGCCCGCCATCCGTGAATCCGTGCAGTGGGCCGTCCAAGACGCGCCCGAGGGCTCCCCGTCGCTCGTCGCCCTCGCCGAGGCGGCAGTGGAGCACTACGCCCTCAACTACAGCAAGCACCCCCCGGCCAACTTGCACGACGAGGTGCGCGCGACCCGCAACCTGCTCTCCACCGTGGTGCCTGCCGCTGACCGCGTCACCGCACGCGACCTGCGCCGACAGGTCGGCTGGCTCTCCGCGCTCCTTGGAAACCTCGCCTTCCACCTGGACGACCGCGCCGGAGCCCGCGCCCACCTGACCCTGGCCGGAGCCATCGGAGACTCCACCGGAGAGGCTGCCCTCACCGCCTGGTCCAGCGGCGCTTTGGCCATGGTCGCCACGGCACGCCAGGACTGGGACCACGCCCGCGGACACGCCGAACACGGGCTCCAACACGCCCCCGCCGGCCTGCGCCGCGCCCAGCTCCTGGGCTGGGCCCTGCTGCCGACCCTCGCCGCCCTCGGACACGCCTCCCGGGCGGACGAAGTCGTCAGAGAGAGCGACGAGATCATGCAGTCCGCTACCGAACTGCCCGGACGCTTCGGATACGACCGCGCCGAACACCGCCTCCACGTCGCTGAGGCCCACTTGACCCTGGAGCGCTACGACCGCGCTGCCGAAGTCGCCCGCACCTCCATCGCCGCAGCACCCGAACACACACCGGGATGGGTGGCCGCCACGCTCGTTCTCGCTCTTGCCGAGGCAAACGACGCCCCCGAACAGGCAGCCGATCGTGCGCTGGGTGTCCTGGACCTCATCCCTCCCGCGCGACTCCGCTCCACGGCACGCACCCGTCTCGCCCGTCTCGCCCGTCGGCTCGACCAGGCGGCGAACGGAGCGGGTGCCGAGCTGGTCGAGCGTCTGCGCGTTCTGCCCGCGCCGATCCGCACGGACGGCACCGCCGCATAGGCATCCAGTCGGTGAAGCCCCACATCGTTGAGAGACGCTGTCCTTCACTGGACTCCCTCGTTCATGGCGGCCAGGCGCCGGACGGGGGAGCACCACAGCACCCACACGGGCAGCAGGAGGAAGATCACGCCGATCGCCATGACGATGGGGATGCTGAGGACGGTCGCGAGTGCGCCAGCGGCGAGCGCGGTCAACGGCAGAAAGCCGGTGGTCAGCCACAGGCTGGTCTGTTGGACGCGAGAACGCAGATGCCCGGGGCTGACCTGCTGCTGAACCGACCTCTGGGTGGTACCGATGCAGGTCGCCGCAGCCCACTGCAGGAATCCGCTGACGGCGAGGAGTACGAGCCAGGCGGGGCCGGTCTGGGCGAGAAGTTGGGGGATTGGCATCAGCCCGTACACGGACCAAGCACAAACAAGGACCCGGCCTGTGCCGTACCGGCGGACGAGGCGAAGAGCTGCTTGTGCCCCCATGAGCCCGCCGAGGCTGTTGGAAACCATGATCACACCGAGGCCCGTGCTCCCCACATCCACAGCGGTCAGAAGGTGGTAGGGCAGGAGCGTCATCGTCAACCCGTCACCTACTCCAGTGATGGCCAGGGCCAGGAACAGGGGGCGCAGTATCGGATGGCCCGCGCTGTAGGCCAGTCCGACGTGGATCTCCCGGAGGGCCGATTTCCGTTCACCTCCAGTGCTAGCGGGGGTGGGCAAGGCCCGCACCCGCGTGGCGCACCACGCGGAGGCGAGGTAGGAGAGGGCGTCGGCCGCGAAGGTGCGAGCGGTACCGATCGTCGCGATGAGCAGGGTGCCGAGAGCAGTTCCGCTGGTGCCGGCGATGGTGAGCACGCTGGTGAAACGGGCGTTCGCGTGGTGGAGAGGCCCGGACCCCCTCAGCAGAGGAATGGCTGCCATTGAAGCGGCGGTGTGCAGGGTCGATACCGCACCCAGCGCCAGGGCAATGCAGTAGAGCAGGGGCATCGACAGCTGGTCGAGGGTGGCGATGAGGGGGATCACGCTTACCAGGGCGGCGGCGGTCAGGTCCGTGGAGATAAGGACGGTTCGCAGCGGGTAGCGGTCCAGGACCACGCCCGCGGGAAGCGAGACCACCAATGCGGGGAGCTTTGCAGCGCAGGCGAGGAGGGCGACCTGTCCAGGGTCGGCGTGGAGGTAGAGGACGGCGAGGGCTGGCAGGGCCACGGCGTGGACGGAGGTCCCCGCGTGGCGAATGCCTTCGCCCATCAGCAGCAGGGCGAGCGACCGCTTCACGTCCTGGACGCGGCCAGGAACAAGCGGTCTCGGGTGGATCTCGGGTGCCGCTGTCACAGAAGGAGCTCCGGGAGACAGATGGGGGTGATCAAGGGCACGGGCAGGCCAGCTCTGGTGTGACCCGGGCACCGGCGAGTGGTGGGGTGTCCGGTCAGCAGGTGGGGCTGTTTCCCGTGTCCATGCCGGCCGCTCTCGGCAGGAGCGTCCTGGCGATGGCCAGGACGAGGTCCGCCTGGTAGCCAGCCGTACGGGTCAGAGGAAGGGGCTGGGGGCGGAGGGCCTTCTCGGCGCGGTGGCACCAGGCGAGCAGGACGGCTTCGGTCTTCGCTCGCACCTCCTGGAGCCGGTCGTTGTACGGGTCGGCCGCGAGGAGCTGGTCGTAGTGCCGCAGGAGCATTCCCGCGGCGCGTACCGGGAGGAGGAGGACGAGGTCCTGTCCGCTTCCGGATACGGGCTGGTCCTGGATCTTCCTGATCATGACGGGGGTGATCGAGCGGATCTCCTCCGCGGCCGTCAGAAATCCGGCTTCTCCATTCGGGTCCTGCTTGTACTCGGTGATGAGCTCGCCGAGCACGTGCCGCGCGTCCTCGAGGACCCCGATGGCTTCCTGGGGCGAGAACCTGAGGGGGGTGGACGCCCATATAGGGACCTCGGGGAAGAGGCCGAGGCCGTGCCGGGCGGTGTAGTGGGCGCTGCTGGCTCCGGCCGGCTTCCACTCGTACTGGCGCGCCGCACCGCTGTCTCCGTCCGCTTTGCCGTCGAGAGGAGGCGCCAGGAGGTAGGCGCCGGTCCCGATGGAGGGGAGACCGATGCAGTCTGAGGGCGTCTCCTCGATGGGCAGGCCGTACCTGGCCGCGATGTCCGCCATGACTGGGGCGAGGGCGGGCTCGTCGTGGGAGGCCATCGCCCACACCCCGCCGGTGTCGCTCCCGTGGAGCGAGAAGGTCAGTGCCGGCCGCACATCGTCGATCACGCCCATGAGGGCGCGGGTCTCTGGCAGGGTCGCAGTGAACGACTTCGTGGGGAACGTCCACTCGGGCTGCTGGGCGGCCGGGGGCCGGTACATGCCGCGGTGGTACGACTCCATAGTCGGTGGCCATGTCGATGACCACCAGTCCTCGTTGGCTGCGACGCCGTCGGGGTCCGCGCATCCTACGAGGTGCCAGGAGAGTGTCGCGCGGTCCTCGGGGTGTTCGGCGAGGTACCGGGCGAGCGCGGGGATCACCGCGAGGCCGATCGGTTCGTTCGGGTGTGGGGCGCCGATGACGAGGACGTGCTTGTGGCCGCCGGGGATGGTCAACATGGTCATGGGGCGGCCGGCGCGGGAGCGGCCGATCTCGCGCAGCGTGGAGACCTGTGGGTGCTCGGCGGCGATCTTGCGCAGCTCCCGCTCCAACTCGTCCAAGGTGGGCGGCCGGTCGCCGATGAACGGGGCGAACGTCTCCGGGGTCACGACCAACCCTCCTTGCCGTGGCCGGGACCGGTCAGCGGGTCGGTCTGGGACGGGTCCGGCGTGTGGGGCGCGTAACGGTAGGTGTGGGTGCTTGCCGTGGCGATGGCTGCGTCGTGCAACTGCTCTTCGGCCTGCTTGTCCAAGTCCGGAACGGAGACGGCGGCGAGTCCGCGGGTGCTGTCGAACTCGTCGGTGACCAGGGTTCCGGTCAGGACGAGGCCGGTCGCGTTCATGCCGAGGAGCACGAGGCCCGGGATGGACTCGGCGTCGAAGCGCCCAAGTCTGAAGGGGGCGGGTAAGCGTGCCTTGCGGATCACGTCTGCTCCTTTGCGATGGCGAGGCTGGTGAGGGTGGGCAGGAGGCCCCAGGCGGCTGCCAGGGCGATGAGATGCGCGTCGGTCCGGGCGGCGCACCGCTCCCGGAGTTCGTCCACGCGGTCGAGGAATGTGCCGGTCGGCCGCAGTTCGACGGGGAGTTCGGCGTCCCGGCTGACGCCGGCGAGAACGCGCAGCACGGCGAGGTCGACCGGGGCGAGGTCGGGGGCGGTCATCTGGACCGCTGGCGGCGGCAGATGACCGCCGGCGAGCAGAGCGGCGGCCTTCAGAGCCTGGTTGGGGGCGTTGAAGAGGTTGCCGATCTGCCGCAGATTTGTCCGAACCGTGGTGACGGTCCGGGACAGCTCCTTGGCGATCTGTGCGTCTGAGTGACCGGTGAGGAAGAGTTCGCCGACATTCAGCAGGGCCGGGGACAGCGGACGCGGGCGTCGAGGCGGGGCCGAGGCAGGGCTGGTGGCGGAGGATTGTCCGCCGGACCCGTGCGCCGGAGCGGTTGGCGGAAGAGGGCCGGTCAGGATCCGTTTCAGGTCGTCGGCGTAGGTGGTGCCCTGGCCCGGGGGTACGGCCCAGTGGATGTCCCGGCCGCCGGTCGCTCCGATCGGGGGGATGCCTATGGCCGCGCCGCGAGGCATGACCCGCACTCCCAAGGCCCACCGCCCGGGCGGTGCGGAGCCCGGCGGTACCAGGAAGACCCAGGTACGCGTCGTGTGGTTGGCGAGGACCGGTCCCGTGTACGGCCCGAGGGCGGCCAGCGCCGGCGCGGCCAGGTCGGCAGCGACGCGGACGGCGTCGAAGTCCTCACCACAAGCGCGGCGGACGGTCTCGCCGTTGGTCGGCATCCAGTGCGGCGTGTCCCAGTCGCCCGGGACGGATCGGGTGCGTGTCCTGGCAGTCACGATCCCGCTCCCGCCAGGCGGAGCGTGCTGAAGGCGTTGGGGCCCGCGATTGCGGCGGTCGCGCCCAGGTGACCGACGTGACTGAACCCCTGCGGGAAGTTTCCGAGGTGGCGGCCGGTTCGCGGGTCGTACTCCTCGGCGAGCAGGCCGAGGCCGGTACGGATGGCGAGAAGGCTGTCGAGGACGGCGCGAGCATCACCGGGACGTCCAATGAAGACGAGGCCCTCGACCAGCCACCCGCTGCAGAGCAGGAACCGTCCTTCGTTGCCCGGGAAGCCGTCGAGCCCGATGTCGTGACCGGCGGTACGGTATCTGAGGACGAGCCCGTCGTCGGTGGTGAGTTCTCGCTGGATGGCCTCCACCGTGCCGATGACCCGCTTGTCATCGGCTGGCAGGAATCCGGAGAGCAGGGCGTGAAGGAGGGAGGCGTCGAGCTGCTGCGACCCGTAGGACTGGGTGAAGGAGTTGAGGTCGTGGTCGAAGCCGTTCTCGCACACCTCGGCGTGGATGGTGGCGCGCAGAGTCCGCCACCGCTCCAGCGGCCCGTCGGTTTGGCCGGCCTCGATGGTGCGGATGGCCCGGTCGATGGTGGCCCATCCCATGATCTTGGAATGGACGAAGTGGCGGGCGGGACCGCGGATCTCCCAGATGCCCGAGTCTGGCTGATCCCAGACCTGCTCCAGCTCCTCGGCGAGCGCGACGATGACCGGGCCGAGCCGCCGGGCGGAGCTGCTGTCCGCCTGGATGAGGTCGTAGAACTCGATGGCGAGTTCGCCGTAGATGTCGACCTGGAGCTGGTCTGCGGCGGCGTTGCCGATGCGGACCGGAGCCGACCGCTCGTATCCGGGCAGCCAGCCCAGTTCCATCTCCGGGAGCTCGGTTTCGCCGCCGACTCCGTACATGATCTGCCGCCGGCCTGTCCCGCTGTGGCTGGCCTGCACCGCCCAGCACGCCCAGGCGATCGCCTCACGAAGGTAGCCGTACTTGCGCAGGACGCCGGCGGTGAGGGCGCCGTCCCTAAGCCAGGCGTAGCGGTAGTCGTAGTTGCGGACGCCGCCGATCTCCTCGGGCAGTGAGGTGGTCGGCGCGGCCACGATGGCGCCCGTGGGTACGTAGATGAGGGCGCCCAGGGTGAGCAGGGAGCGGACGACCGCCTCGCGGTCCGGACCGGTGTAGGTGCAGCGGGCCGCCCATGCCTCCCAGAAGTCCAGGGTGAACTTCAGCAGACCGTCGTCGATCGGCCTGGGCGGTGGGCTGTCCACGCCCTCCCGCCAGGAGAGGGCGAAGGCGACAGTCTGTCCGGCGGCTACGGTGAAGTCCGATACGAGGTCAGCCCACTCGAGGTGCACGGGGGCGTCGGCGTCGAGCCACAGCCTGCCGCCGTTGCCCTCCGGGAGGTCGATCGCGTGGAGCCGGTCGACCTTGGTGATCCGGGGCACGGTGCTTCCGTAGTCGGGTCGGGCCCGCAGCAGCGACCGCATGGTCATCGTGCCCGAGAGCCCGGTCACGACCCGCACCAGGCGCGGAGCGCCACCGCCGGGCACCATGAAGTCCCTGACGACCGCGCTGTCGCTGCCCCAACTCCAAGCGGTCTGAAGGATGAGCGAGTCGCCCGCGTACTGGCGGCCGGAGGCGGGGACGGCGATGCCGTCCATGAGCATCGTGGGAGCGATCTGCCAGAACCCGTGCTGCTCGGTACCCAGGAGACTGGTGAAGACGGCGGCGGAGTCGAACCGCGGCAGGCACAACCAGGGAATCGAGCCGTCGCGGCGGACCAGGGCACCACCCCTTTGGTCGCCCACGTACCCGTGATCCTCGATCCACGGGCCGGCGGCGGGTGCGCGGTCGGCCGTGTGCTGCTGAAGGGGGGTGGGGAAGAGGGTCACGCTGCCACCGCCGCGGGGGTGGGGCGGTGCGGGGCGATGATCTGGCCGTCGGGCAGCAGCTCACCCGTGTCCTCGAAGAGCAGGATCCCGTTGCACAGGAGGGACCACCCTTGCTCGTAGTGGGAGGCGGTCGGCTTGGCCGCCTCCCTGTCAGGGGAGTCTGCGCCCGGGCAGGCGATCGGGTGCTCGCACATGGTGGAGTCCTCGCTGGAGATGGTTGGGGGAAGGGATGCGGCCGGGCGTCGGTCAGGCGCGTTGGGCGAGATAGAACTCGGCATCCCGCGACGGTGGGATGGGCCCGGCGCTGGGCCGCGAGCGGAGTGCCGAGTGTGGTCGGCCCCAGCTGACGCGGACCGGGTCGCCGGGTTTCGCGGGCTGGGTGATCCACAGCGGTGCGAAGCCCGGACGGCCGGAGATGAACCTGCCAGCAGCGTCGGCCGCCTCCTGGTCGGGGACGTCGAGGTGCCTGGTGGGTTGGGGGCCGCCGGCCGGGGCTGCGAGGCGGTAGCCGCTCAAGAGCGGCACGATGACCCAGCGCCCCGCTTCCGGCGGCTGGGGGCCTTCGACGTGCAGGCCGGCCAGGTCCATGGCGAACTGCGTCGGGCCCAGGATCTGCCGCTGCCACGCCCGCCGGATCATGGAGGCCCGCGACGTGGCATTCAGCCTGGCGCGGGTCTTCTTCAGTAGGTACTGGGCCTGGTAAGGCTTCAGACCGAGGAGCCGGGCATAGGCGTTGACCGGCCTGCCAGCGGCGAGCGTGCGGACCAGGCTGTACGCGTTCGCCTCCAGAAGTAGTGGATGGAGAACGGCGGGAGCAGCCAAAGCGCCGTGGGTGTACGCGTGGTCCACGAGCTGAGGCCGGACGACGGCATCGAGCCGGAAGCGGCGCGCGATCCGGGCCAGCCGGTACTGCACGTGCCTGTCGGTGCCCAGGCCGAGCCGGGATGCGATCTCCGGATCCTCGTAGCCCTCAGCAACGAGCTCCAGGACCTGTCGCTCCAGATGGGGCAGCGGCACCTCGGAGAGCGAGGGTACGCGGGCGCTCATGCGGCACGCGTCTCGGTCGTGCATACGGTGATCGCCTGTTGCTGGCCGTGCCGACTCACGTGTGCACTGACGGCCACGACGGCGAAGCATCCGTTGGCGCTGACCTCTACCAGCCCGGTCGTGGCGAGGTCCGCGAGCGCCAGGCGGACGGACGAGGCCGGTACCCGCAGAGACCTCGCCAGCCTCCGCTCGCGGAGCCGGGAAGACGGGGCCAGGGCGCCGCTCGCGATGCGCTGCTGGATCTCCTGGGAGACAGAGCCGACCGAGCGGCCGGGCACGAGGGCCTCAATCAAGGCCCACAACATGTCGCGGCCCTGGCCGGCGAGGAGACACGCCTGGGCCCAGGTGCCCCGGATCCCGTGGGGAGACGGGGTGAGGGCCGCGATCCACACTTCCCAACGGAGCTGATCGGCCGGGGAGTCGCTCGCGGTGCGTTGTGTTCGGGCAAGGCCGAGCCACGGCTGGGTGGAGGAGTACACGAGGTGGTATGCGTCCTCGACGGACTTGGCCGGCACCACGGTGCGTCGGACCTTGAGCGACTGGAGCCTGTTGATGTCCCGCTTCAGCATGCTTGCGGTCCGTGAGGCGGAGGCTGCCGGAGGACGGCGGTGGATCCGGAGGAGAGCGGTCCTATCCACGGCTCAAAGCCCCCTCACGCCGACAAGCACTCGGCCGAGGAGAGTGGGGTCGACCTCACTCGTACGGGGCAGCGCACTGCGTACGGTCTCCGAAGGCTGAGCAGGACGCGACTGAGCCCGTTCGTGCCTCCGGGGTTCGGCCGCAGGCGCGAGGCTGACCTGGGCCCACACAACCTTTCCGGTCTTGTTGCCGTTGCGGACGGGGTAGTGCCCCCACCTGCTGCTCACGGCAGCGACGAGGAGAATCCCCCGGCCGCTCGTTGCGTCGGCCCCGGGCTGCTTTAGGACGGGCGCCTGCTCGTCGTTGTCGAATACCGACACACGGACCACCCCGTTGCCGACCTGAAGCACCAGATCGAAGGTCCTCAAGGTCGAAAGAGAGGAGTACGGCGAGACCTGCTCGCCCTCCTCGGAGTGCTGCACCGCGTTCGTGGTCAATTCGGAGACGATGAGTTCCGCCGTCTCGATGACCTTGGCCGGCACCCGCCATCGAGAGAGGACGTCGGTGGTGTGCAGCCTTGCCCAGCGCACGGCGTTCGGCGTGGTCGCCAGCGTGAGGCTGTCGCTCAGGGGTGGTGCCTGGGACACGATGTGCCTCCCGAGTTGGGAGAAGGGACCGTCGAATGGCCGGGCCGACGAGCAGCGTGTGAGCTCGGGACCGCGGGGAGGGCAACGTTCGCTCTCCGAGCCCAGGAGCAGCAACCACGACGGTGCACGTAAACGTGACGGGCGTACGTGACCCTTCACGTATTTCCAGGTCCTTGGCCGATGGAGTCACGTTTTTCTCCCACCGGCGCGTCAGCAGATCAGTACGCTGGCGACCGAGTCGGAAGGGGATCGTCTTCATGAGAAGTGGCCTTGAACCTCACGGCCCGTCCTGCGCACGCCGGTTACGCGAGAGAGGCGTCGAGCGAGGACGCTCAATTGGCGAAATCGCGCACTCGATTCATACACATTGCTCGGTCTCTCAACTGCGTTCGCAGCGTCTGGCCAGGGGCCTCACCCTTGTCGACGCTGCGGAGCAGCTGCGCCGTCTTGTCACCGAGCGGGACGGAGCCCCGCGGGTCACCGTGGAGCAGCTACGCCTGTGGGAGACAGGGAAGCACCGGCCACTTCGCTCGACAGTTCTCGTGCTGGCCGCCTTCTACACCTGCTCACCGGACGATTTGGACTTGGACGACACCCGGGCGGTCGAGGGAATCGTTCTTCAGGTACGGCCCCCGCACGCGCCTCGCACCGAGCAGTACAGCGTGCCCGACCTCTCCGAGCGTGTTCCGACTACTGCAGGATCACTCGTTGACAGGGTCGATGTCGTACGCCAAGCCGTGGACCGCACCCTTGCCTCGGCCACGGTCACCCCCACCCAGCTGGACCACATTGAGGAGATGGTCCTTTGGGCCAGTCAGGAGTACGTCTCGACGCCGCCGACCTTGATGCTCAGCCGACTTCTGGACCTGCTCTCGGAGGTCCAGGGACTGGCCGCGTCCCGGCAACCGGCAGCGGTTCAGGTACGCCTCTCTGAACTAGCCGCCATGATCTCCACGTTGACAGCGGACGCGCTCATGAAGCTCGGCGACCTGGCACGGTCACGGTCCTGGTACGCCACGGCACGCACCGCCGCGGATGACAGCGGGAACGTCGAGCTTCGCGCCCGTGTCAGGGCTCAGGCCGCGATGCTGCCCTTCTACTACGGTCCGATCACCAGCGCGGTGAGCCTCTGCCGAGAGGCCAGGGTGATCAGCAGCAGAGCTCGGGCCTCTGCCACGCATGCCTTCGCGGCAGCAGCGGAAGCGCGGGCTCTCGCCAAGCTCGGTGCCCAGACCGAGGCCGAGGAGGCGCTGCGGTACGCGGCCAAGGCGTTCGAGCACTTCGGAGGGGATGCGTCCAATGACGCCTTCGCCTTCCCGGAGCGCCGCTATCTGCTCTACAAAAGCGGCACGTTGACAGCACTCGGGCGCACCCGCGAGGCACGCCTGGTCCAGGAGGAGGCTCTTGCCCTGTACCGGGACAAGAGCGGAATCGACCCGGCTCTCCTCCGGCTTGAGGCCGCGATCTGCTTCGCGCGGGATCGCAGTCCTGACGAAGCCTGCCAGCTCGCCGGGACCACCTTCCTGCGGATGGACCCCGCCCACCGCACGCCCATCGTGGAGGAAAGGGCCCGTGAGGTCGTAGAGGTCCTTCCGCCGGCGATACGTACAGGCCGGGCGGCACGCGAGCTTCTTGAGATCATCGAGCTTCCGCCCGGCCAGATGTGACAGGACGGGCCTTCGTCGGTCAGCCTGTGTGGCATGACAATCACGCCGGCCCCCGGTGGGTTCGACGATTTCGAGATGCACCAGGTGTTGGAGCGGGCCTGCGAGAAGGCCGGCCTCGACAGCAGAGACGCGCGTCTCCTCCGCGGCCACACCAATGCGGTCCTCCTTCTGGAGAAGGAGCAGGTGGTAGCCAAGATTGCGCGGAAGGGGACGGACGTCGACAGCGTCAAGCGCACGGTTTCCTTCGTACGCTGGCTCATCGAAGCAGACTTCCCCACAGTCCCTCTTCACCCTTGCGATCAGCCGCTGATCATTGACGGACACGCTGTCACCTTCTGGACCTACCTGCCGCAGCCGGAGAGCCCGGTGCCGGCATGGCAACTGGCAGGGCCCCTGAAGGCGCTCCACACCCTGCCTCGACCCCCGATCGCCCTTGCCGAGCACAACAACATCCGCGCGATCCGCCGCTCGCTGAGCGCGATCACCTGCCTCCCTGTCGCTCGAGTCCGCTATCTGGAACATGAGGCGGACCGGCTCGAAGAGGCGCTGGAGGGAGTCCCATTTGCCCTGGATCCAGGACTAATTCAGGGTGACCCGCAACACCGAAACGCGCTGCACACTGCCGATGGAACTGCGGTGCTGTGCGACTGGGACACGATCGCCCAAGGCCAGCCGGAATGGGACCTCGTAACCGTCGAAGTCCACTGCCGGCGGTTCGGGTACGGCGAAGCGCACTACCAAGCGTTCGTGGATGCCTACGGGTTGGACATCAGGGAAAGCGCTGGCTACTCGGTTCTACGCGACATCCGTGAACTGCGCATGGTTACGACGAATGCCCGGAAGGTTCGGCATGCCCCGGAATCTCTAAGTGAGATCCAGCGCCGGGTTGACGGGCTGAGGAGGCGTGACGAGCAACTTCGATGGAGCATCCTCTAGCTGCCGGGTTCCTCGCCGAGGCCAACCTCACCACCGGCGCGCACCAGTTCGACAG
Source organism: Streptomyces sp. NPDC038213 (assembly GCF_055600495.1). Classification (NCBI taxonomy): domain Bacteria; kingdom Bacillati; phylum Actinomycetota; class Actinomycetes; order Kitasatosporales; family Streptomycetaceae; genus Streptomyces; species Streptomyces sp. NPDC038213. Next base: position 167,712 of record NZ_JBVJYM010000009.1, read on the forward strand.
CCCCATCCTGAGAAGCCCCCGCGTCACCGTGCTGGCCGAGGACTGCGACTGCGCCCGCCATCACCATGTTGCTGAGGCTCACTGAGGTGTACGGGGGTGTTTCATGCCGCCAGGCGGGACGGGCGAGCGGACCCAGGTGCGGCATCGCCCCCAGCGTATGGCTGCGATGCCTGGTGCCCTGCGGCGGGCTGCTGGTCGCTGCCCGCCGCAGGTGGTGGTCGCTACCAGGCCGTGGCACGTTCCACGTCGTTGGCGTAACGGCCAAGGGCCTGTCCGAGGTCGGCCCGGCCCTCGGTCCCGGGTTCGGAGGTGTCGACGGCGTCCTGCGCGGCTCGGATCACGGCGTGGGCCCGGTAGTCGATCTGGCCTTGGCTCCCGCCGGTGCCGGCCACCAACGTGGTCAGGATCCGTAGGGCATCCGGGTTCTGGGCGCTGCGGGCGGCTCGCTGCGCGACCCGGTCGGGGTACTTGATGTCTGGGGTGGCGGCGACGGTGCGCAGGGTCCGGGGCAGCCACTGGTGCTGGTCGGTTCCTTCGGCGAAGGCGAAGTGGCCGATACCTACGAGGGCAGGTGCGAGGGCGGGGTCTTCGTCGACGAGGTCCAGGGCCTGGTCCCAGAGCTGCAAGGCGCGCTGGTGCAGAGGGTGGGGACCGGCGACATCTTCGATGGGTAGTACCCGGGCGATGTCGCCGAGGAGCGTCGAGACGGCCGCCGGGCCGCCGTCACCGCTGATCAACGTGGCGAGGAAGTCGGAGTCGAAGGTGCCGGGGGAGTGGAGCAGGGTGGCGGCGAACCGGTCGAACACCTCCTCGGGTGCACCGGCGCGCAGGTAGTCCATGACCTTGCCGGGGTCGAGGTCGCCGAGCACCGCGAACTCGTCGGCGCCGAGGCGGCGCAGCGAGCGCAGCCAGGTGTGAATCGGGGCGGACGGTGCGGCGAGGTCGAGCAGGGGGGCCTCGTGGGCGGTGTACCAGGGCAGGGCGTAGCGGCGCAGCGGGGTGAGGGCCGCGCCGATGACGGCCAGGGCGGGGTCGTCGCGGCCGTCGGTGACGAGCTGGGTCAGTTGGGTGGCGGCTTCGGCGGGTAGCTCGCCTTGGTCGGCTGCGCGGCGGACAGACCACTGGAGGAAGGCGACCAGGGCGAGGCCGCCGGAGGTTGCGCTCGCGGTGACGTAGGGGTTGTCCGGGACCGAGGCGGGCGCGGTCCAGGCGCGGACAGCGGCCATCAGCCAGGTGACGGCCGCGGCCTCGTCCACGCCGGGGCCGACTCCGAGTGCCCAGGCATGGCGCAGCAGCTGGGCCACGAGGTAGCGGGCGCGTTCGTCGATGTCCGGGTCGGCGCTGCCTTCACCTGCTTCGAGCTGGTTCTTCAGGTCCCAGGCGGCGGTGCATGCGTTGGTAAGCAGTCGTCCGCCGTCGTCGGTGAGGCCGGCCTGCTGCTGGTCGGTGTGCAGGGTCTGCAGGTAGACCGTGCGGAGGTCGAACGAGCTGAGGGTGGCTGCGACGGCCGAGATGTCGGCCGCCCAGGCGGCAGGGTCCGCGTGGATGGCGGCTTCCAGCATCCGCAGGTCCGTGCGCCTGTAGTAGTCCCCCTGCGAGGGAGTGCGTGCCGAGAGCTCGGAGGCGCCCTCAAGGACACCGTGCTCCTTACAGCGGGTGACGAAGTCCGCCACCGTGCTTTCGCCGTGGTCGGGGTACGGCCCGATTTTGATCAACGGTTCGGTGAGGGCCGGGGGCGGTCCGGTGAACTCGGCCAGGAGGTCCAGCGTCGGGCCCCAAGGTGCGAGCACCGACGCGGGCGCCACCTCAGAGAGGCAGTAGACGGTCCGCCAGACGGGCTGGAGAGCGGACTCCCACTCCTGGTCCGGCATGTCGGTCGCATCCTCGCCGAGGAGCTCGGCCAGCGCTTCCGTGCCGCCGAGCACGGAGACGAGCGTGCGGGCGAGACGGGCGCCGTCGTCGGCAAGCTCGGCGCGGGCGGCCCGCAGTGCGTCCGGGCCGGGCACCGGACCGAAACCCTCGGTCAGGGCCGCCTCGAGGTCGACCTGGTCCGCCGGTTCGCAGGTGCCGATGGCCACCTGGACGAACCGGCCGACGTCCGGGGTGAGGTAGGACATGGCGCCCAGGCGGGCGAGCACCGCAAAGGCAGCCTTCCACCACGAGACGTCCGTCGGCGCGATCTCGGCGGCGTCCACCAGGTGGACTGCGATCAGCCGCTCCCGCTCCCAGCCGCCCAAGGTCTTGGCCGTCCAGGCACCGGTCCGTGCGGCCAGGCTGGTGCCGGCCTCGCTTAGCTCGACGCGAGCGAACTCGATGCAAGCCGCCGCCGCGAGCCGGGCACCTGTCAGCGCCCGCCCCCCGGCCATGCTCGGCGCACGCAGGTCGTCGCTAATCTGCAGCTGGTCCCGGACGCCTTCGACCGCGAGGTGGGAGGCAAGTACGGCCGCGAGTCCGGTGCGGACCCGCTGTGCCAGTTGCGGGCCACCCGTTCGGCCTGTCTCCAGCAACTGGGCCAGCACGGTACGGATGTTCCAGGAGTCGGCCGCGGAGCCGTCCGACCCGACGGACAGTGCCTTGACCGCCGCCTCCACCCACGCGGCGTCCCGGTGTGCCGGCAAGGTCTCCTGCGCCCAGTAGACCGCCATGGTCCGTACGCCGTCGACGGAGTGCTGCTTCAGCGCACGGGTGACCAGGGCCGCGCCGTGGCTGCCGAGATGCCGGCACAGCACGACGAGCTCGGCGGTGGCTCCGGGGCCGGAGCGCCAGATCGTCTCCAGGGGCTTGTCCTTGGTCAGCCACTCCACCAGACGCGCGGGATTCTCGGCAGCGAGACGCTCGAAGTAGGGCCTGGCCGGCCACCGGCCCTCCTCCGGTAGAAGCCGGACAGAGTCCAGATTCTCCAGCCACTCCCAGCCGGTGAACCGCGTGAACAGGTAGGGGGCGGCAACGGGGTTGTGCAGCTTGTTGACCTTCTGGACCTGCTCCGGAGTCGGGGAAGTGACCGCGCTGAGAGCTACCCACTCGGGGGCCTGGTCGACGACCGTGGCGACGAGCTCCTGGATCAGGGCCAGGCAGTCGTGCAACATCGCGACCGCCGTCACCGCACTCGCCTCGCCACCAGGGTGTACGGCCCCGGACCCGATGCTGTACTGCTCCGTCCAGAGCTTGAATGCCGCCATCTCTGCCTTGCCCGGCCGCTGGCCGGTCGCGTCGTGGACCACGGTGGTCAGCTGCATGATCCGGTACGAGCCCTGCTGCTCCTCCATCTCGCGCAGCCGCGCGTAGGCAGCACCGACCGCTTCGAGGCGCCGGTCGAGCACCGCCCGACGGTGGAACTCCTCGTCCGACCGTATCTTGTGGAGTTTGCGCAACGCGACTGTCAGAGGGTGTCCGACGGTCAGGGTCTGGGGCACCGTGGTCCCGAGCCCGTCGAGGGCGTCCAGCACCTCCTGGGTCGCGCCGAGCGCCGAAATCAGGGGGTGCCCGGCTTCCGTAGCCGCGGTCCGGGAGCGGAGCAGCTTGACGATGGCCTTCCCGAGAGCACTGCCCGCGTCCACCCTTTGGGGGAACGCCGGCAGGGAGTCCAGGGCCTCGATCAGGCCGTCCACCGGAGTCGCGGCCTTGCGCGAGCCGTCCGTGTTGAAGACAGTACCGAGGGACTTGGAGACCTCAGCCTGGGCCGCCTTCAGCCCCTTGTAGCTGTTCCCGCCGATCTCCATCAGGCGCTCGATCGCCACCCGGCACATCGCCTGCGCGGTGACGTACGGCTCTTCGCGGCCGTCCGGCTCGCACAGCATGGCGCAGATGTCGCGCAGCAGGCCCAACGCGACCGCGCCCTCCTGCTTGGGCCCGAAATCCTGCAGCCGCAGGGCGAACGGGGAAGCGTCCGCAAGCAGTGCTATGTCGTCCGCCGATGGCCTGATCCGGTCAGCCTCGAAGATGGTCACGGCGGCACGGTACCGGCGCGTCGGCCGGCGCTGCGATCGGTTTCGGGGGATGTAGCCCCCGCAGGCCGTCGAGGCCGTTTGGCCAAGCCGCCTCTTCGGCCGCTCCGGACTCCTGGTGGGCCTGCTGCACGCGGCGCAGGGTCTCGACGACTGCCCGCTGATTATCCCCACGTGCGTGATCACCGTCTTAGCGGCCCGTGCAGGTTAAGAAGCGTGCAACTTCGCGGTCGTCGTTTTGAACGCCGGATTCCTTCGACTGGGTGCTCGGTATTGCCGGTGAAGCGAGGGTCGCACTTTGGTATCGCTCACGGCAGACGAGACTTCCCATTTTGGAGTGGAAGCCAGCGTGGAAGCATGTCAATCTACACCTCCGTACCACTGGAACGGCGCAGTGGTGGATCTTTGGGAGGGCTTCTGCTGAAGGTTTCGTTGTCTGTCCGAGTTTCATCACCCTTGCTAATCGCCCTCGGCGCGTCGCAGGCTGCGTTGTCTCAGGAGCGCGGTGATTTCGGCGGAGTATCGACTGGGTTGTGTCTGTGCGTGTGTGCTGCTGGGCTGTTTGGAGAGGATCTCCTGCAACGTGACTACCGTCGAGACCGACTGGTCCTTGCCTACGTGGCCAGGTACCCCGGAGTCGAGGCTCGACAGGTTGCTCGTGCCATCGAGGGTCCCGAGCGTGGTGCTTCGCTAAGCCTCACTCGACTCACGGAGGACGGCCTCCTCGCTTGTGTTGTGGACCACCAAACGCCAGGCAGAAGGGCATACCGACTTGCACGCTGAAGAGGCTCGGCCGCGTCGCGGAGTCATCGGCGGCCCGAAGCGGAGCGCAACATAGCCCATGAACGCCGGTTAGCCTAACCGGCGATTCTGGAGACCATGGATATCGGTCGCGCCGACTACTTGGCGGTGGGTGGTGCTGGCCTTCCTGTCCATTCCTGTGAGCCGCTCTGCTTCGGCAGTCAAATTCCGATCGCGCTCATGGGGCTTGCTGTGTGAGGCGAAAGGTCCCAACTGTGTGCGATTCCCTGCTCTCGGTTCCGCGAGTCGCAGCGATGCTCGACATTAGTCGCAGGTCTGTATATCGCTACATCGAGCTGGGAGAACTGTCGGTCGTCGACCTCCGTACCGGAAATGGACGCTCGCGGGTTCGCATACCCAGCCGCGATGTGCGTGAGTTCGTGGGGCGACGTACATCAACAACTTCGTGCAGGCGTCCATCCTAGCTGCGCTCCCTATTCTCGATCGCGCAGATCACATCGCAGAGAGAGTGAATGGCCTACCTTCGTAAACTCCCGTCCGGAAAGTGGCAGGTAACTGTCAGAAGCCGGGCCGGTGATCGGTATAGCGAAACGTTTCCCCTGAGGTCCCAGGCTCACGCATGGGGCCGGGACGAAGAGGCGAAGCTCAGTAGGTCCGCCTACCGCGATCCTCTTGCCGGAAAGATCAAGTTTGGCGCCTGGCACGATCGATGGTGGGAGGCGCGTGTCGTTGAACCACACACCCGCCGTGGTGACGAATCGTCCATCCGCAACCACGTGACTCCCCACTGGGTCGACTGGGAGCTACGTGACATCGCGCGACTCGACGTACAATCTTGGGTCCGCAAGATGACGGTGGCAGGTACCGGTGCCTCGGCGATCCGCAGGGCCTACAACCTGACATCGTCCATCATGAAGGCAGCGGTCGAGGAAGACCTTATATCGGTCACGCCCTGCCGCGGCATCGATCTTCCTAAGGAAGCGGTCAAGCCACCTCAGTGGTTCACGGTGGCGCAGGCGCAGGCGATCATCGCGAAGCTGGACCAGCCCTGGCAAACCATGGCCTTGCTGGCCTTCTACACCGGACTGCGGTGGGGCGAACTCGCGGGGCTGCATGGTCATCGCATCGACTGGCGCCGTGGTCGCCTGTTCGTGGTGGAGGTCAACACCAAGTCCGGGATCAAGGAGTACCCGAAGAGCTCCAGGAGCCGCCGGGAGGTTCCCATCCCTGATCACGTTCTCGACGCGCTTGCGCGCCACATGCACGGGCGCGAGAAGGACGGTGTCGTCTTCACGACCGTTACGAAGGGGAGGGCAGGTCGGCTGCTCGACGACGGCAACTGGAGGACGTACGTCTGGTGGCCGGCGGTGAAGGAATCGACGTTCCTCGATTTCGCCGGGGACCTGCGCCCGGTGCCGCACTACCCCCCGCACTCCATGCGCCACACGTGCGCCTCGTGGCTGGTACAAAACGGAGTGTCGCTGTACGAGGTGCAGCATCTGCTCGGCCATGAGAGCTACCAGACGACGCAGCGATATGCCCACCTTGCCCCGGACGCCCATCAGGCAGTGCTGGGTGGCTGGACGCGTCTGGAGTCCCAGCTGATCATCCCCGCGGCGGCGGCTTGATCACCTCAGATAGTAACCGAATGTAGTCGTGGTCGAGGCGAGTGGATCTTGTACGCCATGCCTTCACAGCGTCGGAGGACGCACCCGTTGTGGGTGCGTCCTCCGACGCTGCTGCGTTTCCGGTACGGTCAGCAGTACCGGTTCGATCGGTGATCGGCTTGAGAGCGGGCAGCGAGCCTCTGACGCACACGTTTGGGCGTGACGCACGTTTGACGCATGGCGCTCCGTGCGTCACGAAGATTCGCCTCTGACCTGCACGTTCTCCCATGGTGAGCTGTCTCTACGCGTTCCCGATGACGCACCACGTGGAGTGCGTGGCGATCCTTGAGCCGGTGCGGGACGAGGGCTGACGGGGGCAGGTTCCCAGGGCGGCGCCCGCGAGGTGGTGCGCCGCCCTCAAGGACCGGCCGGGCGGCCGGTGTGTGAGCCGGTTGCCGCGTTCACTCCGAGGTCTGCGCCGCCGGTGTGCCGGAGACCAGCGAGCGCAGCTTCTCGCGGGTCTCCCGGTCGGTCGAGTAGACGACCGTTCCGATCATGCCGCGGGTCAGCAGCACCTTGTAGGTGTTGCGGATCAGGCGGTCGACATCCTCGTCGGGGGTGGCCCTGGTGAAGGAGGGGTCCTTCGACGCCGTGCGGTCCACCACCCAGCGGTCGGTCCGCCAGACGAGGTCGGGGCCCATGATCACGCCGGACCAGTCGTACTCGAAGCCCTGCGCGGTGTAGACGCAGCCGACCTGTCCGAAGCCCGCCGGGTCGGTGGCCCACAGCGGCGCCGGGGGAGCGCCGAGCAGGGAGCGGTCCCCGTACAGGTTCCAGGGCTTCGACCAGTCGCCGATGGCGACGTCGGCGGGGAGCGAGCCCATGGCCGGGGTGATCTTCGTCGTCCACTTCCAGCAGTAGCCGGCCGACATGCGGGCTCCGTAGCCCCGGGCCCGCTGGCCCGACAGGAAGTCCTCCAGCTCCTGCGGGCTGTCGGCCGTCAGGATGCGCACCTTGCCGTCCGGTTCCCACGGGGAGGGGGACCGCCCCTCGAGCCCCAGCAGGTCGACCACCCACCGGAGGTAGGCGTCGCTGCCGCCGCACCGGAACTGGCTGTCCAGCTCGACCACAGTGCACTCCAGGCCCTGCTCCGCGGCCGCCTCCCGGATCTCCTCCACCGTCCCCATCTCGCCCGGCCGCACCACCTGGTGCTGGTCCAGGAGGAACACGGGAACCCGCGCGGCGTCGATCAGCTCTGCGACCTGCGGGCGGCCCGTGCGCAGGGCGGCCTTGGTGTAGCGGTTGGCGGAGGTCTTGCGGAGCCGATGAGCCTCGTCGCAGACGAGCACGTCCAGGTCGTTGGGCTCGGCCTCCATGAAGCTGTTGAAGTAACGGAAGAGCTTCTGCACTTCGGGCTTGCGGGCTCCCGCCACCCTGCGCATCGTCTTGGTGAACGACTGCGAGCCCGTGGCATGCAGGGTCGGCACCCCGCGCCGGTACAGGTCGCCCAGCAGGGACAGGGCGATCACGCTCTTCCCGGAGCCCGGACCGCCGGCCACCACGACCACGTGCTTGTGGTGGGACCGCCGGGCCTGCCGGACCGCGGACATCACCGTCTCGTAGGCGAGCCGCTGCTCACCGAGCAGCACGAACTGCTCGCGGTTGCGCACCTCTTCGGCGGCGACCGCCATCAGCTGCCGGGACGGCCTCACCTTGCCCTGGAGCAGGGTGTCGGCTGCTTCAGCGCCGGGCTTGGGCGCCAGCAGCGAGCGCAGATAGTCGAGGAAAGCGCCGCGCTGCTCACCCGTGAACATCCGGCCCCGCCGGTCCTCTGCGACACCGCGCAGACCGGAAACCCCGAACTCGGTCGCGTTGTGCAGGTACGCCACTCCCGCGATCGACTCCGGCGACTGCTCCAGCGCCCCGTTGAACGACACCAGGTAGTCGCAGTAGCCCCGCACCTGCTCGATCGGGTTGAGGACCGCGTCGGGGTACGCGTCGATCCGGCACCGCAGCGGGTCGCCGTCCTCCGGGTGGGCGCTGCTCCACTGCTTGAGCTCGACCACGACGTACGACGGTCCGCCGGTGACCGGATGAACGCCTGCCAGTATGACGTCCGCGCGCTTGCTGGTGAGGGGCAGGGCGTACTCCAGCAGCATCTCCACCTCGCCGAGGCCGGCTTCGACCAGCAGGTTGGTGAGCGCGGGGATGCTGCGCTCCCAGGAGCGGACCTCTGACGGGTGGGGCCTGTGGCGGTGCTTGTGGAGGAAGTTCTCGCTCAGGAGCTCTGCCAGGCGTCCTTCGAGGCGGGTGCGGGTGGCCAACGACGCCGCGGACTCACGGAACAGCAAGGGAATGCCCCCAGGCAGCACGAAGTAGCTCGTGCGGGTGGGGGCATGTCCTTCGGTTCCACGGAAGTGGAGCGGAAGCCCGGCGGGCCGCTGAGATGGTCGTCGCAATCCTAGAACAGGGCGGGCGGAGGCGGCTGGTCAGCGGTGGCGGGTGAGGGTGTCTACCTCGCGGACCAGAGGAAGGTTTCTCGGCACAGTTCGAAGTGGTCGACGCGGCGGAGGTCGAAGACGCGGCGGACGCCGCGTTGGCGGGCCAGGCCGACGACCTCGTTGAAGTGGCGTTCGAAGTGGGTGGAGAAGAAGATCTTCACGACGCCTGACACGGCCTGGAGCTGGTCGAAGCGGTGGAAGAACAGGTCGTAGCGGCCCTCCGGCTCCCAGTCGGCCCAGAGTTCGGACGCGTAGCGCTGGACCTGGTGCAGGTCCTTCTCCGTGATCTTGTGGAGGTATTCGCAGACGTTCTGGAACTCCACCGGCGAGCGGGGGGTGTTGGCGATGCGCTTGAGCTCCGCCAGCGGGTCGTCGGGGTTCATCTGCGCCGCGCTGCCGGTGATGATCATCGTGGAGTGGTTGATGTTGGGGTCGAGGAGCAGGGCCGCGGCCACCTTCGGCTTGCGGTCCGGGTGCGCGGTCCACAGGGCGGCGAGCCGGAACATCATGTCGGCGCCGACCGAGAAGCCCACCAGCGTCAGCTTCTTCTGGGGGTACTGGCGGCAGAGGTTGTTGACGGCGCCGCTGATCAGGTCCGTCTGGGTGGCCAGGCCGATGGGGTCGTACCGCTGGTCGCGGGCCTCCGCGACGTTGTGGCCGAAGGCGGTGATGGCGACGGTGTGCTGGCGGGCCCGGTTCATGTACGGGCGGAAGTCCTCGGCGTCCAGGCCGAGTCCGTGCAGCAGGACCACCAGGTGCGAGGAGGACGTGCGCCGTTCGAGGTAGTGCAGTTCGCGGCCGATGACGGCCTGGTCGGACGGCAGGTGCCGCCGGCCGCCACCCGGTTCCAGGTCCACGCGAGCACGGCGCGGGCCTCGTTGCCGTAGATGCCGGCGAAGAGGCCGATCGCGCCGCCGGCCAGGGCGAGGGGAGCCCGGTAGCGGGTGGCCAGGGCGGTCAGGCGCGCCGGCCATGCGTCGTGCGGGGTCACAGGGACGGCCCGCGGGGGCCGGCCGGGGCGCCCGGTCCGGTGGGGCGGCCCGCTCCGGCCGGGTTGCGGGCGGCCGCGGCGGGCGGGGTCCAGGCGAGGCCGGTGAGTTCGGTGAACCCCGGCCCGGCCGTGGCCCGCCCGACGGCGTGGGCGTCGGAGAGGTCGGCGACGTGCAGCGGGCCGCTTCCGCCGGTCAGGTGCGCCTCCACGCGGGCGCCCATCCGGCGCAGCCCGTCGCGCGGTTCCATGCCGAGCAGCAGTCCGGGCCTGGCGAGGGCCTGCGTGATGGTCGCGACGACCTCGGCGCGGGTGGGCTCGTCGTACTGCTAGAGGACGAAGTTGCAGGTGACCGCATTGATGCGGTGGCGGCGGAGGTGGTCCGCCAGGGCGGGCAGGTCGAGGAGGTCGAGGGCGCGGACCGTGGGGGCGGCGCCGCCGGGGGCCTGCTGCTCCAGCGACCAGAGCACCTCGGCGAAGCGCTCGTCGTAGTAGGCCGAGGGGCCGTGGCAGGCGCGCACCCAGTCCAGGGTGGGCAGGGGGGAGGCGTCGATCCCGTGGAGCGCGGTGAGCGGGACGGGGCGGTACGGCGGAGGGGCCGGGCTCCATGTCAGGCCGGGGGCGAAGCGGTCGAAGACCGCCCGGTTGTTCAGCTGGTGCAGGAGCAGTCCGATGCCGGTGCCCACGTCGAGCAGGCGGACGGCGGGGACGCGGTGGTGGGCGGCGTACGCGCCGAGGAGCAGCTGCGGTACGAGGAAGCGGCGGGCCCCGGTGAAGGAGTTGGAGCGGCCGGTGAGCACGGACGTGATGCGCGCGCCGTGCTCGTCCAGGGTCTCGGCGAGCAGCGCGGCCCGGTCGGCGGCCGCCAGGCCGGAGGAGAAGAGCGCCCCGGCGCGCGGGTCGCCCGCCGCGACGGTGCGCAGGGCGATCCCGATGAGCGTGACGAGGTGGGAGGTGCTCATCCGCGGCCGGTCCCGGGACACGGCCTCCAGCAGCCGGTCGATGGCCGGGGCGGAGCCGGAGCCGGCCAGCAGGGCCATGGACTCGTGGACCACGGACCAGCCGTGGTTGCCCTGTTCGTGCCGCTGCATATCGGTCAGCGTGCGCAGCAGAAGGTCCTTTCCGTTCGACATGCCGGAGCGCCCCCTCTTGTTCGGCTGACTGGACCAGGTGCCGGAATCCGCGGTTCGCGTTTCGCCGGTTCGGTAGCCGTGCAAGTGCCACACAATTGAGCTGGAATGCCGGGGACGGTGTCCAGAATCCCGACGGGTCTCCTTCAGGAAGTCCGGTTGCAGCGGTGGTCCGGTCCACGATCCGGCACATGCCCGCACGCCGTTGGTCTAGAGTCGCTCACGCACGTGCCGCATAAAGCTGCCAGAGGTGGTCCTTATGGCCAACACGTTGGCTTTCGGTCAGGTGACCGAAGGGCGAACGCCGACCGGATTGAAGTACCTGGAGAGAAAGTCGGACTCGGATACGCTGACCTTCTTCTTCCATGGTCTGGGCCTCGATGCGACGGACTACCTCGACTACCTCCGCCACACGGACACCCACGGCATCGCCCTCAACCTCCGCGGCTACGAGCCCGGTGGGGCGGCAGGCCTCCCGCCCGTACCGCTGGCCTCGCACATCCGGATGACGGCCGCCTTCGTCGAGCAGGCCATCCGGGAGAACTCCGGAAAGAAGATCGTCCTCCTGGGATTCTCACTCGGGGCCGATCTCATCCTGCAACTCGCGGAGCACTGGCAGGGCGGCGGCCCGGTCCCGGAGATCCACGCGGCCGTACTCCTCGACCCCAATGTCAACCAGTCGACCATGACCATTTCCCGCCTCTTTGCGGAGGCCGATCCTGCAGATCCCGTTCCGGCTTTCAAAAGACTGGTCAATCTCGCTCCGGACAAGGACGGATTCCGGTCGCTCTGCCACTACCTGGCAAAGGTGGCACCGAAGGATTTCGGGCAGGTGGCCCAGCTGTCCCGGGACATGATCATGTATTGGCGCCCCGACGGATACGATCAATTCGGTGCCCGGCTGCACAATGTGACCCGTGTGGCGGACCACGTCAGGCTGGTCCTCTCCGCCTCGTACGGAGAACACCTGTCCGCCATGCGGACGGCGATGGCGCGGCACGGGGACGGTGACGAGGTCGTGGTGGAGCTCACCGGTGCCGACCACTTCGACCTGATCGACGAGGACCGGCTCGCCTCGGTGCTGGTGCCGTTCACCGGCTGATCCGGAGTGTGCGCGGGCGGGTGGCCGGGCGGCTGCCCGCCCGTCGGTGTGTCCGGGGGCGTCACACCGGCCGCCGGCTCCCCGGGACCGGGGTCACGTGGAGGTGGATGCGGTGGAGGAGGGAGGTGAGTTCTGCGCGTTCCCGGGGGGAGAGGGGGGAGAGGAGTTCGGCGTCTGCGGCGCCGATTTCGCGGGTCAGGCGCTGGAGTAAGGAGGCGCCCAGGGGGGTGAGGGCCACCACCACGCGGCGGCGGTCGACGCGGTCGCGCTCGCAGGTGACGTGGCCGGAGTTCTCCAGGTCGCGGACGGTTTTGACCAGGTCGCTGGCGTTCATGTCGAGGCGGGCGGCCAGGACGGTCTTCATCTGGGGGCCCAGGTCGTCGATCATCGCCAGTACGGTCAGGTGCCACAGGCGCAGGCCGTGGGCCGCGAGGCGGTCCGTGAGGCGGCGGCGGGCGGCCTTGCCGACCACGTACATGAGGTAGGCGTCGAGTCCGAGCACGCTGGGCCCGGCCGCGCCGGATGCGCCGGCCGGCTCGGGGGCGGAGCCGGTGGCGGCCGGGTGTTCCATGGCGTGCTTCCCCTCGGTCGAGGCGGGGGCGGTGGTCGGCCGCCCACCCGCCGTACGCGTGCGCGGTGGTGACGTGGCGTCAGGGGCGGCTGGTGAGGTAGCCGCCCATGGAGGTGAAGTACTCGGCGGCCGGCAGTTCGCGGCCGTCCTCGGTGCGGACCCGGGTGAGTGCGAGTCCGTGGTTGCGGCCGGTGCGGGCGTCGGCGCCGGCGACGATGACGACCCCGTCGCCCTCGCGGTAGAAGACGCGGCCGGGCGTACCGCCGTAGCGGCCCTCGGAGACCACGGCGGAGAGGATCTCCAGGCGCTTGCCGCGGTGGAAGGTGAAGGCGCTCGGGTAGGGGTGGGACTGGGCGCGCACGAGGCGTTCGAGGACCTCGGCGGGCCAGCTCCAGTCGATGCGCACGTCCTCTTCGGACCGCTTGTGGAAGAAGGTGGCCTGCGAGCGGTCCTGCGGGGTGAACGCGGTCTCGCCGGCGGCGATCCGGGCGAGGGCGCCGATGGTGACGGGGGCGATCAGGTCGACCGTCTTGTGGAAGAGGTCGGTGGCCGTGTCGGCGGGGCCGACCGGTACGGCGCGCTGGTCGACGATATCGCCGGCGTCGAGCACCTCGTCCATCATGTGGGCGGTCACGCCGACTTCGGTCTCGCCGTTGATGAGGGCCCAGATGAGCGGGGAGAAGCCCGCGTACTTCGGCAGCAGCGAGTCGTGGACGTTGAGCGTGCCGTGCCGGGGCAGGTTGTAGATGCGCGGCGGGATCCACGTGCGCCAGTTGTTGGCGACGATGACGTCCGGGTCGGCGGACTTGAGGAGGTGGAAGAGCTCGTCGTCGTCGGGCCGGTTGCGGATGATCACGCGGACCCCGTGCGCCTCGGCGAGGTCGGCGACCGAGTCGCTCCAGATCTTCTCGTACGCGTGCTCGCTCTTCGGGTGCGTCACCACCGCCACCACGTCGTGCTCGGAGTCCAGGAGCGCCTGGAGAGTGCGGTGGCCCCAGGTCTGGTAACCGAACATGACGACCCGCATGGGGTTCCTCCTTGAGAAGTGCCGCCGAACGTGAGGGCGCAGGGGCGTCGAACGCAGAGCGCGAAACCCCGGGCCCGGCCAAGTAAAGCAAGGCTTACCTAACATTGCAACGCGGCCCATTCGTAAGGCAGTTCAGGGTGCTGTTCAGGCGGTGGTCCGTTTTGTCCTGTCGACACCTCGCCCTAGGTCAGGTTAGCTTTACCTAAGTTCTGCTGGTTGGCGTCAACACGGCGCGCTCGGCTTCCAGTTCCATTCAGCCGCGCCCCCGGGGGGCCGACGGCTGTCCCGCACGATGGGAGTGACATGTCTCAGGTTCTTCCTGGCGACGCACCTTTGGTCCACGACCTCATAGGGATCGGCTTCGGCCCGTCCAATGTGGCGATGGCGATCGCGCTCAGCGAGCACAACGCGGGTGTGGGCAGGCAGGAGACGGTCACGGCGCACTTCTTCGAGCGGCAGCCCCGGTTCGGCTGGCACCGCGGGATGCTGATCGACGACGCGACGATGCAGGTGTCCTTCCTCAAGGACCTTGTCTCGCTGCGCAATCCGGCCAGTGAGTACAGCTTCCTCTGCTACCTGCAGAGCAAGGGCCGGCTCATCGACTTCGTGAACCACAAGAACCTCTTCCCGCTGCGGGTCGAGTTCCACGACTACTTCGAGTGGGCCGCCGCCAAGGTCGACGACATGGTGTCCTACGGGCACGAGGTCGTCGCCGTCGAGCCGGTGCTGCGCGACGGGGTCGTCGAGTACCTCGACGTCACCTCCCGCTCCGGCGCCGAGACCGTCGTCCACCGGGCCCGCAACGTGGTCGTCGGCACCGGCCTGCGCCCCGCCATGCCCGAGGGCGTCGAGCGCGGCGACCGCGTCTGGCACACCTCCGACCTGCTGATGAAGGTCGACTCCCTCGAAACCGAGCCGCAGCGGGTGGTCGTGGTCGGCGCCGGCCAGAGCGCCGCCGAGAACGTCTCCTACCTGCACCGGCGCTTCCCGCACGCCGAGGTCTGCGCGGTCTTCTCCCGCTACGGCTACAGCCCCGCCGACGACAGCGCCTTCGCGAACCGCATCTTCGACCCCGCGGCCGTCGACGAGTACTACGCCGCCCCCGACGACACCAAGCGCAAGCTCATGGACTACCACGGCAACACCAACTACGCCGTCGTGGACATCGAGCTGATCGACGAGCTGTACCGGCAGGCCTACAAGGAGAAGGTGCTCGGCCACGAGCGGCTGCGCTTCCTCAACGTCTCCCGCGTCACCGGCGTGGAGGAGACCGCGGACGGGGTGCGGGCCGCCGTGCGCTCCCTCGTCACCGGCGAGGAGAGCCGCCTCGACGCCGACATCGTGGTCTTCGCCACCGGCTACGACGAGGCCGACGCCCTCGGACTGCTCGGCGCGGTCGCCGGCAGCTGCCACCGCGACGAGCACGGCCGGGTCCGGGTCGAGCGCGACTACCGGGTGGCCACCGACCCCATGGTGCGCTGCGGCATCTACCTCCAGGGCGGCACCGAGCACACCCACGGCATCACCTCCTCGCTGCTGTCCAACACCTCCATCCGGGTGGGCGAGATCCTGGACTCGGTCGTGGCCCGCAAGCAGCAGCGGACCGGGGCGCAGGCCGTGCACCAGGCCCGGGCCGCCGGCGGCGCCGGTGCGGCCCCCGGGCCCGCGCAGGGGCGCGGCGGCCGGCAGGTGGCCGACGGCATCGGATCCGTCCGCTAGGCCGCCCCCGCCGGATCCCGGCCGCTACTCCGGGGCTCCGAGCCCCCGGAGGGCCCCCGGCCCCTGCGGCCCCCGACCCCCGGGCCCCGGTCCCGGAGCAGCACCCCCCACATGCACGCCCGGCCGGACGCACCGCCCTGCGCGGGGCGTCCGGCACGCACTGTGAGATCCCCCGAAAGGAACATCTGTGTCCACTGGAACAGGCCCCGCGCCACGCCGGTTCGCCCGGCACTCCTCCCGCATCGCCCTCGCGGCCGTCGCCGCCCTGGTGCTCTCCGCCTGTGGGGGCGGAACGGAGAAGTCCGAGGCGAAGCCCTCCGCGACCCCGGCGAAGGGCAGCGCCTCCGCCGGCGCCTTCCCCGTGACCGTCGAGCACAAGTACGGCAGCACGACCATCGACGCGGAGCCGAAGCGGGTCGTCACCCTGGGGCTGTCGGACCAGGACGCCGTGCTCGCGCTGGGCGTCAAGCCGGTCGGCGCGGTCGACTGGTTCAAGGAGAGCCCGTACGGCAAGTGGCCCTGGACCAAGGACAAGTGGGGTGCGGACAAGCCCGAGATCGTCGGTGAGCGCGACGAGTACAACATCGAGAAGATCGTGGCGCTCAAGCCGGACCTGGTCGTCGCCCAGTACTCCGGCATGAAGAAGGAGCAGTACGACACCCTCTCCAAGTTCACCAAGGTCGTGGCCCAGCCCAAGGACCTGCCCGACTACGGGGCCTCCTGGCAGGTGATGACCCGCCAGATCGGCAAGTCCCTCGGCAAGTCGGAGGAGACCGAGAAGCTGATCTCCGGCATCGACGCCCGCTTCAAGGCCGTACGCGACAAGAACCCGGCCTTCGGGCAGAAGACCCTCGCGGTCGCCGACAGCTTCGAGGCGGGCAAGTACTCGGCCTTCACCAGGACCGACCCCAAGTCGATCTTCTTCCAGGAGCTCGGCTTCACGCTCGAGCCCGAGATCGACACCCTCGCCAAGCCCGGCTGGAACGTCGCCGAGCTGAGCGCCGAGAAGCTCAACGTCCTCGACGTGGACCGGCTGGTGTGGGTGACCTCCAGCACCGACGCCAACACCCGCATCAAGGCCGAGCCGCTCTACAAGAAGCTCAAGGTCCACCAGGAGAAGCGCGACCTCTTCGTGCCGTACCAGGACCCGGACATCGGCGCCGCGTTCTCCTTCAACACGGTCCTGTCGATCCCGTACGCGATCGACCAGATCGAGCCGCTCCTCGCCGCCGTGAAGTAGCAGCACCCCGCGCTCGCCACCGCGACCGCCGCAGTACGACCGCAGCACCCGGCCGGGGCCGGGGAGGACCACTGCCCGCCGGGGCGCCGCAGGGCGCCGGCGGGGGGCCGTCCGCCCCGGCCCCGCCCCGTGGCGCCCCGGCGCCGCACCCCACCGCGTACCACCAGGGAAAGGCCATTCGTACGATGTCTGACGTCGAGCAGGACCGGAAGCCCACCACCGGGATGCCCCTGACCGGCGGGCAAACCGGAGTCTGGCGGGCCCAGCAGATCGAGCCCGACAGCTCCGCCTACCACATCGTCTTCACCCTGGACCTGCGCGGCGCCGTCGACCTGGACCTGCTGGGCGCCGCCGTGCGCCGGGCGGTGGGGGAGACCGAGTGCCTGCACGTGGACCTCGACCCCGACCCCGGTCCGCATCCGGCAGCGGGGGCGGAGCCGGAGCCGGCAGGGGGCCCGCGCCAGCGGCTGCGCCCCGTCCCCGGCGGCGGCCCCCGCCCGGTGGACCTGCCCGTCCTCGACCTGCGGGCGGAACCCGACCCCGCGGCCGCCGCCGCGGCCTGGACCGCCGCGGACCGGGAGGGGCGCACCGGGACCGGCCCCGGACCGCTCTTCGCCCAGGCGCTGCTGCGGCTCTCCGACGACCGCGTCTGGTGGTACCAGCGCTACCACCACCTCCTCGTGGACGGGGCCGGGGTCGCCCTGGTCACCCGCCGCGCGGGCGAGCTGTACACCGCCGCCGCGGAGGGCCGCGAACCGGCCGCCGCGGTACCCGCCGGAGGCCTCGCGCGCCTGGTCGCGGAGGACCGCGCCTACGGGGAGTCGGCCGACCGCGCCGCGGACCGCGCGTGGTGGCTGGAGCGGATGACCGGCCGGCCCGAGCCCGTCCGCCTCCTCGACCGCTCGCCCGCGCTCACCGTGCGGCGCCTGCGCCGCTCCACCGAGATCAGCGGCCCGCAGTTCGAGCGCATCGAGGCCGCCGCCGCGGCCGCGGGCGTGCGTACCTCCCGGCTCCTGCTCGCCGCGGCCGCCGCCTACGTGCACCGCACCAGCGGGGCGCAGGACCTGGTCCTCGGACTGCCCGTCGGCGCCCGGCTGGGCCCCGAGGCCGCCGAGGTACCGGGCATGGTCTCCAACATCGTTCCGCTGCGGGTGGCCGTACACCCCGCCGACACCGGAGCCGAACTGCTCGCCGAGGTGCAGCGCGCGGTCGCCGGCGCGGTCGACCACAGCCGCTACCGGGCCGAGGACCTGGCCCGCGACCTCTGCCTCACCGACGGCATCGCCGAACTCGTCGGCCCCACCGTCAACATCCTGCCCCGCCCCGGCGGGGCCCGCTTCGCCGGGCACCGCGCCGACCTCAGCCCCGACTGGCTCGGCCCGGTCTCCGACCTCGCCCTCAGCTTCTCCGAGTCCCTCGGCGGCGCCGGCCTGACCGTGCACCTCGACGCCGACGCCGAGGTCTGCGACGAGGAGCGGCTGCGCGGCCACGAGCAGCGCTTCCTCGCCGTCCTGCACGCCCTCGCCGAGCACCCCGACCGCCCCGTCGGGCGTACCGACCTCACCACCGAGGACGAAAGGGCTCTCCTGCTCGGCGAGTTCGGCACCGCTCCCCGCGAGGTCCCCGAACTGACCTGGCCCGGCGCCTTCGAGGAGCAGGTCCGCCGCAACCCCGGCGCCACCGCCCTCGTCTGCGAGGACCAGGAGCTGACGTACGCCGGACTGAACTCCGCGGCCAACCGCCTCGCCCGCCACCTGGGCGAGAGGGGGATCGGCGCCGAGGACGTGGTCGCCGTAGCCCTGCCGCGCTCCCCGCAGCTCGTGGTCGCCCTCCTCGCCGTGATGAAGGCCGGAGCGGCCTACCTGCCGCTGGACGCCGACCACCCGCGCGAGCGCATCGCCTACATGCTGGCCGACGCGGGCGCGCGGACCGTGCTGACCGTCAGCGGACTCGCCGACGGGCTGCCCGCGGCCGCGGACCCGGCAGCCGACCCGACGGCCGACCCGGCAGCGGCCCCGACCGCGGGGGACGGGTCCGGCGCCGTCGCGGCCGTGCACCTCCTGCTCGACGACCCGGCCACCGCGGCCGCCCTCGCCGCGGCGCAGGACACCGACCCCCGGATCCCCGTCGCCCTCGACCAGGCCGCGTACGTCATCTACACCTCCGGATCCACCGGCCGCCCCAAGGGCGTGGTCGTCCCCCACGACGGGATCGCCAGCCTCATCGCCACCGCCACCGACCGGATCGGGATCACCGCCGGGAGCCGCGTGGTGCAGTTCGCCTCCGTCGGCTTCGACGTCACCGTCTGGGACCTGGTCATGTCCCTGTGCGCGGGCGGCACCGCCATCGTGGTCCCCGCCGAGCGCCGGGTCGCCGGACCCCCCCTCACCGACTACATCGCCCGCCACCGCGCCACCCACATGATCCTGCCGCCCTCCCTGGTCTCCGCCCTGCCGCCCGAGTGCGAACTGCCCGACGGCAGCGTGCTCGTGGTCGGCACCGAGGCCGTGCCCGGCGAGCTCATCGCCCGCTGGGCGGGCCGCGTCCGGGTGGTCGTCGCGTACGGGCTCACCGAGGCCAGCGTCAACTCCACGCTGTGGACCGCCGAACCCGGCCGCCCCGGGCCCGCCCCCATCGGCCGCCCCGACCCCAACACCTGTTGCTACGTGCTCGATTCGGGACTGCGCCCGGTGCCCGTCGGCGCCGAAGGCGAGCTCTACGTCGGCGGGCGCGGCCTCGCGCGCGGCTACCTCGGCCGGGCCGCCCTGTCCGCCGAGCGGTTCGTCGCCGACCCGTACGGCGCGCCCGGCACCCGCATGTACCGCACCGGGGACCGGGTGCGCTGGGGGGCCGACGGGAACCTGGAGTTCCTGGGCCGCGCCGACGGACAGGTCAAGATCCGCGGCCACCGCATCGAACCGGGCGAGATCGAGAGCGCGTTCATGGCCCGGCCGGGCATCGCCCAGGCCGCCGTCCTGGTCCGCGAGGACCACCGCGGCGCCAAGCGGCTCGTCGCCTACCTCGTGCCCGCGCCCGGGGCCGGGCGGACCGAGGCGGACGCCGCCCGCGCCGCCCTGGCCGGGGAACTGCCCGACCACATGGTGCCCACCGCGGCCGTCCTCCTCGACGGGCCGCTGCCGCTGACGCCGAACGGCAAGCTCGACCGGCGGGCCCTGCCCGAGCCGGACTGGACCGCGCAGTCCGGCGGGGACGCCCCCGCCAGCCCCGCCGAGACCGTCCTCGCCGCCCTGTTCGCCGAGGTGCTCGGACTGCCCTCGGCCGGGGTCCACGACAGCTTCTTCGCCCTCGGCGGCGACAGCATCGTCGCGATCCAGCTCGTCAACCGGGCCCGCGCGGCCGGACTGGCCCTCACCCCGCGGGACGTGTTCCGGCTGCGCACCGTCGCCGCCCTCGCCCGCCGGGCCGGGGAGCAGGCCGCCGCCGCGGCGCCCGCGGCGGCCCCCGCCGCCCTGGACGGGGACGCGCTGCCCGTCTCCCCGCTCCAGGAGGGCTTCTTCTTCCACGCCGAGTACGACGGGCGCGCCGGCGACACCTACCTGGTGCAGGAACTCCTCGACCTCGACGGCCCGGTGGACCCGGCGCGCCTGCGCGCGGGCCTCCAACTCCTCCTGGACCGGCACCCGCTGCTGCGGGCCTCCTTCCGGCAGCTGCCCGGCGGACAGGTGGTCCAGCGGATCGCCGACCGCGCCGAACTGCCCTGGCAGGAGGCGGACACCGCCGCGACCCCGCTGCCCGCGCTGCTGGCCGCCGACCGCGCCGGGGGCTTCGACCTGGCCCGGCCCCCACTGCTGCGCGCCACCCTGGTCCGGGACGGCGGCCGGTACCGGCTGCTGCTCACCCTGCACCACATCCTCGCCGACGGCTGGTCGGTCTCCGTCCTGCTGCGCGAGCTCGCCGCCGCCTGCGGCGGTGCCGGTGCGGGCCTCCCGGCGCCCGCGGACCCCCGCCCCTGGCTGGCCTGGCTGGCCTCCCGGGACCGCGACGGCGCCCGCGAGGCCTGGCGCCTGGCCCTCGCCGGAGCCGAACCGACCCGGCTCCCGGCCCTCGACGCCCTGGCCGGCGCCCTCGCCGGGGAGGCTCCCGCCGCCGCGGATGCCGCAGCCGCCCCCGCCCCCGACGGGCAGTACGAACTCGCGCTGACCGCCGGGGAGACCGCCGCCCTCACCGCCTTCGCCCGCGCGGAGGGACTGACCCTCAGCACCGTCGTCCACGGCACCTGGGGCCTGCTGCTCGGCGCCCTCACCGGCAGCGCGGACGTGCTCTTCGGCACCACCGTCTCCGGCCGGACCACCGAGGTCGGCGGGCTGGAGGAGGCCGTGGGCCTGTTCATCAACACCCTGCCCGCCCGGGTGGTCCTGCGCCCGGACGAGACGGTGGCCGCACTGCTGCACCGGGTCCAGGAGGAGCAGTCCGCCCTCCTCGACCACCAGCACCTCGGCCTCGCCGAGATCCAGCGCACCGCGGGCCGGGGCGAACTCTTCGACACCCTGGTCGTCTTCGAGAACTTCCCCGCGGGCGACCTGTCCGCCGCCGGTCGGGAGGCGCCCGGCGCCCTGCGCATCACCGCCGCCGAGGTGCACGACTCGGTGCACTACCCCCTCGCGCTCGTGGTCGAGCCCGGCGCGCGGCTGCTGCTGCGCTTCAAGCACGACCCCGCCCGGCTCGGCGGGGCAGCGGTGTCCGCGCTCGCCGGGCGGTACGCGCAGCTGCTGCGCGCCCTGCCCGCCGCATCCGGGCGCACGGTGGCCCGTACGGGGCTGCTGTCCGCGGCCGAGGAGGCGCGGACCGGCGGGCACAACGCCACCGCGCACCCGGTGGCCCCGGCCACGCTGGCCTCGCTGATCGCCGGGCAGGCCGCCCGTACCCCCGGCGCCCCCGCCGTGGTCTTCGAGGGCGAGACCCTCGGCTACGCGGAGCTGGACCGGCGGGCCGAGGCCCTGGCCCGGCGGCTGCGGGCCGCGGGCGCGGGCCCGGAGCGGTACGTGGCGGTGGCCGTGCCCCGCTCGGCCGAGCTGATGGTGGCCCTGCTCGCGGTCCTGAAGGCGGGCGCCGCCTACCTGCCGCTCGACCTGGACTACCCCGCGGACCGGGTGGCGTTCATGCTCGCCGACTCGGGCGCGCGGACCGTCGTCACCACGGCGGAGGCGGCCGGGAGGCTGCCCTCGGTGCCGGGGCTGGTGCACGTGCACGTAGAGGCAACAGACGCAGCAGACGCAGACGCAGCGGTGGAGGCCGCGGCCGGGCCGGATGCGCAGGCCGGTCCCGACCACCCCGCCTACCTGATCTACACCTCCGGCTCCACGGGCCGCCCCAAGGGCGTGGCCGTCACCCACCGGGCCATCGTGAACCGGCTCGCGTGGATGCAGGCCGAGTACGGGCTGGAGCCGGGCGACCGGGTGCTGCAGAAGACCCCGTCGAGCTTCGACGTGTCCGTGTGGGAGTTCTTCTGGGCTCTGGCCGAGGGCGCGACCGTGGTCCTGGCCCGTCCGGACGGCCACCGCGACCCGCTGTACCTGGCCGCGCTGATCCGCGCCGAGGCGGTCACCACCCTGCACTTCGTGCCCTCGATGCTCGCCGCGTTCACCGGGGCCGTGGCGGACTCCGCGCAGGTCCCGGCGGACTGGGCCGCGAGCCTGCGCCGGGTGTTCTGCAGCGGCGAGGCCCTGACCGGGCCGGACGCCGCCCGGTGGACGCGGCTGACGGACCGGCCCGGCGCCGGACCGGTGCCGCTGCACAACCTGTACGGGCCCACCGAGGCCGCCGTGGACGTCACCTACCACCCGTACGGGGCCGGCGCCGGGGAGCCCGCCGTACCCATCGGGCGGCCCGTCTGGAACACCCGCCTGCACGTCCTCGACCCCTTCCTGAGGCCGGTCCCCGACGGGGTCCCCGGGGAGCTGTACCTCGCCGGGGTGCAGCTCGCCCGCGGCTACCACGGCCGGAGCGCCCTGACCGCCGAGCGCTTCACCGCCGACCCCTTCGGGGGGCCGGGGGAGCGGATGTACCGCACGGGCGACCTGGTCCGGCGCCGCGCCGACGGGACCGTCGAGTACCTCGGGCGCACCGACCGCCAGGTCAAGATCCGCGGCAACCGCATCGAACTGGGCGAGATCGAGGCCGCACTGGCGGCCCTGCCCGGGGTGGGCCGGGCGGCCGTGGTCGTCCGCGCGGGCGCGCTGGTCGGGTACGCCGTACCCGCCGGCCCCACCGGTGCGGGGGCCGCCCCCGACGCGGAGGAGCTGCGGGAGGCCCTGGCCCGGGAACTGCCCGCGGCCCTGGTGCCGGCCGCGGTGGTCGTCCTGCCCGCCCTGCCGCTGACGCCGAGCGGCAAGCTCGACCAGAACGCCCTGCCCGCGCCGGAGACCGGCCCGCGGGCCGGCGGCCGGGCCCCGCGCACGGAGGCCGAGAGCGCCTTCTGCCGGATCTTCGCCGACGTGCTCGCCACCGCGGGCATCGGCGCCGAGGACGACTTCTTCGTGCTCGGCGGCGACAGCCTCAGCTCCATCTCCGTCACGACCCGCGCCCGGGAGGCCGGTCTGAACGTCACCCCGCGCGAGGTGTTCGAACTCCGCACGCCCGCCGCCCTCGCCGCCGCTGCCGAGACGGCTGCCGCCGAAGCCGCGGAAGCCGCCGAAGCCGCAGCGGAGGCCGAGGCGGCCGCTGCGGAGCCCGCCCCCGTGACCGTGCCGGCCGACGCCGCCGGACCGGCCGCGGCCGCCCTCCAGGCCGTGCTGGCCCAGCAGGCACTGGCCGGGGCCGCCGTCGACCCGGCCCTCCGGGCCCTCCTCGACCAGCTCACCGCGGCCGCGGCCGCGGCGCCCGTCCCGGCGGACCCCGCCGGGACCGGTCGGACAGGGCAGCCGGGGCAGTCGGGCGGGCCCGCCCCGCTGGGCGGGCTGATGCTCACCGCCGGGGAGCGGGCGCACGTCGAGGCCGTCGCCGGGGGGCCCGTCTCCGACGTCTGGCCGCTCTCCCCGCTCCAGGAGGGCATGTACTTCCACGCCACCTACGACACCGGCGACGCCCTCGACGTCTACCTCTCGCAGGAGACCCTCGACTTCGACCGCCGCGTCGACGCGGACCGGCTGCGCGCCGCCTGCCGCTCCCTGCTGGAGCGCAACACGGGCCTGCGCGCCGGGTTCACGAGCGACGGCGTGCCCCGCCCCGTCCAGTTCATCGCGGACGGGGCCGTGATCCCGCTCACCGAGGCGGACCTGTCCGGCCTCACCCCGGCCGAGCAGCACGCCCGTACCGAGGAGCTGCTCGCCGCCGACCGGCGCACCCGCTTCGACCTGTCCGCGGCCCCGCTCTGCCAGCTGCTGCTGATCCGGCTCGGTGACGGCCGCGACCGGCTCGTCGTCACCCACCACCTGATCCTGTGGGACGGCTGGTCCGCCTGGCTGTTCCTGGAGGAGCTCTTCACCCTCTACGAGCGCTCCGGCGACCCCACCGGGCTGCCCGCCCCCGGCTCCTACCGCGACTACCTGGCCTGGCTGGACCGCCAGGACACCGAGGCCGCCCTCGACGCCTGGCGCGGCGCCCTGTCCGGCTTCGAGGAGCCGACCCTCGTCGCCCCCGCCGGGCGCGACGCCGGCCCGGTCATCCCGCAGGACCACGACGCCCTGCTCACGGCCGGGGCCAGCGACCGGCTGCGGACCCTGGCCCGCGGGCACGGCCTCACCCTGAACACGGTCCTCAACGCGGCCTGGGGGCTGGTCCTCTCGGCCCTCACCGG
This sequence comes from Streptomyces sp. NPDC038213, assembly GCF_055600495.1. Taxonomy (NCBI): domain Bacteria; kingdom Bacillati; phylum Actinomycetota; class Actinomycetes; order Kitasatosporales; family Streptomycetaceae; genus Streptomyces; species Streptomyces sp. NPDC038213. The sequence goes on from NZ_JBVJYM010000009.1 coordinate 192,059, forward strand.
CCGCTCCGACGTGGCCTTCGGCACCGCCGTCGCGGGTCGCCCCACCGACCTGCCGGACGCCGCGGGCATCATCGGCATGTTCCTCAACACCGTCCCCGCGCGCGTCGACTTCGCCCCGCAGGAGCCCGTCGCGGCCCTGCTGCGGCGGATGCAGGCCGCCCGCGCGGGCACCATGCCGTACGAGTACGTCGGCCTGGGCACCCTCCAGCAGGAGACCGGCCACCGCCGGCTCTTCGACACGCTGTTCGTGCTGCGCTCCGCCGACGGCGAGGACCGGGCCGCGGAACTGCGCCGCCGCCACGGCATCACCGGGGTCTCCAACGTCGACGGCACCCACTTCCCGCTGACCCTCATCGTCACCCCCGGCGCCCGGCTGCGGATCACCCTCGCCGCCCGGCCCGACCTCTTCGACGCGCAGGCGGCGCAGACCGTCCTCGCCCGCTTCACCACCGTCGTGGAGCGGCTCGCCGAGGCCCTCGCCGCCGCCCCGGACGCCCCCGCGGCCCGGACCGCCGCCGTCGACCTGCTCCTGCCCGACGAGCGGACCGAGCTCGCGGCCGGCTGGAGCAGCGGCCGCGAGCCCGTACCGGACGAGACCGTCGCGGACATGCTGGCCGCCCAGGTGGCCCGTACGCCCGACGCCGTGGCCCTGGTCTCCGGCGGGCAGGCCCTCACCTACGCCGCACTCGACGCCCGCATCAACCGCCTGGCCCGGCTGCTGCTGGCCCGCGGCGCCGGACCGGAGAAGGTCGTCGCCCTGGCCCTGCCGCGCTCCCTCGACATGGTGGCCGCGCTGTTCGCCGTCCTGCGCACCGGCGCCGCCTACCTGCCGCTGGACCTCGACCACCCCGCCGACCGGCTGCGCCTGATGGCCGCCGACACCGGCCCGCTGTGCCTGGTCACCACCACCGCCGTGGCCCCCGGCCTGCGCGGGGACGGGGGGCCCGCCGCCCCCGAACTCGCCCTCGACGCACCGGAGACGGTCGCCGAGCTGGCCGCGCTGTCCGGAGCCGGGATCACCGACGACGAACGCCCCGCCTTCGCACACGGCGTGCCCGGCCGCCTGGAGCACCCGGCGTACGTGATCTACACCTCCGGCTCCACCGGCCGCCCCAAGGGCGTGGTCACCCCCTACCGGGGCCTGACGAACATGCAGCTCAACCACCAGAAGGAGGTCTTCGACCCGGCCATCGACTCGGCCGGCGGGCGCCGGCTGCGCATCGCGCACACCGTGTCCTTCGCCTTCGACATGTCCTGGGAGGAGCTGCTCTGGCTCGTCGAGGGCCACGAGGTGCACGTCTGCGACGAGGACCTGCGCCGCGACGCCGAGGCCCTGGTCGCCTACTGCGACCGGCACCGCGTGGACGTGGTCAACGTGACCCCCACCTACGCCCAGCTCCTCATCGAGGAGGGCCTGCTGGAGCAGCAGGAGGCCGGCGCGGACACCACCGGCCGGCACCGGCCCGCCCTGGTCCTGCTCGGCGGCGAGGCCGTGCCCGACACCGTGTGGACCCGGCTGCGCCGCACCGAGGGCACGTACGGCTACAACCTGTACGGACCCACCGAGTACACGATCAACACCCTCGGCGGATCCACCGACGACAGCGCCACCTCCACCGTCGGCGTACCGATCCGCAACACCCGCGCCTACCTGCTCGACGGGATGCTGCGGCCCGTACCGCCGGGCTGCCCCGGCGAGCTGTACATCGCCGGCACCGGGCTGGCCCGCGGCTACCACGACCGGCCCGCGCTGACCGCCGAGCGGTTCGTCGCGGACCCGTTCGGACTGCCCGGCGAGCGCATGTACCGCACCGGCGACCTGGTGCGCCGGCGCCCCGACGGGCTGCTCGACTTCCTCGGGCGCACCGACGACCAGGTCAAGATCCGCGGCTACCGCATCGAGCTGGGCGAGATCGCCACCGCCCTGTCCGCGCACCCGGAGGTCGCGCACTCCGCCGTGGTCGTCCACGAGTCCGCGGGCACCAAGCGGCTGGTCGGGTACGTCGTACCCGAGGCGGAGGCCGGGGACGGCGGCGGGGAAGGGGCCGGGGAGCTGGCGGCCCGCCTGCGCGAGCACCTGAAGGCCGGGCTCCCGGACTACATGGTCCCCGCCGCGCTCGTCCCCGTGGCCACCCTGCCGCTGACCGTCAACGGCAAGCTGGACGTACGGGCCCTGCCCGCACCGGAGTTCGCCGCGGCCGGCGCCCGCCGGGCCCCCGCCACCCCGGTGGAGGAGACCCTGTGCGCCCTCTTCGCCGAGGTGCTCGCACTGCCCGCGGACAGCGTCGGCACCGACAGCGACTTCTTCGACCTGGGCGGCCACTCGCTGCTCGCCACCCGGCTCGTCAGCCGGGCCCGCACCGCCCTCGGTGCGGAACTGGCCATCCGCGACCTGTTCGAGGCGCCCACCGTCGCCGAACTCGTCGCCCGGGCCGGCCGCGGCGGCGCGGCCGGGGCCCCGCGGCCCGCCCTCACCGCCGGGGAGCGGCCCGACGAGCTGCCCCTGTCCCACGCCCAGCAGCGGCTGTGGGTCATCCAGCAGATCGAGTGCACCTCCGCCGCGTACAACTTCCCGCTCGTGCTGCGGCTGCGCGGCACCTTCGACGCCCGGGCCTGGACTGCGGCACTGGGCGATGTGACAGCCCGTCACGAGGCCCTGCGCACCGTCTTCGTGACCGACGGGGAGGGCGGCACGCGCCAGCGGGTCCTGCCCGCCGGCCAGGCCCGGCCCCCCGTCGAGCACCTGCGCGCCACCGAGGCGGAGCTGCCCGCGCTCGTCGACGCGGCCGTCGCCCGGCCCTTCGACCTGGCCGCCGAACTCCCCCTGCGCGCCACGGTCGTGGAACTCGCCCCCGGGGACCACGCCGTGATCCTCCTGCTGCACCACATCACCACCGACGAGTGGTCCGACCGGCCCTTCCTGCGCGACCTGGCCACCGCCTACACGGCCCGCCTCGGCGGCGCGGCCCCCGACTGGCAGCCGCTGCCCGTCCAGTACGCCGACTACGCCCTGTGGCAGCGGCGCCTGCTCGGCGACCCCGCCGACCCGGACAGCCTGGCCGCCCGCCAGCTCGACCACTGGGCCGCGGCCCTCGCCGGGGCCCCCGAGGAGCTTGAGCTGCCCGCGGACCGCCCCCGGCCCGCCCGCCCCTCCTTCGCCGGGGCCTCCCTCGACCTGGTCTTCGAGCCCGCGGTCCACGAGGGGCTGCGCGCCCTCGCCCGGGAGACCGGGGCCAGCATGTTCATGGTGGTGCACGCCGCCGTCGCCGCCCTGCTGCACCGGCTGGGCGCCGGTACGGACATCCCGCTCGGCGCACCCATCGCCGGGCGCGGCGAGGAGGCCCTCGACGAGCTCGTCGGCTTCTTCGTCAACACCCTGGTGCTCCGCACCGACCTGGGCGGGGACCCGAGCTTCACCGAACTGCTCGGCCGGGTCCGGGAGACCGACCTCGCCGCCTTCTCCCACGCCGACGTGCCCTTCGAGTCCGTCGTGGAGCGGCTCAACCCCACCCGCTCGCTGTCGCGCAACCCGCTCTTCCAGGTGATGGTCGGCTACCACGCCCGTACCGGAACTGCACTGGAACTGCCCGGTCTGGAAGCCGAGTTCCTGCCGCACGGCACCGCCTCGGCCAAGTTCGACCTGGTGTTCAGCTTCTCCGAGCAGCTCCCGGAGGACTCCTCGGCAGACGGGGGCGGGACCCCCGGCGCGCTGGGCTGCCGCCTGGAGTACGCCACCGAGCTGTACGACGCCGACACGGCCGAACGGATCGGGAAGCGGCTGCAGATGCTGCTCACCGCGCTGGCAGCCCATCCCGAACTCCCGCTCTCCCGGGCCGAGATCCTCACCCCCGAGGAGCGCAGCCTCGTGCTGGAGGGCTTCAACGGCGGCCCGCGCGCGGTGGCCGAGGAGACCTTCCCGGCCCTGTTCGCCCGCCGGCTCGCCGAACGCCCCGACGCCGTCGCCGTCGTGGACCGGGCCCGCTCGGTCACGTACGCACAGCTCGACGCGCGCGCCAACCGGATCGCCCGGCTGCTCGCCGGGCACGGCGCCGGTCCCGAGAGCGTGGTCGGCGTGGCCGTGCCCCGCTCGGCGGACGTGGTGGCCACCGTCCTCGCCGTGATGAAGCTCGGCGCGGCCTTCCTGCCGCTGGACCTCGTCCACCCCGGGGACCGCCTCGGCTACATGATCGAGGACTCGCGGGCCGCCCTGGTCGTCGGCACCGAGCCGGTCGCCGGGAAGATCCCCGCCGTCGCGGGGGTGCCCGTGGTCCTGCTCGACGCGCCCGAATCGGCCGCCGCACTGGACGGGCTCCCCGGGGACCCGCTGCCCGGCGGCCCCGCGGGCCTCGACGCGCCCGCGTACGTGATCTACACCTCCGGCTCCACCGGCCGCCCCAAGGGGGTGGTCGTGCCCCACGAGGGCATCTCCAGCCTGGTTGCCACCGCCGTGGACCGGATGGGCCTCGAACCCGACAGCAGGGTCCTGCAGTTCGCGTCCATCGGCTTCGACGTGTTCGCCTTCGAACTGGCCATGGCCCTGTGCCACGGCGGCCGGCTCGTCCTGATCACCGACGAGGCGCGGGTCGCCGGGGCGGCCCTGACCGACTTCCTCACCGACCAGCGGATCAGCCACATGATCCTGCCGCCGTCCCTGGTGTCGGCGCTGCCGCCCGGCTGCACCCTCCCCGAGGGCTCGACCGTCCTGGTCGGCACCGAGACCGTACCGCCGGACCTCTTCGAGCGGTTCGGCGCCACGGCCCACCTGATCTGCGCGTACGGGCTCACCGAGGCGACGGTCAACTCCACGCTGTGGCCCGCCCGCGAGTACGGCGGCACCCCCGCCGGCCGGGTCCCCATCGGCCGGCCCGACCCCAACACCCGCTGCTACGTGCTCGACGAGCACCTGCGGCCCGTACCGCCCGGGGTGGCGGGCGAGCTGTACGTCGCCGGGCGCGGCCTGGCCCGCGGCTACCTCGGCAAGCCGGGGCTCACCGCACAGCGGTTCACCGCCGACCCGTACGGCCGTCCCGGCAGCCGGATGTACCGCACGGGCGACCGGGCCCGCTGGCGCGCCGACGGGAACCTCGACTTCCTCGGACGCCTCGACACCCAGGTCAAGGTGCGCGGGTTCCGCATCGAGCTCGGCGAGATCGAAGCGGCCCTCGCCGGCCACCCGGCGGTCGCCCAGGCGGCCGTGGTGCCGGACCGCGACGGCGACATCGTGCGCCTGATCGGCTACGCCGTACCGGAGCCCGGCGCACCCGCCGGCGCCGGGGGGCTGGACCCCCAGGAGCTGCGCGCCCACATGGCCGCCCTGCTCCCCGAGTACATGGTCCCCGCGCTGATCGTCCCGCTGGAGGGCGCCCTGCCGCTGACCCCCAACGGCAAGCTGGACCGGCGGGCCCTGCCCGCCCCGGACTGGTCCGCCATGACCGGCGACGCCCGCCCCGCCACCGCGGTGCAGACCCGGCTCGCCGCCCTCTTCTGCGAGATCCTCAAGCTGGACAGCGTCGGCGTGCACGACAGCTTCTTCGCCCTCGGCGGCCACTCCATGGCCTCCATGCGCCTCCTCGGCCGGATCCGCTCCGAGTTCGGCGCGGAGCTGAGCATCCGCGACGTCTTCGACGCCCTCACCGTCGCCGGACTCGCCGGGAAGCTGGAGGGGGCCGCGGCCGCCCGGCCCGCCCTGCGGCCCGCCCCGCCGACCGCCGGACCGCTGCCGGCCGCACCCGGACAGCGCTGGCAGTGGCGTGCCTACCGGCAGCACCGGGCCTTCGACCACGCCCTCGTGCTGCGCACCCCCGGCGGGATCGACGCGGCCACCGCCGCGGCGGCCCTCCGGGACCTGACGGAGCGCCACGAACCGCTGCGCACCGCCTTCACCGAGCAGTCCGGCGCGCTCCTCCAGCGGCCCGTACCCGCACCGGAGCTCGCTGTCGAGCACTGCCCCGCGGGCACCGCCCTCGACGCCCGCATCGCCGAACTGGCCGCGGGCAGCCCCGACCCCGGGCAGGAGGCCCCCCTGCGGGCCCGGCTGCTCACCGCCGCCGACGGCAGCCAGGCGCTGCTGCTGACCCTGCACTACCTCGCCGTCGACGAGTGGTCGGTCGTCCCCCTCTTCCGCGACCTGACCACCGCCTACGCCGCCCGGGCCGCGGGCCGCGCCCCCGACTGGGCCCCGCTGCCCGTCTCGTACGCCGACTACACCCGCTGGGCGCACGAGGTGCTCGGCGACCCCGCCGACCCCGACAGCACCGGCGGACGGCAGCTCGCGTACTGGCGCAGGACCCTCGCCGGGCTGCCCGCGCGGCTCGAACTCCCCGGCGACCGGCCGCGGTCCGGGGCCCCGGAGCCGGGCCCGCGGCCCGCGGGCCACGTCGGATTCGTCCTGGACGAGGGGCTGCACGCGGCCGTGGACGGGCTCGCCCGCGCCACCGGCACGAGCATGTTCATGGTGCTGCACGCGGCCCTGGCCGCCCTGCTCACCGCCCACGGAGCCGGCACGGACCTGCCCGTCGGCACCATGGTCGCGGGCCGCGGCGACGAGCAGCTCGCCGACCTCGTCGGCTGCTTCCTGAACACCGTGGTCCTGCGCACCGACACGGCGGGCGACCCCGCCTTCACGGAACTGCTCGCCCGGGTCCGCGAGACCACCCTGAGCGCCCTGGACCACCAGGACGTCCCCTTCGACGAGGTCGTCCGCACCACCGGACTGCCCGCGGAGGGACCGCAGGTGATGGTCGTCCACCACGAACAGGCCGATCTGGACCAGCTGGAGGGCGGACTCGGCTCGCTGCTGGCCGTACCCACCGGATCGGCGCGGGCCGAACTCACCCTCGGCTTCCACGAACCGCGCGGCGCGGGCCCCGTGCACTGCGCGCTGATCCACGCCACCGGGGTGCTCGGCACCGCCGAGGCGCAGCAGCTGGCCGGTGAACTCCAGGAGCTGCTGCGGGCCGTGGCGGCCCGGCCGGAGCTGCCGCTGTCGGCGCTGTCGGCGCTGTCGGCCGTACCGTCCGAACCTGACCGACTGACCTGACCGACTGACCTGACCGACCGACTGAACCGACCCGAAGTGACTGACGTACCCGTCCGGCCCGGCCGCGCCGGCCGACCTGCTTCAGAGGAGCGAACCGTATGAGCACGAACCCGTTCGAGGACCCGCAGGGCACCTTCCTGGTCCTCGTGAACGAAGAGAACCAGCACTCGCTGTGGCCCGCCTTCGCGGAGGTCCCGGACGGCTGGCGGACCGCCTTCGGCCCGGACGGGCGGGAGGCCTGCCTGACCCACGTGGAGACGCACTGGACGGACCTCCGCCCGGCGAGCCTGGCCGCCCGGCAGGGCTGATCCGCTCCGCACCGCCCGGACGGCCGGGGGCCGGCACCCCGAAGGGGGCGCCGCCCCCCGGCCGTTCCCGCTGCCCGTCCGGATCCGCCGGCCGGGCGGGCGGGTCCGGGGGAAGCGGAAGCGGCTCCCGCCACCGGGGAGGTGACGGGAGCCGCGGGGGGTCCGGGGCCGGTGCGGCCGTCAGGACACGGGGGCCGCCGGGAGGTCCGCGGGCGGCAGGCCGGGGCCCGCGGGCCCGTCGGCCGCTGCGGACTGGGCGGGTACCGGGACGGCTGCCGGTGCGGGGGCCGGGGCGGTGCCGGGGGCGGGCTCGTGGCGGCTGGCGGACCAGGCGGCCCACAGCTCCGCGTAGCGGCCGCCCGCGGCGACGAGCTCCTCGTGCGGGCCCGTCTCCACGATGCGGCCCTGGTCGAGGACGACCACCCGGTCGGCGGCCGCGGCCTGGGGCAGGCGGTGCGCGACCAGCAGGCCGGTGCGCCCCTCCAGGGCCCGCAGCGCCGCGGCCTCCAGGACCCGCGCGCCCGCGCTGCCCGCGTCGGCGGTGGCCTCGTCGAGGATCGCGATCGGGGAGTCCGCCAGCACCAGCCGGGCCAGGGCCAGGTGCTGGGCCTGGGTGACCGTCAGCCGGTGCCCGCCCTCGCCGACGACCGTCTCCAGCCCCTCGGGCAGGGCCTCGGCCCACTCCAGCGCCCCGACCCGGTCGAGCGCGGCGCGCAGGTCGGCGTCCGTGGCCCCGGGGCGGGCCAGCCGCAGGTCCTCGGCCAGCGGGCCCGCGAACACGTGGACCTCCTGGCTGATCAGGGTCACGGCCCGCCGCACCCCGGCCGGCCCCAGGTCCCGTACGTCGGCCCCGCCGAGGGAGATGGCGCCCTCGACGGGCTCCTGCACCCCGGCGATGACCTTGGCCAGGGTGGTCTTGCCGGCGCCGCTCGCGCCGACCAGCGCGACCCGCTCCCCGGCCCGCACGTCGAGCTCGATGCCGCTGAGCACGGGCCGCCCGGCGTCGTACGCGTGGCCCAGCCCGGTGACCCGTACCGAGCCGTCGGCGGGGGCGGTGTGCTCCTGCGGGGCGGGTTCGGCGGGCAGCCGGGTCACCCCGACCAGGCGGGCGAAGCTCGCGCCCGCGGACTGGGCGTCGTCGATGAGGAACAGGGTGGCGTTGACCGGGTTGAAGAGGCTGTGAAAGTACAGGGCGGCCGCGGTGGCCGTACCGATGCTGACCTCCCCGTCCCCGACCAGCACGAAGCCGGTGGCGAGCATCGCGGCCAGTCCGATGAACTCGGCCAGGTTCAGACGGGAGAAGAACCCGGTGACGATGTGCAGCCCGCGCAGGGCCACGTCGCGGGCGGCCCCGGACCGGGCGTCGAGCTGCCCGGCGTGGGCGGCGCCGAGCCGGAAGGCCCGTACGGTCCGCACCCCGCCGATGCTGTCGAGCAGCTGGTGCTGGAGGGCGCCGGTGGCCACGCGGTGCTCGGCGTACACGGGCGCGGCCCGGCGCAGGTACCAGCGCACGGACAGGACCTGCACGGGCACGGCGAGCAGTGCGGCCAGCAGGAACCGCCAGTCGAGCAGGCAGAGCCCGACCAGCGTCAGCACGATCGTCAGCGCGGAGCGGGTGAACTCGGGCAGGGCCTGGCGCACCGAGCGGGCGATCATCGAGACGTCGCTGGTGACCCGGGAGACCAGGTCGCCGGAGCCGGCGGCCTCGACGCGGGCCAGCGGCAGCCGCAGGGCCCGCTCCACGAACTGCTCGCGCACGGAGGCCAGTACGGTCTCGCCGAGCCGGGCGACCAGGGCCCCGCCGGCCGCGGCGGCGGCCCCGCGGGCCAGGGCCACCACGATCAGCAGGACCAGGGGGACGGTGAGCGCGTCCGTGCCGCGGCGCTCGGCCACCAGGTCCACGATGTGGCCGAGCAGGGGGGCCGTGAGCAGGCCGATGGCGGTGCCGACGACCAGGACGGTGAACGCGGCGGCGGTCAGCAGCCGGTGGCCGTGCAGCATGGTGCGCAGGGCGGCGAGGCTCTCCGCCCCGGTGGCGGTGGGCAGCAGCGGCCGCCCGGCGCCGGCCCCCCCGGCGGTCGCCGCGTCCGGAGCGTCCGCGGTGCCCGGAGCGTCCGCGCTGTCCGTGCCGGCCCCGCTGTCCCTGCTGGCCGTGCTGCTCTTGGGGGTCTGGGCTGCCATCGCCTCTTCCGTTTCCGTCGTCTCGTGGACGTGCGGGGTCTGCTGCTCCGGCGCGCTCACGCGAGCACCGCCGTGCGGTACGCCTCGTCCGCGGCCAGCAGGCGCGCGTGGTCCCCGTCGGCCGATACGGCCCCCCCGTCGAGGACGACGACCCGGTCGGTGACCGCGAGCAGGGCGGGGCTGGTCGTGACCAGGACGGTGGTGCGGCCCTGCCGGGCGGCGCGCAGCCGGGCGGCGATCCGGGACTCGGTGACCGTGTCCACGGCGGTGGTCGGGTCGTGCAGGACGAGCACCGGCCGGTCCGCGGCGAGGGCGCGGGCGAGGGCCACGCGCTGGCGCTGGCCGCCGGACAGGGACCGGCCGCGCTCGGCGAGCACGGTGTCGGCCCCGTCGGGGAGCAGGCGGGCGACCTCGTCGGCCGCGGAGACCGCGAGGGCCTCGTCCACCGCGGCCGGACCGTCCGCGCCGGCGCGTACGTTGTCCAGCAGGCTGGCCTCGAAGAGGTCGGCGTCGTGCGGGGCGACCAGCACGGCCTGCCGCAGCCCGTCGGGGTCGAGCGCGGTCAGCGGTACGCCGTCCAGGCAGACCACCCCGTCCGCGGGGTCGGTCTCGCGGGCCAGGCAGCGCAGCAGGTCCTCGGCGGCGGCCGGGTCCCGGGTGACGATCCCGGTCAGGCTGCCGGGCCGGATGTCGAGGTCGAGGGCGCGCAGGGCACCCGAGGAGACCCCGCGCAGGCTGAGGGCGCCGGCGGACCCGGCCGCGGCCTCCACCGCAGCGCCCGTCTCCGCAGCACTGCCCGCGTCCCCCGCAGCGCCCTTGTCCGCCGCGCCGCCCGCGCCCGGCGCGGCGGTCCCGCCGGCCACCGCCTCCGGAGAGGCCAGCACCTCGGCGATCCGGCGGGCGGAGGCCCGCCCCTGCGCGAACTCGGCGTTGGAGTAGGCCAGCAGCTGGAAGGGGCCGAGGAGGAACTGCGCGAGGCCGACGGCCGCGACGAGTTCGCCGACGCTGATGCGGCCGTCCATCGCCAGGTACGCCCCGACGATGCCGATGACGGCGATGAACACCCCGGTCAGGGCGAGGACGGCGCCCTCGTGCCCGGCCCGGCTGCGGGCCGCGCGCAGGGCCGCGGTCAGGGAGTCCTGGCTCGTGGTGCGGTAGCGGGCGACGGCCGCGCCCTCGGCGCCCATGCCCTTGAGGACGCGCAGGCCGGTGACGAGGTCGGCGGCGACCCCCGAGGCGTGCGCGGCGCGCTCCTGCTCGGTCTCGCTGCGCCGCTCCAGCGGGCGGCTGATGCGGTGTCCGAGCCACAGCAGCGGCGGGATGCCGAGCAGGACCAGCAGTCCGAGGGGCACGGAGATCCGCAGCAGGGCCACGGCGCTGACGGCCAGGGCGGCGACCGCCGCGGCCCCGTAGGCCAGCACGGTGGCCACCGAGCCGACGCGGCGGGCGTCGTTGGTGGCGGTGCTGGTCAGGGCGCCGGGCAGGCGGCCCGCGTCGGCTCCGCCGCGCGGGTCGAGCACCTTGGCGGCCAGCTCCATGCGCAGGGCGTGGGCGGCGTGTTCGCCGGTGCCCTCCGCGATGCGGGCGCTGGTGCGGTAGCAGGTGGACAGGACGAGGAACAGGCCCGCGAGCACCAGCAGCCACCTGAGCAGGTGGCCGGAGGAGCCGGTGGCCACCGCCGTGTCGATCGCGGCGCCGATGACCACGGGGACGAGGGCCTCGCAGCCCTGGTGGGTCATGGCCAGGAGCGAGGCGCTGACGACGCGCCGGCGCTGCCCCCTGATCGCTTTGCGGAGGACGTGCCTCCCGGTCGGTCCGTCCACTGGCATGGGGCCCTCCGCCCGACAGTCATTAGGTTAGGTAAGGCTACTCTAAGAAGGATGATGGCTCCCATCCCCGCGCGGTTGTCGATCCGGCCACCGGAAAGGCGCCATCTTCCCATCCGTGCGCGCGCGTTGACCGGGTCCCGAGCATTCGGTTAGGCTCACCTAAGTTGCGGTCCGTGTCCATGCGGTCACCAGCGCACGGTACGTCTGAAAGACCGTCAGGGGGAGTTCCATTGCCGGCCGAAGCCCAGGCGGTTCCCGAGCGCGGGGCCGCCCCGCCCGACCGCCCCGCACCCGCGGGCGCCCGGCCCGGCGGCGGACGGCGGACCGCGACGGCCCTGCGGGGCGCCGGCCTGCTCCTGACCCTCGGCGCCCTCGTACTCGTCGCCCTGCTCAGCGTCTGGACGGGCACCCGCGGCATCCCGTTCACCGCCACGTGGGACGCCCTGTGGAACCCGGACGGGTCCGAGACCTCCGTCATCGTCCACGACTACCGCATCCCGCGGACCCTCCTCGGGATCCTCGTCGGCGCGGCGCTCGGCCTCTCCGGCGCACTGATGCAGGCCCTGACGCGCAACCCGCTCGCCGACCCCGGACTCCTCGGCATCAGCCTGGGGTCCTCCGCCGGAGTCGTCCTCGCCATCGCCTTCCTCGGCGTCGGATCCCTCCTCGGCTACGTGTGGTTCGCCTTCCTCGGCGCCGCCCTCGCCTCCGTCGTCGTCTACCTGCTCGGCTCCTCGGGCCGCAGACTCGCCACCCCCGAGCGGCTGGTGGTCGCCGGAGCCGCCGTGACCGCCGTGCTCTACGCCTTCAACTCGGCCGTCCTGCTGCTCAACCCGCGCGCCTTCGACCAGTTCCGCTTCTGGACCGTCGGCTCCCTCTCCGGCCGCTACTACGAGGTCGTGTACGTGGTCCTGCCCTTCATCGGCACCGGCCTGCTGCTCGCCCTCGCCCTGGCCCCCTCCCTCAACGCCCTCGCCCTCGGCGACCAGATGGGCCGCGCCCTCGGCGTCGACGTGGGCCGCGTACGGGTCCTGGGCGCCGTGGCCGTCGTGCTGCTCTGCGGGGCCGCCACCGCCGCCGCCGGCCCCATCGGCTTCGTCGGTCTCGCCGTACCGCACGTGGCCCGCTTCACCGTCGGCCCCGACCAGCGCTGGGTGATGGCGTACTCCGCCCTCCTCGCCCCCGTCCTGCTCGTCGGCGCCGACGTGCTCGGCCGCGTCCTGGGCGCCCCCGGCGAGCTCCAGGTCGGCATCGTCACCGCCTTCCTCGGCGCCCCCCTGTTCCTCGCCCTGTGCCGCCGACGGAAGCTGGCCATGCTGTGACCGCCGTTCGGGACCCCCGGCCCGCCCCCGCCCCCGCCCCCGCGGCGCCGCGCGTCGTCACCGGGGCCGTGCTGCGCAGCCGGCGCGGGCGGATCGCGCTGCGCGTGCACACCCGCACGCTCGGCGTCAGCGCCGCCGCCGCGGCCGTCCTCGCCGCCGTCGTGCTCGCCACCCTCATGACCGGGGACTACCCGCTCTCCGCCGGCGAGGTGCTGGGGGCCCTCACCGGCAGCGGGGACCCCGCCGCCGAGTTCGTCGTCAACACCCTGCGCATGCCACGGCTGCTGACCGCCCTCGGCGTGGGCGCCGCCCTCGCCGTCAGCGGGGCGATCCTCACCAGCCTGACCGCCAACCCCCTCGGCAGCCCCGACGTCATCGGCTTCACCAACGGCTCCGCCGTCGGCGCGCTCGTCGTCATCATCGTCCTGCACGGCAGCATGACCCAGATCGCCGCCGGAGCCCTCGCCGGCGGGCTCGCCACCGCCGCCGCCGTCTGGCTCCTCATGATCGGCCGCGGGCTCCAGGGCTTCCGGCTCATCGTCATCGGCATCGGCGTCAGCTCGCTGCTCCTCGCCGTCAACTCGTACCTGATCACCCGCGCCACCTTCCAGGAGGCCCTGGAGGCGCAGGCCTGGCTCATCGGCAGCCTCGGCAACCGCGGCTGGACCCACGCCCAGGCGATCCTCCTCGCCCTCGCGCTCCTCCTCCCGCCCGCCCTCCTGCTGTCCCGCCGCCTGGCCATGGCCGAGATGGGGGAGGCCACCGCCACCGCCCTGGGCGTGGACGTGGCCCGCACCCGGACCGTCCTGCTGCTGGTCAGCGTCGCCCTCGCCGCCTTCGCCACCGCCGTCACCGGACCCATCTGGTTCATCGCCCTCGCCGCCCCCCAGCTGGCCCGCCGCCTGACCCGCTCCCCGGGCCCCGCCCTCGCCCCCGCCGCGCTCTTCGGGGCGCTGCTGCTCGCGGCGAGCGACCTGCTCGCGCAGCGCCTCTTCGCCCCCGCCCTGCTGCCCGTGGGCACCGTCACCGGCACCGTCGGCGGGCTCTACCTCATCTGGCTGTTGATCTCCGAGTCGCGAAAGAGCCGCGCATGACCACCACACCGAGCCAGCCGCCCGCGAAGGGCGCCCCCGGCGCCGCCGCGGGCCCCCGGCTGCGCGCCGAGGACCTGACCCTCTCCTACGACCAGCGGACCGTGGCCACCCACCTCGGCGTGGAGATCCCCGACGGCTCCTTCACGGTGATCATCGGCCCCAACGCCTGCGGCAAGTCCACCCTCCTCAAGGCCCTCGCCCGGATGCTCAAACCGAAGGCCGGGCAGGTCTACCTCGACGGGCAGGCCATCTCCTCGTACCGCACCCGCGCCGTCGCCCGCCGGCTCGGACTGCTCCCGCAGACCTCCACCGCCCCCGGCGGGATCACCGTCGGCGACCTCGTCGCCCGCGGCCGCTACCCCCACCAGGGGATGCTGCGCCAGTGGTCCGCCGAGGACGAGGCGGCCGTGGTCGAGGCCATGCACCAGACCGGCGTGCTCGAACTCGCCGGCCGGCCCGTCGACGACCTCTCCGGCGGCCAGCGCCAGCGCGTCTGGCTCTCCATGGTCCTCGCCCAGCAGACGCCCATCCTGCTCCTGGACGAGCCCACCACCTTCCTCGACATCGCCCACCAGGTCGAGGTCCTCGACCTGTGCGCCGAACTCCACGCCCGCCGCGGGCACACCGTCGTCGCCGTGCTCCACGACCTCAACCAGGCCTGCCGGTACGCCGACCACCTCATCGTGCTGCGCCCCGGCGGCAAGGTCGCCGCCGAGGGGCCGCCCGCGCGGGTCATGACCGCGGAGCTGGTCGAGGACGTCTTCGGGCTGCCCTGCCGGATCATCGAGGACCCCGAGACCGGCACCCCGCTGATGATCCCCGCGGCCCCCCGCCACCGGTCCGCCGGGGGCGCCTCCCCGGAGGCCGCCGGGGCCGGGCCCCGCAGCACCCCCGCCGACGCACTGATGGCCGAGACAGGCTGGAACGGAACCCGCTGATGCTCTGCACGAGGCTCACCAACGCCACCTTCCTCACCATGGACCCCGACCGCCCCACCGCCCGGGACCTGGGCATCTGGCGGGGCCGGATCGTGGGCCTCGACGAGGCCGTCACCGGCCTGCCCGCCCGCGAGGTGGTCGACCTCCAGGGCGCCACCGTGCTCCCCGGGTTCATCGACAGCCACGTCCACCTCTCCTGGGCCGGGCTCAAGGCCAACTCGCCCGGCCTCGCCGGGATCACCACCGTCGAGGGCGTCCTCGACGTCGTCGCCGCAGCCACCGCCGCCAAGGCCGACCCGGCGGGCTGGGTGCACGTGGGCGGCTACGACCAGCGGGCCCTCGGACGCCACCTGACCGCCGCCGACCTCGACACCGTCAGCCGCGGCCGCAAGGTCTTCCTCATGCACACCTCCGGCCACGCCTGCGTGGTCAACACCGCCGTCCTCGACCTGCTCCCCGACGGGGTCCCGCACGAGGACGGCCTGCTCGTCGAGGCCGCCATGGGCGCCGTACGGCGGCTGCGGCTGCCCTACGCGCAGGAGGAGCTCGCCGACGCCATCGAGCACGCGGGCCGGGTCTGCCTCTCCGAGGGGGTCACCGCCGCCGCCGAGGCCGGCATCGGCGGCGGACTCCTCGGCCACAGCCCCGCCGAACTGGGCGCGTACCAGCTCCTGCGCGACCAGGGGCGGCTGCCGCTGCGGGTCCAGTTGATGCCCGGCGGCGACACCCTGCGCCCGATCGGCGCCCACGCGCGCGACGGCATCCCGCGCGGGCTCGACCTGGGCCTGCGCACCGGCTTCGGGGACGACTGGCTGTCCGTCGGCGCCCTGAAGATCTACACCGACGGCGGGATGATGGCCCGTACGGCCGCCCTCACCGAGCCGTACGAGGGCACCGACGGCACCGGACAGCTCCAGGACGACCCGCAGGCCCTCGCCGAACTCATCGTGGACGGGCACCTCGCCGGCTGGCAGCTCGCCGTCCACGCCATCGGGGACCGCGCCGTCGACCTCGCGCTCGACGCCCTGGAGGAGGCCCAGCGGCAGCGGCCCCGCCCCGACGCCCGGCACCGGATCGAGCACGCCGGGCTCGTCCGCCCCGACCAGCTGCCGCGGTTCGCCCGGCTCGGCGTCAGCGCGGTGGTCCAGCCCAGCTTCCTGCGGTACTTCGGCGACGACTACGCCACCGTCATGGGGGAGCGGCGGGCCCCGTGGATGTACCGCGGGCGCGGCTTCCTCGACCACGGGGTCACCCTGGTCGGCAGCTCCGACCGCCCGGTGACCGAGGGCGCCCCGCTGCGGGCGATCCAGTTCATGGTGGAGCGGGCCTCCGAGTCCGGCCGCCTGATCGGCCCCGGCGAGGCCGTCGGGATCGACGAGGCGCTGCGGGCCTACACCGTTGCGGGCGCGTACGCCTGCCGCTGGGAGGACCGGGCCGGCAGCCTGAGTCCGGGCAAGCGGGCCGACCTGGTGGTGCTGGGCGACGATCCGCGGAGCGTGGAGACCTCCCGGATCGGGGACATCGAGGTCGTGACGACGTACGTGGACGGGGTCGACTCGCGGGAGCGGCTGAAGGGGTAGGGGGCGGTATCGGGCCGGTCGGGTCCGGCCCGGCGGGAGCTGGCGGGGTCGGCGGGGTCGGGTCTGCGGGGTCTGCGGGTCCCAAGTCCGGCTACCGGTGCGTAAGTTGGAGTTCTGGTTAGGTGAGGCTAGCCTTAGTTTCCGAGCGTTCCGCCGGGACGTGCGGCGGTCCGGCCACCCGGGCCGCCCGCGGCGGAACCGAGGAAGGAACCCCTTGACCACGGCTCCACCGCGGCCGGCCGGGGCCCCGCCCGCCGCGCCCTCCCCGTTCTCCGCCGACACCCCCGCCTCCCCGGAGCCCCCCCGGGAGACCGGATGCGCTGCTTCCGGCCCGCCTGCCCCGGCCGGCCGTACCGGCGGACGCCGAGGCCCTCGCCGCCCTCTCCGCCCCCTTCGTACGGTCGGGGGCGCTGCGCGGGCGCGCCCCGTCCGTCTTCGCGGCGCACGCGGGGGAGTTCCTCGTCGTGGAGGCCGCCGACGGAACCCTCGAGGGCTGTCTGGCCCTCGGTGCGTACCCGGCGCAGAGCCCGGGAGGCCCCGCAGGGGCTGCCGTCCGCGCGGCCGGGGTGGTCTACAACGTCTGCGTCGCCCGCCACCGGCAGGGCGGGGGACTGGGCGCGGGGCTGCTGGAGGCCGCGCTCGCGCGGGCCGCGGAGCGCTCGCTGACCGCCCTGTTCACGGCCACCACCGGCAGCGGCCGGCTGTTCCTGCGGTACGGGTTCGCACCCGTCGGCGCGGAGCGCGCGCCTGCGGCCTGGGCCCGCACCCTGGACCCGGGCCGCGGCGCCCGGGTCCTCGCCCGCACCCTCTGACCGTGGATCTGCCGGGCCCGTCGGTGTCCGGACCCGCCTGGCCTGCCGGACCCGCCGCCCCGACACCGACGGGTCCGGTTCCGGGCCCCGCCCCCGCCGGTGCGGAGGCCGGCGGTACGGCCCCCTGGAGGCAGGGGAGTTCAGCGGTACGCGGTCCCGCGGGTACGCGGAAGGGGGGCCGGGTCCCCTTGCGGGGATCCGGCCCCCCTTGTCCGGGTGGGCGGGCGGAGCCGGTCAGGTGCCGAGGATCTCCGGGAGGGCGGCCACCAGCGCGGCCGCCTCGCGTTCGGAGACCGTCAGCGCCGGGGCCAGCCGTACGGTCGAGGGGCCGGCCGCGTTCACGAGGAACCCGGCGTCCTGCGCGGCCCGCTGCACGCGGGCGGCGACCGGTTCGGTGAGGACGACGCCCAGCAGCAGCCCCGCCCCGCGCACCTCGCGGACCAGGGGGTGCCCCAGCTCCTCGATGCCGTGCCGGAGCAGCTTGCCCGTGCGTACGGTGTGCCCGAGCAGGTCCTCGGCCTCGACGGCGTCGAGGACGGCCAGCCCGGCAGCGCAGGCCACCGGGTTCCCGCCGAAGGTGGAGCCGTGCTGGCCGGGCCCGAGCAGTGCGGCCGCCGGGCCGAAGGCCACGGCGGCCCCGATCGGCAGCCCGCCGCCCAGGCCCTTGGCCAGGGTCACCACGTCGGGGTCCACCCCTTCCTCCGCCTGGTGGGCGAACCAGTGCCCGGTGCGCCCGATGCCGGTCTGCACCTCGTCGAGGACCAGCAGGGAGCCGGTCTCGCGGGTGATCCCGCGGGCAGCCCGCAGGTAGCCGGGCGGGGCGGGCAGCACCCCCGCCTCGCCCTGCACCGGCTCCAGGAACACGGCGGCCGTGTCCTCGGTGACCGCGGCCCGCAGGGCCTCCACGTCACCGAAGGGCACGTGCGCCACCCCGCCGGGCAGCGGGAGGAACGGCTCGCGCTTGGCGGGCTGCCCGGTCAGGGCGAGGGCGCCCATCGTGCGCCCGTGGAACCCGTCCGCCGCCGCCACGACCCCCGGCCGCCCGGTCCGCCGGGCGATCTTGAAGGCCGCTTCCACGGCCTCCGCACCGGAGTTGGCGAAGAACACCCGGCCCGGCCGCCCCAGCAGGCCGAGCAGCCGCTCGGCCAGGGCCACGGGCGGCTCCGACACGAACAGGTTCGACACGTGCCCGAGCCGGGAGATCTGCGCGGTCACCGCGGACACCACCGCCGGATGGCCGTGCCCGAGGGTGTTGACCGCGATCCCGCCGGTGAAGTCCGTGTACGCGCGCCCGTGTTCGTCCCACACGCGGCAGCCCTCGCCGCGCACCAGGGCCAGCGGGGGAGTGCCGTAGGTGTCCATCACGGCCGCGCGCCAGCGCTCGGCGAGGGGCCCGGTGCCGTAGGCCGCGGCGCTGTCTTCGGCGGTCATGCGGGGCCCTCCTCGGTACGGGGGGCGGGTACGGCGCGGCCCGGCGCACCCGCGTGCGGGGCGGGGGCGGGTGCGGCGGGGTCCGGGTGGACCGTGGTGCCGGGGGCGGCCGGCTGGAGCCCGTACAGGACCGCGTGCGGTACCCGGCCGTCGAGGACCTGGGCCCGGCCCACCCCGGAGCGCACCGCCCGCAGGCAGCCCTCCATCTTGGGCAGCATCCCGCTCGACAGGCCCGGGAGCAGCGCCTCCAGGTCGCCTGCGGTGAGCCGTCCGACGACCTCGGTGCTGTGCGGCCAGTCCGCGTACAGCCCCTCCACGTCGGTCAGGACGAGCAGCCGCTCGGCGCCGAGCGCGGCGGCGAGCGCGGCCGCGGCGAGGTCGGCGTTGACGTTGTACACCTGGCCGTCCGCGCCGCGGGCGACGGGCGAGACCACCGGGATCCGGCCCTGGCCCTGGAGGGCGCGCACCGTCCCGGGGTCCACGGCCGTGATCTCCCCGACCAGCCCGAGGTCCACCGGCCGGCCCTGCGCGTAGCCGACCCGGCGGACCGCGGTCAGGGTGTGCGCGTCCTCGCCGGACAGGCCCACGGCGAGCGGTCCGTGGGTGTTGATCGCGCCGACCAGCTCCCGCTGGATCCGGCCGGTCAGCACCATCCGGACCACGTCCATGGTCTCGGGGGTGGTGACCCGCTGCCCGGCCTCGAACCGCGACTCCAGCCCGAGCCGCCCCAGCATGGCGCTGATCTGCGGGCCGCCGCCGTGCACCACCACGGGCAGGGCGCCGGCGCGGTGCAGGGCCACGACGTCCTGCGCGAAGCTGCGCTGGAGGGAGTCGTCCACCATGGCGTTGCCGCCGAACTTGACCACGACGGTGCGGCCGCGCAG
Organism: Streptomyces sp. NPDC038213; assembly: GCF_055600495.1. Lineage (NCBI taxonomy): Bacteria > Bacillati > Actinomycetota > Actinomycetes > Kitasatosporales > Streptomycetaceae > Streptomyces > Streptomyces sp. NPDC038213. Next base: position 211,477 of record NZ_JBVJYM010000009.1, read on the forward strand.
CCCGGCCGGCGGGGCGGGGTGCGGGCCGGGCTCCGCGGCCGGCTGCGGGGGCAGCGGCGCGAGGACGGCGCCGCGGGGCGCTCCGGGGCCGCTCATGAGCTGTACGCGCTGTTCTCGTGGACGTACGCGGCCGTGAGGTCGTTCGTCCACACGGCGGCGGACGCCTCCCCGGCGTGCAGGTCGATCCGCAGCAGGACCCGGCGGCCCGACAGGTCCACCTTCTCCCGGGGCTCCCCGGCGGCGCCGCCGCGGCAGACCCAGACCCCGTTGACGGCCACGTCGATCCGGTCGGGGTCGAAGACCGCGCCGGTGGTGCCGATGGCGGCCAGTGCGCGGCCCCAGTTGGGGTCCTCGCCGTGGAGGGCGCACTTGAGGAGGTTGTTGCGGGCCACCGTACGGGCCACCTCCACGGCGTCCTCCTCGGAGGCCGCCCCGGCCACCGCCACCTCGATCTCCTTCGAGGCGCCCTCGGCGTCCCCGGTCAGCTGCCGTGCCAGGTCGAGGCAGACGGCGTGCACGGCCGCGGCGAACTCCCCCTCGTCCGGGACCCGTCCGGAGGAGCCCGAGGCGAGCAGCAGCACGGTGTCGTTGGTGGACATGCAGCCGTCCGAGTCCACCCGGTCGAAGGTGGTCCGCACGGCCGCGCGCAGGGCCGAGTCGAGCAGCCCGGCGCCGGCCTCGGCGTCGGTGGTGAGGACGACGAGCATGGTGGCGAGGCCGGGGGCGAGCATCCCCGCCCCCTTCGCCATCCCGCCGACCGTCCAGCCGCCCCGGGTGACGGCGGCCGTCTTGTGCACGGAGTCCGTGGTCTTGATGGCGACCGCGGCGGCCTCGCCGCCCCCGGCGGACAGCGCGGCGGCCGCGGCCTCGATCCCGGCGGTGACCCGGCCGAGCGGCAGCAGGACGCCGATCAGCCCGGTGGAGCAGACGGCGACCTCCTCGGGCGGAACCCCGAGGGCGCCCGCGGTGCGCTCGGCCATGACGCGGGCGTCACCCTCCCCGGTGGGGCCCGTACAGGCGTTGGCGCCACCGGAGTTGAGCACGACGGCGGACAGCCGCCCGTCCGCGAGGACCCGGCGGGACCAGCGGACGGGGGCGGCCTGGACGCGGTTGGAGGTGAAGACCCCGGCGGCGGCGCGGGCGGGCCCGCGGTTCACCACCAGGGCCAGGTCGGGATCGCCGGACTCCTTGATGCCGGCGGCCACACCGGCGGCGAGGAATCCCTGGGCGGCGGTCACGGTCACGGTGCCACTCCATTCGTGGGCAGGCCCAGCCGTTCCGGCAGGCCGAGGGCGACGTTCATGCTCTGCACCGCTCCGCCGGCGGTGCCCTTGGTGAGGTTGTCGATCGCGCTCACGCAGACCAGCCGGCGGGCGTGCGGGTCCACGGCCAGCTGCACCTGTACGGAGTTCGAGCCCAGGACCGCCGCCGTGGCGGGCCACTGCCCGGGCGGCAGCAGCCGTACGAACGGCTCGTCCGCGTACGCCCTCTCGTACACGGCCCGCACCTCGGCCTCCGTCCGCGCCGGGTCCCCGGCCGGCAGCCCGGCGCGCAGCCGGGCCGAACAGGTCGCGAGGATGCCCCGGGACATGGGAGCGAGCGTCGGCGTGAAGGAGACGGTGACGTGCCCGCCCGCCGCCTCCGACAGGTTCTGCGTGAGCTCGGGTGTGTGGCGGTGGCCGCCGCCCACCCCGTACGGGCTCATCGAGCCCGTCGTCTCCGCACCCAGCAGGTGCGGTTTGAGGGCCCGGCCGGCCCCCGAGGTGCCGCTCGCCGCGACCACCACCGCCTCCGGCTCCACCAGCCGCGCCGCGAAGGCGGGATGGAGGGCCAGGGTGACGGCGGTCGGGTAGCAGCCCGGTACGGCGATCCGCCGCGCACCCTTCAACGCGTCGCGGGCGCCCGGAAGTTCGGGCATCCCGTACGGCCAGGTGCCCGCGTGCGGGGTGCCGTAGAACCGCTCCCAGTCGGCGGGCTCGCGCAGCCGGAAGTCGGCCCCGCAGTCCAGGACGAGGGTGGCCGGGTCCAACTCGGCCGCCAGCGCGGCCGACTGGCCGTGCGGCAGGGCGAGGAACAGCACGTCGTGGCCGTTCAGGACGGCCGCCGTCGTCTCCTGGAGCACGAGGTCCGCCAGGCCGGGGAGGTGGGGCTGCACCGCGCCGAGGGTCTGCCCGGCGGTGCTGTGCGCGGTCACCGTGGTGACCTGCGCCTCGGGGTGGGAGGCGAGCAGGCGGAGGATCTCCCCGCCCGCGTAGCCGCTGGCGCCGGCCACCGCGACCCTTAAGGTCATCATCTTCCGTTTCTTCGGGGTGCTTCGGTCGTCTGGGAGGGCGCGCGGGGTGGGTGGGGTGCCGGGTGTGCGGGGGCGCGCCGCTCTGCCGGTGGGCCGGGGCGGGCCCGCCGGTCTCTCGGTCCGTCCGTTCCTCGGTCGGCTGTGTCTGTCTCTGTCTGTCGGCTGTCTGCCGGTCGGGCTCGGGTCGGGGCCGCCCGGTCAGTGGTGGGTGTGGTGCCGGTGGGTGCAGGGGCGCGGCGCGGTGAGGATCTGGCGGATCCGCTCGCCCGCCTCGGTGGCGTCCCGGGCGGGCTCCGGGTAGACCAGCCGCAGATCGCAGTGGCCCGCGGCGTACTCGCAGCGCAGGGTCAGCGCCCGGGCGTCCATCGCGTACGGCACGGCCCGGAGCATGCCCTCGGGCAGCCGGGCGCCGGCCAGGGCGAGCAGATCGTCCATCAGGTCCGCGTGGGCGTCCGAGAGGTGGGTGAGCAGGGAGGCCTCCTCGACGGCGAGGGCGTCGGGGGCGGCGAGCCCGAAGGCGTCCAGCGCCACGTCCTCGGTGCCCGCCGGGTCCTGGAGGGTCACCCGCGCGAGGTCCAGCCGCAGCAGGCCGCCGTCCGCCTCGGGGGCCAGCCAGCCGGAGAGCGTGACCCTGGCCCGGACCCGGTCGCGGACCGCGGTGGGCGCGATGTCGGTGAACTCCAGGAGGGCGGCCAGGCTGCCGCGGGGGGCCGCGGCCGCCTCCCGGGCCAGCGGGCTGCCGGCCTCCGGGTGGAGGCGGATCCGGCCGCGCGGGCTGACGGAGTGCAGACCGATCAGGTCGTACTGCTGCTCGCTGGTGGTGAGGGAGAGGGAGGTGGCGCGGGCCAGGATCGTGCGCACCCGGTCGGCGGCGGTGGGCTCGTGCGGTGCGGCGGCGCGGTGCGGGCTCAACGGGACTCCAGGCGGTGCGGTCGGGCGGGTGCGGGCAGGGCGGCCCCCATCCCGATTAAGGTAAGGCTTACCTTACTTGGTTTTTCCGGGTGCCTGAAGGGGGGCGGCCCGTGTGAGCCGCGTCACGCCCCGGCGGCTGCGTCCCCGCGCGCCGGAGGACGCCCCGGAGCGCCGGGGGGGTGCGAACTCCCGCGCAGGCGCGGGACCTTCGGGCGGGAAGCAGCTCCATCAGGGGGTGCGCGGGTGCTGCGGGCACTCCGCCGTGCGCGGCCGGGGGAAGGCGGGGTGCACCCCGTACACCGGGTCCGCCGCGGGCGCCGGAGGTGCGGCGGGCAGGCCCCAGGCCACCCGGACCGCCTCGATCAGGGGCCGGGCGCTGTACGGGGAGACCTCCAGCTCCTGGCGGGCCTGGGCGAGGAGCTCCGGGTCCCCGTCCCCGTGCCGCCGGGCCGCTTCGAGGCGGCGGCCGAAGCCCTCGGCGCCGAACACCTCCAGCAGCGTCAGCGGGCAGCCGGGCCACGCACACGGCGAGGGTCCGCGGACCGCTGCCGCCGTAGCCCCACGGGAGGCCGGGCGCGTCGAGCGCCGGTATCGGGTACAGGTGCCCGTCCCGGGTCCGCACCCGGATCGGGTCGTCGAGGACGAGCTCCTTGAGGACCGAGCCCTGCGGCAACCGCCTCGGGGCGTGGCCGTGGTACGTGACCTCGGTGTTGCCGAACTCCGGGGCGACGGGCCGGGTGGCGACCACCGGGCTGCCCGTCAGCGGTTCCGTGAACGTCCCCACGGCCTCCTGGGAGGGCGTCTCCCGCAGCCGGTGCACGACGGTCGGCTCCACCCGGCGGAGCCGGTTGATCCACTCCGCGCCCCGGGACGTGGCCCGCTGCCGCACGATCGCGAACGGGCCGCCGTACGGCAGGTCGCTGCTGCCGCTCCACAGGCGGATCTGCTCCAGGCAGCGCAGGGCCACCCCGTCGGTGCGCGTGAACAGTTCGGTGAGGCCGAGGGTGACCACGTCGTCCGGGGCGGTCTCGGCCGCTCCCCGGTCCGTCGTGTCGGGGGCGGCGGGGAGCACCATGGCCGGCGGCCCGCCGGTCCGCTCGCGCCCCGGACGGCGCTCCGGGGTCCTCCGGGACGGGTCGGGAGCGGCCTTCGCCGCCGATCGGCTCGTGCACCGCCGTACCCCCGCCCCGGGCGCGGCGGCCGGTGCTCCCCTGCACCGGTGCGCTGCCCGGACCCATCATGGCGGACGGCACCGACAGCCCGCTCCGTAACCGCTGCGGCGGTCCGCACCGCCCGCCCGTCCCCCTTCCGGCGGCCCGCTCAGAGCTGCCGCTTGAACCCCACGTGGGAGGCCTCGAAGCCGAGGCGCTCGTAGAAGCGGTGGGCGTCGGTGCGGGTGGCGTCCGAGGTGAGCTGGACCAGGGCGCAGCCCTGCGCGCGGGACTCGGCCACGGCCCATTCGATCAGCTGGGCGCCGAGTCCCGCGCCGCGCTCCGAGCGGTGGATGCGGACGCCTTCGATGACCGAGCGGGTCGCTCCCTTGCGGGAGAGCCCCGGGATGACCGTGAGCTGGAGGGTGCCGACCACCTCGCCCTCCCGTTCCGCCACCACGAGCAGCTGGTGGGGGTCCCCGGCCAGGCGGTCGAAGGCCGCGCGGTAGGGGGTCAGGTCCTCGGGGGACTCGCGGGTGGCGCCGAGCGGGTCGTCGGCGAGCATCGCCACGATCGCCGGGAGGTCCGCCGCGGTCGCCGGCCGGATGTCGATCTTCGTCGTCATGCGGCGCATGGTAGCCGCGCCGGGCGGCCCGGCGGCCCGGAGGTCCCGCTCGCGGCCGCCCGGCGGGGGCGGGGGCCGGAGCCGGGCCGGGTGCCGGAGCCGGGTCGGGGAGCCGGGTGGCTGCCCGGGGCCCTCAACCCGGCCCTTCCCAGCCCGGGTTGGGGATCGCCCCGGCCCGTCCCGGCTCAGGCGGAGGGTCGCCCCGGCCGTGTGCGGGGGCGGAGCCCGGGGCAGGTCCGCCCCCGTTATGCATGTGGTGGTCCTGCAAGGGGCCGCCGGCCTCCGGGCCCGGTACGGCTGTGTCCCCTCTGTCGATTGGATGGCCTGGGGGGTGGTGTCGCCGGGTCCGTGGGGTGCCGTCGGAGACGCTGATGAGAGACCCGGCCACCGACCGGTCCGGCGCAATGCTGGGCAGTTCGCGGGCAGTTCGCGGGCGGTCCCGGGATCCGGGACCGGCCCGCGGCCCGCGGGCTCAGCCGAGGAGCGGCGGGTCCGGGGCCGGGTCCGGGGCCGGGCCCGGGGCCTGACCCGGGTCGGGGGCGGGCGTCGGGCTGCGGAGGGCCACCGCCGCCCAGTGGCCCTCCGGGACCACCACGTCCGTCACGGACCAGCCCCGGGGGGCGGTCGGCAGCGGCCCCGAGCCGAGGTAGTCGGCGGCCGGGTCCTCGGAGAGGCCGACCCCCAGCCCCTTCAGGTAGGCCTCCTTGCGGGTCCACACCCGGGTGAAGGCCAGGGCCCGTTCGTGCGGCGGCAGCGACTCCAGCTCCGCGGCCTCGCGCGGGTGCAGCACGTCCGCGGTCTCCGCGAGGGTGTGCAGCTCCGGCACCGCCTCCACGTCCACGCCGACCGGGGTGGACGCGAAGGCCAGCAGGCTCATGCCCTCGCAGTGCGACAGCGAGAAGTGCAGGGCGTCGCCGGGCAGGACCGGGCGGCCGTGCGGCTCCCCGCAGCCGGGGCAGGGGGCCCGCGAGACGGTCACCCCGCGCGGCGGTAGTCCCAGGTACCCGCCCAGCAGCCGGCGCAGGCCCACGTGCGCGCACAGGTACGCGTCCCGGTCGGCGGAGTGCAGGAACTCCGCCGCGCGGGCCAGCTCCTGGGGGTCCAGCACCGTCGGCGCCTGCCGGGCGGCGGTCACCCGATGGGCGGCGGTGTCCACGATCCACACCTGCGGCGCCCCGGGCCGCAGCGGCCCGTCCGGGGAGGGTGCGACGTAGACGGCGGCGAGCGGCTTCGGCAGCAGGAGACCGGAGGCGGCGGCCCCGGAGGCGGCTGGGCCGGGAGCCGGGCCGGGCGGGGCGGCGGGCGGCAGGCCGGTGACGGCCGGGGAGTTCACGTACGACGACATGGCGACCTCACACCGTGGCGGGGGAGTTGTCGGAGGACGGGACGGGGACCCGCACCGCGACCGGATCCGGCACGTGTGCCGGTGCGGGGGCGGGCGGGACGGCAGGGGTGCCGGTGCCGGTGCCGGTGCCGGTGCTGGAGCCGGAGCGGGAGCGGGAGGTGCTGATGCGGGCGGGCTTCGCCGCGGCCCCGTCCGGGGTGGGGCCCGCGGCCGGCCGGAGCCCTGCGCCCGTACCGGACCCGGTGGGCGGTGCGGGGGCGGCTCCGGCCGGGGCCGGGGTACCGTCCGGCGCCCCGGCGGTTCCGGTCGCCGCGGTCGTAGCCTTGGCGTCCGCCGCTCCCGTGGCTTCCGCCACTGCCGTCGCCCCGGCGTCTGCACGGTCTGCCTGCTCTGCCTGCCCCGCCTGCTCCGGGCGGGCCGGGCTGCGCAGGGCCAGCAGGGCCGCTACCGGCGACAGGCAGGCGAGGGCTCCGCAGACCAGCCAGGTGTTCTGTACGCCCAGCCCCAGCGAGATGCTGCTGAACACCGCGATCGAGACCGGCGCCGTACCGATGCCCGCCAGCGCGAGCGTGGACATGGCCGCGCCCATCCGGTCCTCCGGGGCCGCCTGCTGGTACAGGGTGACGATCGCGGGCCCGTTCAGCCCGGCCAGCAGGCCCACCGCGACCGCGACGGCCGCCAGGGCGGGCGCGGTCGGCATCAGGGCCATGACGACGATCCCCGCCGCCATCCCCACGCCGGTCACCACGAGCCGTACGAACTGCGGGATCCGGTGCGCGAGTACGGCGCCCAGCAGGCTGGACCCGAGCGCCCCCACGCTGAAGCAGGCCAGGACCGCGGCGACCGCGCCGACCCCCCAGCCGCGCTCGGAGACCAGCAGCGGGAGCGCCACCTCGGCGGGCCAGCTGAAGGCCATGTCCATGCAGAAGGAGGCCACGAACAGCCAGCGCAGCCGCGGGTGCGCGGCCAGCAGCCGGAAGCCGTCCCCGGACCGCTTCAGCAGCGAGGCCCCGGGCTTGCGGTCGGGGCGGGCCATCCCGCGCGTGACGTAGTACGCGCACCCCAGCCAGAGCGCGCAGGTCACGGCCCCCACCGCCATCGCCTGCCACAGCTCGCCCACGGCGATCAGCCAGGCCCCGGCGGGGGCGCCCACGACGGGCGCGAGCCGCAGCACCATCCCGTACAGGGAGTTGGCGCGGGCCAGGTGCTCGCGGGCCGCGAACTGCGGCATCAGCACCCCGGACGCCGGCCCGGCGAGCCCGAGCAGGGAGCCCTCCACCAGCGCCACGACCGCCAGGGGCCACAGCCGGTCCGTGCCCGCCACGACCAGTGCGCCCGCGGCCAGGACGGCCACCCGGGCCGAGGTGGCGCGCAGCAGCACGATCCGCGGCCCGAGCAGGTCGGCCACCGCACCGCCGAAGACCAGCATGAGGGCCCGCGGCACGGTGGCCGCGAGCATCAGCAGGGTGACCGCGGTGGTGCCGCCGATCTGCACGGCGGTCCAGTTCATGGCGATCAGGAGGGCGAAACTGCCGCCCTGGACGGCGGCCTGACCGCCCACCAGGGCGCCCACCTTGCCCCAGTGGACGGTGGCCGGGCGGTCGGTGCCGGGCGGGCCCGCCTGGGTTGTCGTAGCCATGGAGGACTCTTTCTCTGAGGAGTGCGGGGAGGAGGGGAGCAGCGGTCAGGAGACAGGGGCAGGGGCGAGGGTCGGGAGCAGGGGTCAGGGGTCAGGGGTGGCGGCGGATGCGCAGGCGGGCCGTGCCCGGGCCGCCGTGCAGCGCCGATTCGACGGCCAGGGCGGCGGCCCGCCGCTGGGCCTCGGCGAGGGCGCCGGCCTGGCGGGGGGTGCGCGGAGGCGGGCCGTCCGTACGGAGTTCCAGCCGGCCGCCGAGGTAGCCGCGGCCGGCAGCTGCCAGGGTGCGTACGGCGGCGGCCGCGGCGGCCGGCGTCGTCCGCGCGGGATCGGAGGTGACCCCGGGCAGCTCGGACAGCGAGAACCGGGCGTACACGAACCGGCCCGCGGCGCGGGCCGCAGCCGTCCCCGGAGGGCCTGCGGGACCCACAGGCCCCGCGGGCCCCGCAGGGCCGGGGGCTCCGGCGGAGCGGCACGGGCCGCCGCGGCCACCGGTCCGGGTGCCGCCCCGGGTGCCGGACCGGGCCGCGGACCGGTCCGGGTGCCGGTCCGCGGTCAGCCGCGTCCGCCCCCGGCGGGTGCCGGTCACCGGGAGGCCCCGGTGAGGGGAGCGCCGGTACCCGGTGCCGGTGCGGCCGCTGCCGCGGGCGGCCCCGCGGGGGCGGCGCCCCGGTGCTCCGGCCACCACAGGTCCTCCGGGCCCAGCAGGCCGCTGTGGTACTTGCCGAGTGCGCTGGTCAGGAGGCGGACCTCCAGGGCCAGGGCTCCGGCCAGCCGGACCAGGCCCTCCTGCGGGTCCTCGTCGACCGCGACCAGCGCGGCCCGGCCCAGCCCCACGGCCCGCGCGCCGAGCGCCAGGGCGCGGACGGCCCGGCCGCCCTCCCACATCCGGCCGGTGGCCAGCAGGCAGCCCGCGGCGGCGGGGCCGTCGGGCCGCCCGCCCGCCGCGACCAGCCGCAGGCAGTCGGCCAGGCCCAGCCCGACCTGGTCCAGGAAGACCCGCGGGGCCCAGCCCGTGCCGCCCTCCGCCCCGTCGACGGTCACGGCGTCCGCACCGGCGCGCCAGGCCGTGGCGGCGGCGAGGGCCACATCGCGGCCCGGGTGGAACTTCACCCAGGTGCGGGCCTTCGGGAAGTTGTTCCGCATGAAGCGCAGCTGCTGGCGCAGGATCTCCTCGGTGAAGGTCCCCGGGGTGGCGCAGCGCAGCAGGTGCTCCGCACCGGGTCCGGCGGCGGTGTCCGCCGCGCCGGCTCCTTCGGCCGCAGACCCGTCCGCCCCGCCCCCGGCCGCCCGGCCGCCGCGGCCCAGCACGTCGCGTACGGTGAACCGGCCGGCCAGCCGCTCGCCCTCGGCCCGGTCCACGACCGTCATCCCGCCGAGGCCCGGCTTCGCGCCCTGGCCCGTCTTCAGCTCGAAGGCCAGCCGCCCCGACTCCAGCAGCGGGCGGGTGCCCGGGTCGCTGTAGACCAGGTTCCACACCTCGGAGTCGGCGTCCTCGGTGGACTGCTGCACCACCACCCCGCCGACCCCGTCCGCCACGCACTCCGTGTACGCCGCGATCCGGGCCAGCAGCGCGGACCGGGCCCCGTCCGCGGCCCCGGCGCGCCGGTAGCCGTGCACGGGGACCATGTTCTCGCCGATCACCATCGGGACGCCCAGCCGCGCCGCCTGCCGGCTCGCCGCCACGCCCAGGTCCCCGCTGCCGGCCCGGGTGGAGCCGAACGCCGAGAGGAACAGCGGCAGTTCACTGCGGAACCCGCCCACGTCCGTACGCAGGTCCACGTCGTCGTGGCCCGGTTCGCGGCCCAGGTCGATCAGCTTCTCCAGGCGGGCCGGCATGAACACCGGCGGGGCGATCCGCGCCCGGTCCAGCGCGTCCGGCGCGGCGTCCTGCGCCCCGTCGCCGTCGCCGCCGCCGCCGCCCTGCCCGTACAGCTCCGCGCCGTACCCGTCCGCCGGCGGGAACACCTCCGCCGTGCCGCTGCGGGCCCGTGCGCGCACCGCGCGCTCCGGGAACCCCGCCGCCCGCAGCCCGGTCACGGGGCCACCACCCCGGGGAGCTTCGGGTAGGCGCTGACCTGCCACAGGGAGTCGAGACCGGTCAGGAAGCGGACCAGCCGCTGCAGGCCCATGCCGAAGCCGGCGCTGGACGGGATGCCCTCGCGGGCCAGGTCCAGGTACCAGGCGTACTTGGCCGGGTTCTCGCCGCTCTCACGCATCCGGGTGACGATCGTGGCGTAGTCCGCCTCGCGCTCGCTGCCGCTGACCAGCTCCCCGTACCCGCCGTGCGCCAGCAGGTCGAAGTTCCGCAGCACGCCGGGGTTTTCGGGGTCCTCGCGGTCGTAGAACCCGCGCGAGCCCTTCGGGTAGTCGTTCACGAAGAACGGCCGGTCGGCCTCCAGGGAGAGGATCCGCTCCCCGGCCCAGTCGATCTCGGCGTCGGGGCTCTGCGGGTGGCCCTGCCCGATCAGGCGGGCCACCGCCTCCCCGTGGCTGCACGCGTCGAACTTGCCCGAGCGCAGCTCGGCGAAGTCCAGCTCGTCGCGGCCCAGTTCGCGCAGCACGTCCGGTACGGCCGTCCACACGTGCTCGACGATGTGCGTCAGCATCCCCGCGGCCACGTCCTGGGCGCCGCGCCGGTCCGCCCCGGCGATCTCCACGTCGATCTGGTGGAACTCGACCAGGTGGCGCCCGGTGCCGGCGGTCTCCTCCGGCTCCACCCGCACGTTCGGGGCGATGTAGAAGAGCTTCGGGAAGCCCTGGAGCGAGGCCTGCTTGTAGAGGATCGCGCTCGTCATCAGCTTGTACGGGTGCCCGTAGTAGTCCACGTCCAGGGCCTTGGCCCCGCGTCCGCCGGGGTCGGTCACCGGGCCGACCAGCGGGGGCAGCAGCTCGGTGAACCCCTCGCCGCGCAGGAACTCCCGTGCGGCGTAAAGGGCTTCCTGCTGGACGAGCATCGCCGAGCGCAGCTGCGGGGAGCGCAGGTGCTCGCCGAGCGGGGGCGGCAGCTGGGGGCCTGAGGTGTGTTCCATGGCGTCACTCGCTTTCAGAGCAGTGGTACGGGAAGGGGATCGGACGGGACCGGCACGTCAGGGGTGCGGGCGGGTGGTGCCCGCGGGTCAGGCGGGGGCGGTGAGCTCCGCGGGGAGGGCGTCGTACCGGGCGGCCAGGCCGTGGACGGCGGCCAGCAGGCCGTCCGAGGTCAGGGCGGAGCGGCCGCCCGCCACCAGGGACGGGGCCACCGGCATCGCCCCCGCGTCGGACCAGCGCAGCCGGCCGCCCGGGTCGACGAAGCTGCGGGACCGGCCCGCGTTGTCGGGGTGCAGGCAGAACGGGACGTCGAGGTAGCCGCGGGCGAAGGCGGTCCGCAGGGCCCGGCCGGTGTCCGGGCCGAGTTCGAGCACCGCCTCCACGAAGGCGCGCGCCTCCGCGTAGACCTCGCTGTCCCCGTCGGCGCCGTCCCCGCGGTACGCGCCCCCGCTGCCGTTCGCGCCGGGGGCGTCCGTCAGCACGGCCGTCGACGCGGCGGTCTCCAGCGCCTCGACGTTCTCCCCGACCGTCGGGATGCGGTGGGCCTCCGCCGCGGTCTTGACGATCAGCCGGTGCGCGCCCGCGCGGACCGCGAGCCGGGCCGAGGCCTCCAGCAGCCGCACGGCACCGTGCCGGGTGCGCGGGTAGACGCCCATGTACGTGTAGAGGACCACGTGCCGGTCCACCTCCGGCGGCAGGAACTCCGCCGCCAGCCGCCGCAGCGCCCGTACCGCCTCCTCGTCCTGGGCGGGGTCCGTCTGCTGCGCGTAGCTCAGCGACACGCTGCGGATGCCGTGCTGCACGAAGAACAGCCCCTCCAGGAGGCTGAGCGCCACCAGCAGGCCCGGCGGGCACAGCTGGCCGAGCATGCAGCCGCCGAAGCTCTCCAGGTGCGCCACCCGGGGGGCGGGCACCAGGGACGCGAGGAGTTCGCAGCCCCGCGCCCAGTTCTCCACCGAGTCGGCCAGCGGGGTGCGCCCGTACGGCAGGCAGTACGAGACCGGGCCGCCCTCGGTGGCGTCGAGCCCGGCCGCGGCCAGGGACCGGATGATCGCCTCCGGGTGCGAGGAGCCGTGCCGGACCTGGACCGGGAACGTCTCGTCGAGCACCCCGGCCAGCAGCCGGCGGGTCCGGGCCGCGGGGTGGGTGGCGATCGGGTAGCCGTTGAGCGGTACGCCCTCGGCGAGGGAGGCGCGGGCCGCCTCCTGGTCGCCCACGCGCGTGTAGCTGTCGATGGTGAGGGTGCCGACCGTGGTGGCGGCCGCGGCCTTCGTGGCCTCCAGCCCGCTGCGCATCCGGCGCGGGTCGCAGAAGCCCATCCGCGGCTGGACCACCAGCCGGCCGGCCGCCGCGGCCTCCGCCACGAAGGCGCCGAAGGAGGGGGCCGGGCCGGAGCCCCGGCCGCCCGCGGCGGCCGGCCGGGCGGGGGCGGTGAGGGTCGCGGAGCTCATGCCGTGGCCCGCACGGGCGGGAACTGCGCCGACAGGTCCGCCACGAAGGTGCGCAGGGCGTCGGTGTTCCCGTCGTCGAAGACCGCGTCGCAGCCGGCCTCCGTGAGCCGGGCGGCGCGCTCGGGGTCCCGGGTGCCGGCCACCCCGAGCTTGCCGCCGATGACCACCGGGAGCCCGGCGAACGCCCGCTCGGAGCGCAGCCGCCGGACGGCCGAGAGGCCGTCGCGGTAGCCGTGCCCGTTGACGCTGCTGATGACCACCAGGCCGGGGGCGTGCTCGTGGCAGCCGGCGGCGAGGAGGTCGTCCGTCACACACGGGCCGAGGTTGACGACCCGGTGCCCCAGCTCTTCGAGAAGGAGCTGCAGATAAACCAGATTCCAGGTGTGGGAATCCGACGCGGTGCCGGTCAGCAGAATCTTCATGGCTCAAAAATAGGTCAGCCCGAAAAGGGTGAGGGGAAGTTCCGGCGGCAGAAAGCGGGAAGAGTGGAGAGCGGCAGGGGAGTGCGGGGGCGGAAAGCGAAAGGCCGTGCCCCGCAGCGGGCAGCTGCGGGGCACGGCCGGAATTCCGGGGTGGTGCGGGAGGGGTCAGGCGTACTGGGCGACCAGGCTCTTGGGCCGGATGTCCGTCCAGTTCTCCTCTACGTAGGAGAGGGCGGCGGCGCGGGTCGCCTCGCTGAGCACCACGTCCCAGCCTGCGGGAACGTCCGCGAAGGTGGGCCACAGGGCGTGCTGCCCCTCGGCGTTGACCACGACGTGGAACGTGCCCTCGGTGTCGTCGAACGGGTTCGTCATGACTGGCTCCTCGATTCCAGCGCCGATTCCACGGCGGTGTCCATTGAATTGATTTCTTCGAGTTTCTCGAAAATGATCCTGCCGATTTCCGCGAGGGGGGCCGGCTCGGTCATTTCCAGATGTGCGGCGGCTATCGTGTGGTTTTCCAGCGGGCCCTCGATGAAGGGCCGCCAGGAGTGTGCGAGCGAATCGGCCGGCTCGCCGGGTCGCAGCGCCGTGAAGAACACCGTCTCCGCGGCCTCCGCAGGCTGCGGCACGTGGCGGGCCATCAGTGCCGCGTGGGTGCGCGAGGCGTGCGCCACCGCCCGCAGCTCGGCGTCCGTGAACCCGGCCAGCACCGGGTCGAGCAGCGGACCGGGGGCCGGCTCCCGCGCGGGGTCCGCCCCGGCGGCGGCCGCCCGCTCGGCCTCCTCCGCCTCCCGCAGCGCCTGGGCGTGCAGGGCGCTGCCCGGACCGGTCTGGTGGACGTCCATCAGGCCCAGCAGCTCGACCCGCTCGCCCAGCTCCGCCAGCCGCACGGCCATCGCCTGGGCCACCGTGCCGCCGAAGGACCAGCCCAGCAGCCGGTACGGGCCCCAGGGCTGGACCAGCCGGATCCGCTCCACGTAGTCCGCGGCCATCTCCGCCACGCTGCGCGGGGCGTGCCCCGGCTCGCTGAGCGCGCGGGCCTGGAGGGCGTACAGCGGCTGCTCCGGGCCCAGGTGCCGGGCCAGGCCCGCGTACGACCAGCCGACGCCGGTCCCGGGGTGGACGCAGAACAGCGGCCGGCGGGTGCCGCGGGTGCTCAGCGGCAGCAGCACCCCCATCGCGCTGCCGTCCGCGCCCGAGCCCGCCGGGTCGCCGGTGGCCCGCAGCAGCCCGGCCACGGTCGGGGTGCGGAACAGGTCGCGGACCGTGCGCTCGATACCGAGGACCGTCCGCATCCGGCTCACCAGCCGCACACCGAGCAGCGAATGGCCGCCCAGGGCGAAGAAGTTGTCGTCGATGCCGACCTCGGCCACCCCGAGGATCTCGGCGAACAGCCCGCACAGCACCGCCTCGCGGGGGTTGCGCGGACCCCGTCCGGCGGCGGCGCGGTGCGCCGGGGCGGGCAGGGCCGCCCGGTCGGGCTTGCCGTTCACGGTCAGCGGGACCGCGTCCAGCACGACCACCGCCGACGGCACCAGGTGCGCGGGGAGTTCGGCCGCGGCGGCGGCCAGCAGCTCCGCCTCGGTGACCGAGCCCCCGGCCCGCGGGACCACGTACCCGACGAGCTGCTTCTCGCCCGGCCGGTCCTCACGGACCGTCACCACCGCCTGTCCGACGGCGGGATGGCGGGCCAGGGCCTCCTCTGCCTCGCCGGGCTCGATGCGGAACCCGCGGAGCTTGACCTGCCCGTCGGCCCGCCCCAGGAAGCGCAGTTCGCCCTCCGGGGTCCAGCACACCAGGTCGCCGGTGCGGTACATCCGCGAGCCGTCCGCGGCGAACGGGTCCGCGAGGAACCGCTCGGCGGTCATCCCCGGCCGCCCCAGGTAGCCGCGGGCCACGTGGGAGCCGGACACGTACAGCTCGCCGGGGGCGCCCACGGGCACCGGGCGCAGCCGCGCGTCGAGCACGTAGCTGCGGGTGTTGTCCATCGGCCGGCCCAGGTGCACCCCGTCGAGGGTGCGCAGGTCCGTCCCGAAGCGCTGGTTGTGGGAGGCGAAGGTGGTCTCCGTGGGCCCGTACGAGTGCACGAGCACCGTGTCGGGGCAGTGCTCCAGGACCCGCCGCAGCGCGGTGGGGGAGGCCGCGTCCCCGCCCGTCCACACCTCTTCGAGGAGGCGCAGGGTGTCGAGGCCCTCGTCGGCCATCACGTGGAACAGGCCCATCGTGAAGTACGCAGCCGTGACGCGGTGTTCGCGGATCGTGCGGTCCAGCCCGGCGAGGTCGGCCCCGTCGCCCGGGGCGATCACCAGCTCCCCGCCGTGCAGCAGCGGCACCCACAGCTCGTACGTCGAGGCGTCGAAGCCGATGGCCGAGTGGACCAGCATCCGGCGGTGGCTGACGGGGTCCCAGATCCGGTCGGCGGCCAGTTCGGCCACGTTGCGGTGGGTCACCCCGACGGCCTTCGGGCGGCCGGTGGAGCCCGAGGTGAACATCACGTACATCAGGGACTCGTCCGGGACCTCGACCTGCGGGGCGGCCGGCGCCGGGCCCTGCCCTGCGGGCGCGGCGCCGGCCGCCGCCAGGACCGGCAGCCCCGCCTCCCGCGCCTGCGCCGCCGCGGGGGAGTCCGCGCCCGCCGCGTCCGTCAGCAGCACCGCCGCCCCCGAGTCCGCCAGCATCACGGCGGTCCGGGCCCGCGGCAGCCGCGGGTCGAGCGGTACGTACGCCGCCCCGCACTTGAGGGCCGCGAGGGCGGCGGCCACCAGCAGCGGGCCGCGCTCCAACAGCAGCCCCACCGCGGCGCCCGCAGCCGCCCCGGCCACCCGCAGGCGGTGCGCCAACCCATCGGCGGCGCGGTCGAGTTCGGCGTACGTCAGGGTCTGCGCGCCGAAGGTCACCGCGGGGGCGCCGGGGGTCCGGCGGGCCTGCGCGGCGAACAGCTCGTGCACGGGCGCCCGCGAGGTCCGCTCGGCGGCGGTGTCGTTGAACTCCGCCAGCAGCAGGCGCTCCTCCTGCGGGCTCAGCAGCCCGATCTCCCCGATCGGCAGGTCCGGGTCGGCCGCCACGGCCTCCAGGGTGTCCGCCAGGTGCCGGGCGAGCAGCGCGGCCGTGGCCGGGTCGTACAGGTCGGCGGCGTACTCCAGCCCGCCGGACAGCCCGGCCGGGGCCCCGTCCGCGTCCCGGGCCTCCCACAGGGCCAGGGTCATGTCGAACTTGGTCGACGCCGCCTCGACGGGGACCGGCGTCCCGGACAGCGCCGCGGAGCCCGCTCCCGCATCCGCTGCGTAGTCGTGGTGCAGCTGGACGACCACCTGCACCAGCGGGTGGTGGGCCGTGGTGCGGCGCGGGTTCAGGTGCTCCACGAGCCGGTCGAACGGCAGCTCCTGGTGGGCGTACGCGGCGAGGTCCGTGTCCCGCACCCGCTCCAGCAGCTCCCGGAAGGCCGGGTTCCCCGAGGTGTCCGTACGCAGCACGAGGGTGTTGACGAAGAAGCCCACCAGCCCCCCGAGCGCCTCGTCCTCGCGGCCCGCCGCCATCGTGCCCAGCGGCAGGTCCGTGCCCGCGCCGTGCCGGGTCAGCGTCGCGGCCAGCGCGGCCTGCACCACCATGAACAGCGAAGCGCCGTGCTCGCGGGCCAGGGCGGCCAGTGCCCGGTGCGTCGGTGCGCCGAGGGCCAGCGGCACCTGCGCGCCCCGGTGCGAGGCCTCGGCCGGCCGGGTGCGGGCCGCGGGCAGCTCCAGCACGGGCGGGGCCCCGGCCAGCTGCCGCGACCAGAACTCCAGGTCCGCCGCGCTCTGCCCGCCCTCCAGGGCGGCCAGCTGCCAGAGGGTGAAGTCCGCGTACTGCACGGGCAGCGGCTCCCAGTCCGGGGCGGCGCCCGCCAGCCGGGCCGTGTACGCCCGGGTCAGGTCGGCCAGCAGCGGACCGGTGGACCAGCCGTCCCCGGCGATGTGGTGCAGCAGCAGGACGAGCACCTGCCCGCTGTCGTCGCCGGGCTCCACCAGCCAGGCGCGCAGGGGCAGTTCGCGGGCCAGGTCGAAGACGTACCCGGTGGCGGCGGCCAGCTCCCCGGCCAGGTCGCCGGGCCCGGCGGCCACGAGCTCCAGCTCCGGGCGGGCGGACTCCAGCACCTGCTGGTACGGCTCCCCGTCCACTGCCGGGTACACGGTGCGCAGCACCTCGTGGCGGTCGGCGAGGTCGGCCAGCGCGGCACGCAGGGCCTCCGGGTCCAGCGGCTGCCCCGGGCGCATCACCATCGGGATGTTGTACGAGGCGCTCGGCCCCTCCAGCTCGTTGATGAACCACAGCCGGCGCTGGGCGTAGGACAGCGGCAGCCGCCCGGGCCGCTCGGCGGCCCGCACCAGGCGGCGGGCGGGCGCCTGGGCGCGGTCCGCGGCCTGTGCCTCCCCGGGCCCGGCGGCCGGTGCCGGGGCCTGCGCCCCCGTCTCTGCTCCCGCGTCCCCGTCCGCTCCGGCCCCCGTACCGCCCGCCGCCGGCTGCGCGCCGGCGATGCGGCGGGCCAGGGCGGCCGGGGTCGGGGCGAGGAACAGGTCGCGGATGCGGACCTCCGCCCCGAGCAGCGCACGGATCCGGTTGGCGAGCCGGACACCGGACATGGAGTGCCCGCCGATGGCGAAGAAGTCCTCGTCCGCGCCGACGTGTTCGACTCCGAGGATCTCGGCGAACAGCCGCCGCAGCTCCTCCTCGTGCGGGGCCGCCGCCCCGGCCGCCGCGGCCCCCGCCGCGGCGGACTCCGCCTCCCGGGCCGCGGCCAGGGCCGCGACGGTCTCCCGCCGCCGCTCCAGGCCCGCGCGCTCGTCCTCCGTGAGGAGGGCGGAGGCGTCCGCGGGGGCGCCGGGGTCGGCGGCGAAGGCGTGCAGGGTCCGCTCGAAGAGGTCCAGCAGCAGCCGGGCGGTGTCCTCCTCGAACAGGTCCGTCGCGTACTGGAACCAGACCTCCAGGCCGGCCGCCCCGCCCTCCGCGTCCCGCGCGTCCACGCACGAGGCCATCAGGTCGAACTTGGCCGCCTCCAGCCCGCTGGCCGCGAACCGCCCGGTCAGCGGCCCGAGCGCGATCTCCTCCGGCTGCCCGGAGCCGTTCTGCACGGTCAGCATCACCTGGAAGAGCGGGTGCCGGCCCAGCGCACGGCGCGGGCTGAGGTGCTCGACCAGCAGGTCGAAGGGCAGGTCCTGGTGGGCGTACGCGGCCAGGTCGGCGTCCCGGACCCGCTCCAGCAGCCCGCCGAAGCTGGGCTCCCCGCCCAGGTCGGTACGCAGGACGAGGGTGTTGACGAAGAAGCCGACCAGATCGTCGAGGGCCTCGTCCGAGCGGCCCGCGACCGGGGTGCCGAGGGCCACGTCCGGGCCCGCCCCGGCGGCGCCGAGGGTGAGGGCGAGGGCCGACTGGAGCACCATCAGCATGCTGGCGCCCCGCTCGGCGGCGGCCTGCACCAGCTGCTGCTGGACCGCGGGGGCGATCCGGGCGATCAGGGTGCGGCCCCGGTGCGAGGGCTCAGCGGGCCGCGGCCGGTCCAGGGGCAGGGCGGTGGCCTCGGGCAGCCCGTCGAGGGCGGTGCGCCAGTGCGCCAGCTGCCGGGAGAGCGCGGACTGCGGGTCCGCGGCGCTGCCGAGGGCCTCCTGCTGCCACAGGGTGTAGTCGGCGTACTGCACCGGCAGCGGCTCCCACTGCGGGGCCCCGCCGGCCAGCCGGGCCGCGTAGGCCTCGGACAGGTCGCGCAGCAGGGGGCCCACGGACCAGCCGTCGCCCGCCACGTGGTGCAGCAGCAGGACGAGCGTGGACCGCCCGTCGCCGGTGCGCAGGAGCCGTGCCCTCAGGGGCTGTTCACGGGTGAAGTCGAAGGTCTCCGAGGTGCAGGCCGCCACCCGCCCGGCAAGCTCCTGCGGGGTGCAGTCCTGCGCGTCGAACGGCAGCCGGGCCCCGTCCAGGACGTGCTGGTACGGCTCGCCCGCCGCGCCCGCGGCCGGGAAGACCGTCCGCAGCACCTCGTGCCGCCCGGCGAGGTCCCCGAGGGCCGCGGTCAGCGCCGACTCGTCGGGTACGCCGTCCAGCTCGACGACCACGGGCATGTTGTACGTGGCCGAGGGGCCCTCCATGCGGTTGAGCAGCCACAGCCGGCGCTGCGCGAACGACAGCGGTACCCGGTCCTCCTCCGGCAGCAGCTCCAGCCGCGGTTCGGGGTCCGTGGTGCGCAGCACCTTGCGGTCGATCTTCCCCGAGCTGGTCCGGGGCAGGGAGGGCACCAGCGCGAACACCGCGGGCACGGCCGCCGGCGGCAGCTTCTCCCGTACGCAGTCCCGCAGTTCGCCCGCACCCGTCCCCGGGACCGTCACCGCGAAGGCGACCAGCCGCTTGACCCCCTCGGCGTCCTGCTGGGCCACCACGGCCACCTCGCGCACCCCCGGGTGCCCGGTCAGGACCGATTCGACGGACGCCGGGTCGATGCGCTGCCCGCCGATCTTCACCTCGTCGTCGACGCGCCCGTGGTAGTCGATCTGGCCGTCGGCGCGGAAGGCCGCCACATCGCCCGTACGGTACGCCCGCTCGCCGCCGAGCTCCGTGAAGCGGCGGGCGTTGAGCTCGGGACGGCCCAGGTAGCCCCGGGTCAACCCGCCGCCCAGCAGCCACAGTTCGCCGTCCACCAGGGCCGCGCGGACCCCGGGCAGCGGCTTGCCGATGGGGACCGGGCCGCCCTCGTACCGGGACAGGTCGGCGACCGTCGAGACCACCGTGCACTCCGTCGGGCCGTACGCGTTCAGCAGCCGGATCCGGTCCCCGACGCCCTGGCACCACTGGGCGACGCGCTCGGGCAGCGCCGCCTCCCCGTAGATGATCACCGTGCGGAGGCAGTCGGGCAGGACGGCCAGCCCGGCGCCGACCGCGTACACCAGCTCGTGCCAGTACGCCGCCGGCAGGTCGAGCACGGTCACGCCGTGCTCGGCGCACCCGGCCAGCAGTTCCTGAACGTCGAGCATGTCCTCGGTGCGCAGGACGAGCACCCCGCCCGCACCCAGCGTCACGAACAGCTCCTGCACGCTCGCGTCGAAGTGCAGCGGGCTGAACTGCAGGACCCGGTCACCGGCGCCGATCCCGTAGGCGGGCCCCGCCCCGGCGACGAAGTGCGCCAGCGAGTCGTGGGCGACGACCACGCCGTTCGGGGTGCCCGTGGAACCGGAGGTGTAGATGACGTACGCCGCACCCTCCCCGACCCCCGGACCGCCGAGGACCAGCTCCCCGGCCGCGGCCACCTCGGCCGGGGCGGGGGCCGCGTCCCCGCAGCTGTCCGCGAGGATCGCGGCGTTGCGGGCGTCGGGCGCCTGCACGTCCAGCGGCAGGTAGGCGGCGCCGGTGCGCAGCACCGCCAGCAGGCCGACGACCACCTCGATCGAGCGGGGCCGGTGGACGCCGACCAGGCGGCCCGGTCCGGCCCCGGCCGCGGCCAGCTCGGCCGCCCGGGCGGCCACCGCCCCGGCCAGCTCCCCGTACGTCATCCGCTCCCGGCCGTGGACCAGGGCGAGCCGCTCGGGCCCGGCGGCGGCCTGGGCGTCGATCAGGTCGAGCACGTGCGGCGCGGGGAGCACCGGCGGGCCGCCGTCGAGGAGCTCGGGCTCGGGTGCGGGCATCGTCATTCCTCCAGGCAGGGGCGGGCGCAGGCGAGGGGTCGGGGCGGGTGGTGGGGGCGCTGTCGGTACGTCTCGCCTCCGTGCCACCACGCTAGACGCGCGTCAGCCCTGCGGCGGGCAGCCCTCCCGGCAGAACCGTCCCCCACACTGCCGCCCCCAACTGCCCCTCCCCCGAGGGGTCCTGCCCCCGACTCGTACCGCTGTTCCGTGCGCTCCGCGCCCGGTGCGCTCAATCGCCGCGCGGGCTTGATTTCCTCCCCCGACCCGCCCACCCCAGCCAAAACCAGCCCCGCCAGGGGGTCCCCCCGGACGAAGTCTGGGGGAGTTTGAGGCGCGGGGGTGTGGGGGCGAAGCCCCCGCTTCGGGAAGGGGAGGGTAGGGGAAGAGCCCCGCGCAGCGGTGGCTGGGCGGGGCTCCGGGGAGGGGCGGGTCAGGGGGTGCGGACCCGGGCCCCGCCCTGGGTGCGGCGCCGCAGCGCCGGCACAGCCGGCACCGGCGGCGGGGTGGGGATGAAGGACCGGGAGTCCGGCGCACCGGCACCGGCCCCCGCCATCTCCGCCAACCGCCCCGCCAGCCGCCCCGCCGTAGGAAAGCGGAACACCTCCCGCAGCGTGATCTCCCGCCCCAGATCGGCCCGCACCCGGTTGACCAGCTGCACCGCGAGCAGCGAATGCCCGCCCACCCGGAAGAAGTTGTCGTCCCGCCCCACGGACCGCCCGCCGAGCAGCTCCGAGAACAGCGCGGTGAGCTCGTCCTCCAGCGGGGACCCGGATTCCGCCCCGGCTTCCGCCCCGGCCCCGGCGGCGCCCGCCGCCCCCGGCTCGGGCAGCGCCCGGACGTCCGTCCGCCCGTCCGCCCCCACCGGCAGCACGGCCAGCACCGTCACCACCGCCGGTACCAGGTACTCCGGCAGCCGCCGCGCCGCCCAGGCCTGGAGCTCCGCCCCGTCGGCCGGGCGGGCGCCGCCCTCCGCCTGCACGTACGCCAGCAGCCGGTCACCGCGGACCACCGTGACGGCCCGTACCACCGCCGGGTGCGCCTCGAGTGCGGCCTCCACCCGGCCCGGCTCGACGGTGTACCCGTTCACCGAGTCCCCGCCCAGCCGCCGCAGCGCGCCGCCCGCGGTCCGTACCGCCCGCTCGCCCGTGCGCCGCATCCGCGCCCCGGGCGGGCCGAACGGGTCCGGCACCCACCCCGCGGCTTCAGACGCGGACGCGCTCCGCTCGTACACCTCACCCGGCACCCCCGCCGGCACCGGCCGCAGCAGCCCGTCCAGCAGGAGCAGCCCCTGCTCGGAGGAGCCCGCCGGAACCGGCCCCGGCACCGGCGCGCCCGGGTACTCCAGGTCCCCGATCCGCTGCCGCGGATCCGCGGCCACCGCCTCCAGCGTCAGCACCAGCCGCTCCGCGAGCAGCGCCGCCGTCACCGGGTCGAAGAGGTCGCAGGCGTACTCCAGTACGCCGTCCAGCCCGCCCGGCTCCCCGGCGCCGTCCCGGGTCTCGGTGAGCGCGAAGGTCAGGTCGGCCTTGGCACTGTGCGCGCCCACCGGCAGCTGGGTCCCGGCCAGCCGGTCCGCGCCGGCCTCCCGGCCGCCGCCCACGGGCGCGGCGTGCACCTGGAGCATGACCTGCACCAGCGGGTGGTGGGCCGAGGAGCGGTGCGGGTTGAGGTGTTCCACCAGCCGGTCGAAGGGCACGTCCTGGTGGCTGTACGCGGCGAGCCCGGCCTCCCGGACCCGGCCCAGCAGATCGGTGAACGACGGGTCCCCGGCGGTGTCGGTCCGCAGGACCAGCGTGTTCACGAAGAACCCGGCCAGCCGGTGCAGCGCGTCGTCGGCGCGGCCCGCGACCGTGGTCCCGAGGGCCAGGTCGGTACCCGATCCGTGCCGGGTCAGCACGGCCGCGAGGGCCGCCTGCACCACCATGAACAGCGTGGCCCCGTGCTCGTGCGCCGTCCGGGCCAGCCGCCGGTGCGCCTGCGCGCCCAGCGAGAAGGTCGTCAGCGCCCCGGTGTGGCTCGGCTCGGCCGGCCGGGGCCGGTCGACGGGCAGGTCCGTCAGCGGCGGCATCCCGCGCAACGCCTCTTCCCAGTGGGTGAGTTGGGTGGTGAGGAGGCTGTGGGGGTCGGTGGGGTCGCCGAGGAGGGTGTGCTGCCAGAGGGTGTAGTCGGAGTACTGGACGGGGAGGGGCTGCCAGGTGGGGGTGGTTTTCCGGGTGCGTGCGGTGTAGGCGTGGTTGAGGTCGTCGAGGAGGCAGCCGGTGGACCAGCCGTCTCCTGCGATGTGGTGGATGAGGAGGACGAGGGTCTGGGTTCCGGTGCTGGTGGTGTCGATGAGCCAGGCGCGGAAGGGGATCTCGGCGGCGAGGTCGAAGACGTGTCCGGCGGCGGTGTCCACGGCGCGTGCGGTGTGCTCCTCGTCGCTTGTGGTCACCAGGTCGAGGCGGGGGCGGACGTCGGTGCGGACCTCCTGGTACGGTTCGCCGGCCGCGGCCGGGTAGACCGTGCGCAGCACCTCGTGCCGCTCCGCCACATCGGCCAGCGCTTCGGCGAACGCCCGGGGCTCCAGCGGCTGTTCGAGCCTGCGCACCACCGGGATGTTGTACGTGGCGCTCGGCCCCTCCAGCTGCCCCGTGAACCACAGCCGGCGCTGCGCGTAGGACAGCGGCAGCCGCTCGGGCCGCTGGTCGGCCGGTACGGCGCGCAGGGCCGGGCGGGCCGCACCGGTGTCCGCCCGCTCCCCGAGCCGCCGGTGCAGGGCCGCCGCCGTCGGCGCGAGGAACAGGTCCCGGATCCCGGCCTCCACCCCGAGCACCGTACGGATCCGGTTGACCAGCTTGCTCGCCAGCAGCGAATGCCCACCGGAGCGGAAGAAGTTGTCGTCGGGCCCCACCAGGTCCCGGCCCAGCACCTCCGCGAACAGCCCGCACAGGATCTCCTCGCGCGGGTCCCGCTCGGCCCGCGGTCCGCCGCGGTCCGCCGCGCCCCCCGCGTCCGCAGCCGTGTCCCCGCCCCCGGTACCGGCCTGCGCCCCGGCGGCCGCGAGCCGCTCGCGGCGGGCGTCGAGCCCGCGCCGCTCCTCGCCGGACAGGAGCTCCAGCGCGCCGATCCGGCGCTCCGGTGTCCCGGCCGCGAAGGCCCGCAGGGCCCGTGCGTACAGGTCGAGCAGCAGCGCGGCGGTCTCCTCGTCGAACAGGTCCGTCGCGTACTGGACGCCGAGCTCCAGCCCCGCCGGAGTGCCGTCCGCCCCCCGCGCCTCGGCGCAGTGCACGGTCAGGTCGAACTTGGCCGCCGACAGGTCGGTGGAGGTGGGCCGCGCCGTCGCCCCGCCGATCCGTACCGGCGCCTCCTCGGCCGTGCCCAGGGTGAACATCACCTGGAAGAAGGGGTGGTGGGACAGGGCCCGGTCCGGGTTGAGGTGCTCGACCAGCAGGTCGAAGGGCAGGTCCTGGTGCGCGTACGCAGCCAGGTCGGCCTCCCGCACCCGGTCCAGCAGCTCGCCCAGCTCCGGATCGCCCGTGAGATCGGTACGCAGGACGAGGGAGTTGACGAAGAACCCGGCCAGCCCGTCCAGGGCCTGGTCCGGGCGGCCCCCGACCGGGGTGCCGACGGCCAGGTCCTCCCCGGCCCCCGCCGCCGACAGCGCCGCCGCCAGTGCGGCCCGCGCCACCATGAAGAAGGTGGCCTGCCGCTCCCTGCCCAGCGCCAGCAGCGCAC
Source organism: Streptomyces sp. NPDC038213 (assembly GCF_055600495.1). Taxonomy (NCBI): domain Bacteria; kingdom Bacillati; phylum Actinomycetota; class Actinomycetes; order Kitasatosporales; family Streptomycetaceae; genus Streptomyces; species Streptomyces sp. NPDC038213. The sequence goes on from NZ_JBVJYM010000009.1 coordinate 235,696, forward strand.
GGTGCGTGTCCGCCCCGAGCCGGGTGCGCACCACGGCCCCGGTGTGGCTCGGCTCCGCGGGCCGCGGCCGGTCCGCAGGCAGCTCCGTCACCGCGGGAAGCCCCTCCAGAACCCCTTGCCAGTGGGTGAGTTGGGTGGTGAGGAGGCTGTGGGGGTCGGTGGGGTCGCCGAGGAGGGCGTGTTGCCAGAGGGTGTAGTCGGAGTACTGGACGGGGAGGGGCTGCCAGGTGGGGGTGGTCTTCCGGGTGCGTGCGGTGTAGGCGTGGTTGAGGTCGTCGAGGAGGCAGCCGGTGGACCAGCCGTCTCCTGCGATGTGGTGGATGAGGAGGACGAGGGTCTGGGTTCCGGTGCTGGTGGTGTCGATGAGCCAGGCGCGGAAGGGGATCTCGGCGGCGAGGTCGAAGACGTGTCCGGCGGCGGTGTCCACGGCGCGTGCGGTGTGCTCCTCGTCGCTTGTGGTCACCAGGTCGAGGCGGGGGCGGACGTCGGTGCGGACCTCCTGGTACGGTTCGCCGGCCGCGGCCGGGTAGACCGTGCGCAACACCTCGTGCCGCTCCGCCACATCGGCCAGCGCCGCCGCCAGCACCCCCGCGTCCAGACGCCCGTCCAACGGCAGCACCACGGGGATGTTGTACGACCGGCTCGGCCCCTCCAACTGCCCGACCAGCCACAGCCGGCGCTGCGCGTAGGACAGCGGCAGCCGCTCGGGCCGCTGGCCGGCCGGTACGGCGCGCAGGGCCGGGCGCGCCACCGCCGCCCCCTCCTGCTCCCCGATCCGACGGCACAGCCCCGCCGCCGTCGGCGCGAGGAACAGGTCCCGGATGCCCAGCTCCACCCCGAGCACCGTACGGATCCGGTTGACCAGCTTGCTCGCCAGCAGCGAATGCCCGCCGATCTTGAAGAAGCTCTCCTGCGGACCCACCAGGTCGCGGCCCAGCACCTCCGCGAACAGCCCGCACACCAGCTCCTCGCGCGGGGACGGCGCCCCGCGCCCCGCACCCGCCCCGCCGGGGCCCGCCTCCGCCTCGCGCCGCGCCGCGGCGGCGGCCCCGGCCTCCGCTGCCAGCGCGGCCAGCCGCTCGTGCCGGGCTGCGAGCTCCCGCTCCTCCTCGCCTGCCAGCAGTCCGAGCGCGCCCAGCCGGGCCCCCGGGCGCTGCGCGAAGGCGTCCAGCGCCCGTCCGAACAGCTCCAGCAGCAGCCGGGCCGTGCCCTCGTCGAACAGGTCCGTCGCGTACTGGAAGCCGATCTCCAGCCCGTCCGGCAGCCCGTCCGGCCCCTGCCGCGGGGCGCAGTGCGCCGTCAGGTCGAACTTGGCCGCCGCCAGGTCCGCCGAGGCCTGCTCCCCGGTGAGCGGCCCCAGCCGCACCGGCTGCTCCGCGTCCGCCTGGAGGGTCAGCATCACCTGGAAGAAGGGGTGGTGGGCGAGGTCCCGGTCGGGGTTGAGGTGCTCGACGAGCAGATCGAAGGGCAGGTCCTCGTGGGCGTACGCCGCGAGGTCCGACTCCCTTACCCGGCCGATCAGTTCGCCGACGGTCGGGTCCCCGGACAGGTCCGTGCGCAGCACGAGCGAGTTGACGAAGAAGCCCACCAGCTCGTGCAGGTCCTCCTCCGGGCGGCCCGCGACCGGGGTGCCGATCGCCAGGTCCTCTCCGGCCCCCGCCGCCGACAGCGCCGCCGCGAGGGCCGTGCGCACCACCATGAACAGGCTGGCCCCCCGCTCCCGGGCCAGTTCCAGCAGCCCCCGGTGGGTTGCCGCCGCGACCGGGGCGGTCACGGTGGCCCCCCGGTGCGTGGGCTCCGCGGGCCGGGGCCGGTCCGCGGGCAGGGCCGTCAGTGCGGGCAGGCCCGCCAGGGCGGTGCGCCAGTGCGCCAGCTGCTCCGCGGCCAGGCTGCCGGGGTCCGCGGGGTCGCCCAGCATCTCGTGCTGCCATTCGGCGAAATCGGCGTACTGGACGGGGAGTTCCTCCCAGCCGGGGGCCCGTCCGGCCAGCCGGGCCGCGTAGGCCGTGCCGAGGTCGCGCAGGAGCGGGCCCAGCGACCAGCCGTCCGTGGCCACGTGGTGGATCAGCAGGACGAGCACGCTCGCGCAGCCGGCACCGCCGACCGCCCCGGCCCCGCTCCCGTCCTCCTCCGGTACGAACACGGCGGCCCGGACGGGCAGGTCCGTGCCGATGTCGAAGGACTGCCGGGTGAACTCGTGCACCAGCGAGTCGAGTTCACCGGCGGGGCAGTCCCGTACGGAGAGGGGTACCGCCGTCTGCGCCGCCACCTGCTGGTGCGGCTCCGCGTCCGGCCCCGCCGGGTACACCGTGCGCAGCACCTCGTGCCGCGCGGTGAGGTCGGCGAGGGCCGCGCCGAGCGCGTCCCGGTCCGGGACCCCGTCCAGCCGCAGCACGACGGGCGCGTTGTAGGTCGAGGACGGGCCTTCGAGCCGGTTCAGGAACCACAGTCGGCGCTGTGCGAAGGACAGGGGGATCACGGTCATTCCTCAGGGGTCGGCAGGCAGCGGGCGGGGGAGGAGGGGAGGGGGCGGGGGAGGGGAGGGGAGGAGAAGGGCGGCGGCCGGTGCCGGCTCAGGACCCGTCGCGCGCGGCCAGCAGCTCCCCGATGTGCGAGGCCAGGTCGCGCAGGCGCGGGTTCGCGTACACCGCCTTCACGGGCAGGGCCACGGACAGCTCCGCCCGGACCCGCGAGACCAGCTTGATCGCGAGCAGCGAGTGCCCGCCCAGCTTGAAGAAGTTGTCCTCGGGGCCGATCCGGGAGGCGCCCAGCACGGTGGCCCACACCCGGCCGATCAGCTCCTCCACCTCCCCGGACAGCTCCCCGCCGGCGGCCGCGGGCCCGGCGGGCTCCAGGACCGGGGCGGGCAGCGCGGCCCGGTCCAGCTTGCCGCTCGGCGTGGTCGGGAAGCGGTCCAGCGCGGTGAAGGCAGCGGGCACCATGTACGCGGGCAGCTCGGCGGCGAGCAGCTCCCGCAGCCCGGCGGGCTCGACGGCCGCACCGGCGGCCGGACGGTAGTACGCGGCCAGGCCCGGTGCCCCGCCCAGGTCCTCGCGGACCGTGACGGCGGCCTCCGCGATCCCGGGTACGCGGGTCAGGGCGGCCTCGATCTCGGGGAGTTCGATGCGGTGGCCGCGCAGCTTCACCTGGCCGTCGGCGCGGCCCAGGTACACGAGCCGGCCGTCGGGCAGCAGCCGGCAGAGGTCGCCGGTGCGGTACATGCGCCCGCCGCCCGCCGGGTCCTCGGTGTCGGGCAGGAAGCGCTCGGCGGTCAGGCCGGGGCGCCGCCGGTAGCCGCGGGCCAGCCGCCCGCCCGCGAGGTACAGCTCACCCGTCTCGCCGAAGCCCACCGGCCGCAGCGCGGCGTCCAGCAGCCGCATCCGCAGGCCGGGCAGGACCCGGCCGATGTGCGGGACGGAGTCCGCGCCGGACAGGTCGCACGCACCGCCCGCGCCGGTGTGCTCCGCGCCGGGACCGGCGCCGATCCAGCCCGCCGTGGCGTCGACGGTGCACTCGGTGGGCCCGTACACGTTGACCGCGCGCAGTACCCCGGCGGCGGAGCGGGCCCCGATCCGCTCCCACAGGGCGGGGCCGATGGCCTCGCCGCCGATGAGCAGGGTCAGCGGGCGCGGCCCGCCGTCCGCGGTCAGCAGGTCCAGCAGCGGGTCGGCGTGCGAGGGGGTGATGTCCAGGTCGGTCAGGGCCTGGGCGTCGATGAAGGCGGCGAGCAGCGCCGGGTCCTGGCGGGTCTCCTCGTCGATCATCACCAGGGTGTCCCCGCGGCACAGCCGCACCCACTGCTGCACGGAGGCGTCGAAGGACGGGGAGGCGTTCCAGCCGACCCGGCCGCCGTCGGTGACGGCGATCCCGGCGCCCTCCAGCTCGGCCAGCAGCGCGGACGCGGCCGCCCGGCCGATCTCCACGCCCTTGGGGCGGCCCGTGGAGCCGGAGGTGTAGATGACGTACGCCAGGGCGTCACCGGGCACGGGCACGGGCCGGAACTCCGGCGCCGGTCCCGCGTCCGCCGGGGCCAGGGCCTCCGGGCCCTCGCCCCAGGGCGCGGTCAGCGCGTCCACGGCCAGGTGCGGGACCCCCGCGCTGAGCTCGGCGGCTCCGGTGCCGGGGACCACGACCAGGTCGGCGCCCGCGTCCTCGACCAGGTAGCGCTGCCGCTCGGCGGGCAGCTTCGGGTCCACGGGCAGGTACGCGGCGCCCGCGGTCAGGGTGCCGATGAGCAGGGCGACCAGGTCGGCGCCGCGCGGCAGGCTGAGGGCCACCACGCTCTCGGGGCCGATGCCCCGGGCCGCGAGGCGGGCGGCGATGCGGGCGGCCTCGGCACGCAGCTGCGCGAAGTCGAGGCCGCGGTCGGCGGCGGCCACGGCCGGCCGGCCGGCGGGCACGGCGGCGAGGCGGTCGAGGAGGTCGGCGGCACCGGTCGCGGTGCGGGCCTCGGGACGCTCGGGAAGAACGGCGGTCATCTCGGATCACTCCCCGTACAGGGCGGTCGAAGGGGCGGTCTCGGGCTTGCAGTCGGCGAGGGCGACGGGCTCGCCCATGGCGACGAGGATCTTGCGGTCGCCGGCGAAGGCCTCGCGGCCGTGGGCGCACAGGATGTTGTCGACGAGCATCACGTCGCCCTGCTGCCAGGTCTCGCGGACGGTGACCCGGTCGTAGACCTCGTTGATGGCGTCCACCTCGGCGTCGGTCAGCGCGGTACCGTCGCCCAGGTAGGTGTTGAAGGGCAGGCTGTCCGCCCCGTACGTCTCCACGAGCACCTCGCGGACGTCCTCGTCCAGCGTGCGGCTGTTCCAGAAGGCGAAGTGGTTGAACCACACCTTCTCGCCCGTCACCGGGTGCGTCACGATCGCCGAGCGCCGCTGCCGCGTGCGCATCGTCTCCTCGTCCACCCACTCGTAACCCACCGTGTTCTCACGGCAGTACGCCTCGGCGACGGCCTTGTCCTCGGTGGCGAAGGTCTTGTACCAGGGCAGCCCGGCCAGCTCCGAATAGGTCCGTACGAGCAGCCAGCCGGCCCGCGCGAACCGCTCGGCGAGGTCCGCCGGGAGCAGCCGCAGCGCCTCGCGCATGTCCCCGACGGTGGTGGCCCCGCCCTCGGCCGGCGCGGTCACGCAGCCGAAGAGCAGGACGCCCGGGAAGTCGAGGGTGTAGCTGTTCTCGTTGTGCAGCCGGATGGGCTGCACGGCAGGCAGGTCGGTCGAGGAGAACACGCCCTCGCCGAAGTCGGTGCGCGGGGTGGCCTTCTCCTTGTACCCGGCGCGCTCCTGGATCAGGGCGTCCCGGGCCTCGGCGAAGGAGGCGGCGTCGCTGACGGGCAGGCCGCGCAGCAGCACGGCGCCCGAGCGGTGCAGCTCGGCCTGGATGGCGGCCCGCTGGGAGTCCAGCCAGGCGGTGGCCTCGCCCATGGTCGCGAACGCGGGGGTGTTGACGATCACGGGCTTCCCGGGCTCGCGCACCGGGTCGATGCCGGTGGCGGCGGCGGAGTCGGCGAGGGCGGTCATGTCGGTTCCTTAGAAGTCCGGTTCCGGTGCGGAACGTGCGGGGAGGGGGCGGGGCAGGGCGGGGACGGGGTGCGGCGGGGCCGGCTCAGGCGGCGGCCGGCGCGGCCTGGGCCAGCACCGGGTTCAGCACCCCGAAGAAGGTCTCCAGCTGCCCCTGGAAGTAGAAGTGGCCGCCGGAGAGCACCTCCAGCGCGAACGGACGCTCCGTCACCTGCGCCCAGTGGTGCAGGGATTCGGCGGGCGCCACCGGGTCGGCGTCGCCGCCGATCACCGTGACCGGGCAGTCCACGCGGGCCGCCGGGTCGGCGCAGCGGTACACGTCGTCGATGGCGAAGTCCGCGCGGATGGACGGCAGGACGATCTCGCGCAGCTCCGGCTCGTCGAGGATCCCGTCGTCGGTGCCGCCGCGCTCCTTGATGGCGGCCACCAGCTCGTCGTCGTCCAGCCGCTCCGGGTACACGGCGCAGGGGTTCGCGAGGAAGGGGGCCCGGCAGGCCGAGGCCACCAGGGCCAGCGGGGTGCGCCCGGCGGCCTGGAGGGTGCGGACCACCTCGAAGGCCACCAGCGAGCCCATGCTGTGCCCGAGGACCACGAGGTCGCCGGTGTCCGCGGGGAGCGCGGCCACCACGGGACCCGCCAGGTCGTCCACGGACTCCGGGAGCGGCTCCGAGAAGCGGGCGCCGCGCCCCGGGTACTGGCCGATCAGCAGCCGCACGTCGGCCGGCAGGTGGGCGCGCCACTCGGCGTAGGCGTGGGCGTTGCCTCCGGCGTGCGGGAGCACCAGCAGCGACAGGCGGTGCGGGGCGCTGCCCGGCAGGTCCCAGACGACGTCCTCGGGCGCGGGGTGCGGGGCGTGGCTCATGAACTACTCCGAATCGTCTCGGTCATCTCGGTCATCTGGTGCGGCTGCGGCGTCTGGTGGGGCGCCTGGTTCAACTGGTCTGCGGTGGTGCCCTGTTCGCGGTTCTGGGTGCGGCGGCGCAGGGCCGGGCGGGCCCGCGGGGCCGGTGCGGACTCCCGGGCCGCCAGCCGGACGGCGAGGGCGGCCGGGGTGGGGTCCTGGAAGATGTCGCGGGTGGTCAGGCGGGTACCGAGCGTGGCGCCGATCCGGCTGGTCAGGCGGGAGGCGAGCAGGGAGTGGCCGCCGAGGTCGAAGAAGCTGTCGTCGATGGTCGGCGTCCCCGCGGCCGCGGGCAGGACCTCGGCGAACAGCCGGCACAGGGTCTCTTCGAGCGGGGTCCGCGGAGCCCGGCCGGCCCGGTCGGCGGCGGCCGGCCCGGGATCGGGCAGGGCCCGCTTGTCGATCTTCCCGTTGGCGGTCAGCGGGAGCCGCTCCAGGGCCACCACCTGCGCCGGCACCATGTGCTCCGGCAGCAGCCGGCGCAGCTGCTCCCGCAGGGCCCGGGGCTCCTGGGCGGGCTGCGCGGGATCCGGTACGACGTACCCGACCAGGCGCTTGGCGCCCGGCGCGTCCTCCCGGGCCACGACCACCGCCTGCGCCACCGGGGCCAGGCCCAGCAGGGCCGCCTCGACCTCCCCGAGCTCCACGCGGAACCCGCGGATCTTCACCTGCTCGTCGGCCCGGCCGACGTACTCCAGCTCCCCGTCCGCGCGCCTGCGGACCAGATCCCCGGTGCGGTAGAGGCGGGTGCCGGGGGGTCCGTAGGGGTTGGGGGTGAAGTGGGTTGCGGTGGTGGTGGGTTGGTGGTGGTAGCCGTGGGCGATGCCGTGTCCGGTGAGGTAGAGCTCGCCGGTGGTTCCGGGGGGTGTGGGGTTCAGGTGGGTGTCGAGGATGTAGGCGTGTTTGTTGGTGAGGGGGGTGCCGATGGGGTGGGTGGTGGGTGGTGTGGTGGTGGGTTGGATGGTGTGGGTGGTGGTGAAGCCCATGGATTCGGCGGGGCCGTAGCCGTTGGTGATGGTGAGGTGGGGGTGGTGTTGGTGGAGTTTGTGGGTGTGGGTGGGGGAGGCGGGTTCGCCGCCGGTGTAGGTGGTGTGGGTGTGGGTGAAGGTGTCGGGGTGTTCGTCGGTGAGGTAGTTGAAGAGGCTGGAGGAGAGTTGGAGCATCGTCACCTTGTGGCGGGTGGCGAGTTCGTTGATGTGGGTGGGTTCGGGGCGTTGGCCGGGTTGGAGGATGGTGGTGCCGCCGTGGAGGAGGGCGCCCCAGTATTCGAGGCTGAAGGCGTCCCAGGAGACGGGTGAGCACTGGAGGAAGGTTTCGGTGGGTCCGAAGGTGCAGTAGGTCTGGGCGGTGAGGGTGGAGGTGAGGTTGCGGTGGGAGGAGAGGATGCCTTTGGGGCGTCCGGTGGAGCCGGAGGTGAACATGACGCAGGCGATGTCGTCGCCGGTGACGGGCAGGCCGGGGTTGTGGGTGCGGTGTTCGTGGTGGTCGTCGCCGGTCAGGACGGTGGTCCAGGGTCCGTTGATGCGGTGGTGTTGTGTGGTGTCGGTGATGAGGGTGGTGATGGCGGCTTGTTCGGCGGTGGCGGCGAGTCGCTGGTCGGGGAAGTCGGGGTCGAGGAGGGCGTATCCGGCGCCGGTTTTGGTGACGGCGAGGAGGGAT
>NZ_JBVJYM010000010.1:0-202089 GCF_055600495.1 Streptomyces sp. NPDC038213
GGGGAAGCCTTCCGACATCGCCAGAAGGAGGCCGTCGGCGGAGACCACCACCGTGTGCGACACCCCGGGGGTGTTGTCCACGAAATTGGTGATCAGCCAGTTCAGGTTCTGTGCCGCCTGGCTCATGGAACTCAACTAACGCTCCTGCTGGTGAGTGGGGCCGGTGCGGTAAGTGCCGGTGGCCGGGCCGTTGCTGCCCGCCTGGCGACCCTGCTGGATACCCCGGCGGAGGTTGGTGAGCCGGCCGCGCACGTCGTCCGGTGCGCGGGAGACCTGCGGTCCCGACTGCGTGTCGTTCTGCTGCTGGGCCGTGCCCGCGACCAGGTTGGCCCGCGGGACCCGGCGCGGCAGGCCCGAGGTGGTGACCCCGCCGGCGGCCGGCTGGCGCACCCGCTCGGCCTGCTTCATCAGCTCGTCGTTGGGCGAGCTGCGCCAGCTGACCGTCGGGGTGGCGCCCGTGGCCGTCAGCGCGTCACCGCCGGCGCGCTCCTGGGCGCGCTGCGGCAGGGGCTGCTGGGGCGCGGCGGGTACCGGCGGGTTCGACGGAACCGGACCCGACGGGTGCGGCTGGTACTGCTGCGGCTGCTGCGGCACGCCCGGACCCTGCGGGGCGGGGGCCGCGCCGTTGCCTGCGTACCAGTTCGACTCGAGGTTGTCGAAGAGCGGCGTACGGCCGTCCACCGGGCCCGGGGCCGGGGGCAGCGCCTCCGGCTGGTGGGCCTGGGGCAGCCGCGGCGCCTCGGGGCGCGCGGCCGGCACCGCCGGGAAGGACCCGGTCTGGTGCGGCGGCCGGGCCGGGAGCGGCTGCTGGGGCTGCTGCGGCTGCGGGTACGCCTGGTCCTGCGGGCGTCCGTAGCCGCCGACCCCGGGACCGCCCGGGCGCGGGGCCTGGAAGTCGGGCCGCTCGAACTGCGAGGTCGACGCCGGGTCCGGGGACGCCGGGGCCGGGGGGAACTGCGGGCGCTCGAACTGCCCGGTCACCGAGGGGTCCTGCAGGGCGGGGACGCCCGGCGCACCCGGGAAGCCGGGGCGGGCGAACTGGCCCGTCGCCGAGGGGTCCTGGGGCGCCTGCACCGCGGGGAACTGCGGCCGATCGAACTGGCCGGTCGTCGAACCGGGCTGCTGCGGCAGCTCCGGGCGGGCGAACTGGCCGGTCGTCGAGGGGTCCGCCGGACCGCGCACGTCGGGCCGTTCGAACTGGCCGGTGGTGCTGCCGCCCTGCGGCGGCGGGCCGTTGAAGTCGGGACGGGCGAACTCGGCGGTGGAGCCGGGGCCCTGGAGCTCGTCGTGGCCGCGGGGGACCTCCTGGCCGCCGCCGGCCGGACCGCCCCAGCCGCCCGCCGGAGCGGAGCCGGCCGGCTCGGGGCGCGCACCGCCGCGCGGGGGCAGCTGCGGGCGGGCCGCGCCGGGCAGCTCGCCCGCGTCGGCACGCACCGGGGTCTGCGCCGGACGCTCGAAGCCGCTGTTGGCGGGCGCGCCGGGCTGGCCGAAGACGTCCTGGCGGACCGGCGGACCGGACTGCTGGCCGTGCTGCGGAGCCATGCCCTGGGGCTGCTGACCGGGAGCCGGGCGGCCCTGCTGGCCGGGCTGCTGGCCGCCCTGCGGACCGCGGGCGCCCATCGGGGCACCCGCGCCGAAGGCGTTGGCGGGCTGCTGGCCGGGGACCTGGCCGCCCTGGCCCGGACCCTGCGGCCGGCCGCCCTGCTGCGGACCGCGCTGGCCTGCGCCGTCGCGGCCGGGCAGGGCGTTGCGCGGGGCGCCGCCCGTGACCTGGCCGCGCTGCGGACCGGCGGCGAGCCGGCCGGCGGCGGCGCCCTGCGCCATCGCACCCATGGCGCCGCCGGCGTTCGGCCGGCCGCCCTGGGGCTGGCCGGGGCCCTGCTGGGCACCCGGGGCGCCGGGCACGGGACCCGGCTTCTTGCCGCCCTGGGCCACGTCGACGGGGAGCATGACGAGGGCCGTCGTACCGCCCGAGTCGGAGGGGCGCAGCTGGATGCGGATGCCGTGTCGCAGGGACAGGCGGCCGACCACGAACAGGCCCATGCGGCGGGAGACGGAGACGTCCACGGTGGGCGGCGAGGCCAGCCGCTCGTTGATCGCGGCGAGGTCCTCGGGGGAGAGGCCGATGCCGGTGTCGTGGATCTCGACCAGCACGCGCCCGTCGGGCAGGGCGTGGCCGGTGACCTTGACCTTGGTCTGCGGGGAGGAGAACGAGGTGGCGTTCTCCAGCAGCTCGGCGAGGAGGTGCACGAGGTCGTTGACGACGCGGCCGGCGACCTCGGTGCCGGGCACCGACGCCAGCTCGATGCGCTCGTACTGCTCCACCTCGGAGGCGGCGGCGCGGAGCACGTCGACCAGCGGGACCGGGCGGGTCCACCGGCGGCCCGGCTCCTCGCCCGCGAGGACGAGGAGGTTCTCGCCGTTGCGGCGCATGCGGGTCGCGAGGTGGTCGAGCTTGAAGAGGGAGGACAGCTGGTCCGGGTCGGCCTCGCGGGACTCCAGCTCGGAGATGAGCGAGAGCTGGCGCTGGATGAGGCCCTGGGAACGCCGCGAGAGGTTGGTGAACATCGCGTTGACGTTGCCCCGGAGGAGGGCCTGCTCGGCGGCGAGGCGGACGGCCTCGCGGTGCACGTCGTCGAAGGCCGCGGCCACCTGGCCGATCTCGTCGCGGGTGTGCAGGCCGACGGACTCCACGGAGGTGTCCACGTCCTGCGGGTCGGACTCGGACAGCTGCTTGACGAGCTCCGGCAGCCGGTCCTGGGCGACCCGGGTGGCGGTGTCCTGGAGCCGCTTCAGCGAGCGGATCATGGACCGGGCCACCACGAAGGCGCCGACGAGCGAGACGCCGAGGACGAGGAGGATCAGGGCACCGTTGATGAGCGCGTCGCGCTGGGCCTCGTTCTTGAGGTTGCGCGCCTCCTCCTCCATGTCCTCCAGGAGGGAGAGCTCGATCTTCTTCATCGCGGTGATCTTGACGTCGGCCTGGTCGTACCAGTCCATCCAGGAGCGGTTGCGCTCCTTCACGAACTGGCCCTGGGTGCCGAGGATGCGGCGCGAGTAGTGCTCGGCGCTGGAGATGTCGGCGTGGCCGTCGTTCAGCGTCTCCGTGAGCTCCTCGGCCTTGCCCTGGTAGATCAGGTCGAAGGTCTTGCGGGCCTGGCCCTCGCTCTTGAGGGCGGCGAGGGCGTAGAGCCGGTCGTTCTCCTTGAGCGAGCCCGGCTTCCGGTTGGAGTCCGGCAGCGCGCCGGCGATGACGCCGCGCTGGATCGAGAAGTACTCCTTGGCGGAGGAGAACGCGGCCAGCGCGCGCGTGCGCTTGATCATCTCGGGGCTGGACGTGGCCTGGGCCATGTCCTGCGAGAGGCTCAGCAGCGACTCGATGAGCTGGTTGTACTCGGCGATGGTCTGCTGCGAGGAGTTCTTGTACGCGTTCTTGCGGATGTCCTCGATCGTGACCAGCTGCTGGCTGATCTGGAGGACGTTGGAGCGGATCGACTGCAGGGTGTCGTCGTGGCCCTGCTGGTCGTCCACGTCCTGCGTGGCGTCCAGGAACGCCGTCGCGGCGTCGTTGGTGTCGTCGCGGACACCGGTGACGAGGCTGCTCGGCTTCGCGCCGTCCTTGGCGTTCGTGAGGGGGCCGGCGGACTTGTCGCGCTCCACCTGGAGCGCGGAGGCCAGGGCCGTCGCCTGCTTCGTCATCGTGGTCAGCAGCTGCATGTGCTCGAGCTGCTGGATGTCGTTGAGGGACTCGTTGATGCGCAGGCCGCCGAGCGAGGTCGCGGCGACGACGGGGAGGGCGAGCAGCGACACGAGCCGCGTGCTGATGCGCCAGTTCTGCAGGGCCAAGCGGGAGCCGGGGCCGGGGGGAGCCGCGGCGGCGGGTATCGCCTGGTCCGCGCTCTGGTCCCGGCCGTCCGCGCCGGGGGCGCCCGTGCCGTTCTTGCCCGCCTTGCCGTTCTTGCCGGCCTTGGCGGCGGCCTTCGCGGCCCTGCCCTTGCCCTTGGCGGCGGCCGGGGCTCCCGGCTCGGTCACGGAAGCGGCACCCGGGACGCCGGCGGCAGGCCCGTGGTTCGGGGCGTGCTGGGGCGAGGAGCCACGGTCGTTCCCGCCGCGCGGCTCCTGCTCCGCCGCACCGCTGCCATCCCTCTTGAATCGTCCCTGCACTAGCGTCGCAACCTCTGGACCAGGCGTCCCGCCGGCGAGCGGTGGGACGGTGTCGAGTCGTGGGGCCCTGGCGGGCTCCGTGGTGGTCGTGGGTGACCGGCGCTTCTCCCCTTCCAGATCGACCGCCGCCCGGCGCTGCGTTGCGCCCTCTGCGCGCCGGCTGAATCCCGCGGCGGTCCCCGGAATTCCAGCACAGTGCCGGATCTCCAACAAGGTGCGAGCGCACCCCCTCTTGATCGGCGACGGTGTGTGACTGCCGGGCTACGCGATGTGGAAGCGGATCCCGGAGAAATCGGACTTTCTCTTATGAATCACTTACGCACACACGGTGTCCCAGTCGAGATGATCAGGAGCGGAATGGAGCATTCAGTGGCACAATGTCCGTTTCTTCGGGGTCAATTGACTGTCCGTAATGTCGGTAATGCCGGTCAGCTGGTGAGCAAACTCACATGCCCGGAGCCATTACTTCCTTGGATCCGCGGGGAATCCGATGTTTAGCCTTGCTCTTTACATGCATCACGCAACCGACAACCGGCGCCCGCGGGTGCCCGCGACCGACAGGGTTCCGAGACAGCGATGAAGACGACGATGATGTTCCGCAACATAGCCAACCCGCGCCGCACCACCCTCGCGCACCTGAAGGGCGCCGAGGAGCTGCAGGGCGTAGCGGTGCCGGAGCACGCCGTCGAGCTGCCGAACCAGACCGCCAACCCGCGCCGCACCATCCTCATGAAGGCCCCGGTCGCCGCCGCCGCGGAGTAAAGGGCCCGCACAGGTCGCGAGGCGCCCCGCCCCGCCGCGTTAGCCTGGAGCGCAGACTCCAGCAGCGGCAATACAGAGGGGCAGACGCAACACGTGCGCATCGCCAGGTTCTCGATCGACGGCAATGTGGCCTTCGGCGCCGTGGAGGGCGACGCCGCCCCCGGCGACGAGGGCTCGCTCGTCCTCGACATCATCAAGGGCATCCCGTTCGCGGACTTCGAGCTCTCCGGCACGAAGGTCCCGCTGAGCAAGGTCCGCCTGCTGCCGCCCGTGCTCCCCAACAAGGTCGTGGCCATCGGCCGCAACTACGCGGAGCACGCGGCGGAGCTCGGCAACGAGGTCCCCGAGACCCCCATCACCTTCTTCAAGCCCTCCACCTCCGTGGTCGGCCCGGGCGACCCGATCGTCTACCCCTCCTTCTCGCAGGACCTGCACCACGAGGCCGAGCTGGCCGTGGTCATCGGCCGCATGTGCCGCGAGGTCCCCCGCGAGCGCGTCAAGGACGTGGTCCTCGGCTACACCTGCGCCAACGACGTCACCGCGCGCGACGTCCAGCAGCGCGAGAAGCAGTGGGCCCGCGCCAAGGGCTTCGACAGCTCCTGCCCCCTCGGCCCCTGGATCGAGACCGGCATCGACCCGGCCCGCGTCTCCGAGGGCCTGGCCGTGCAGTGCACCGTCAACGGCGAGCAGCGGCAGCTGGGCAGCACCAGCGAGATGGTCCGCTCCGTCGAGGACCTGATCGTGCACATCACCGAGGCCATGACCCTCCTCCCCGGGGACGTCATCCTCACGGGCACCCCGGCTGGGGTCGGCCCCCTCAACGTCGGCGACGAGGTCGCCGTCACCATCGAAGGCATCGGCACTCTCACCAACAAGGTGATCAAGCGTGGCTAACGCGACCCCCGTCCGCGTACGTTTCTGTCCCTCGCCGACCGGCAACCCCCACGTGGGCCTGGTCCGCACCGCCCTGTTCAACTGGGCCTTCGCCCGGCACAACGGCGGCACTTTCGTCTTCCGCATCGAGGACACCGACGCGGCCCGCGACTCCGAGGAGTCGTACGCGCAGCTCCTCGACTCCCTCAAGTGGCTCGGCTTCACCTGGGACGAGGGCCCCGAGATCGGCGGCCCCCACGCCCCGTACCGCCAGTCCCAGCGGATGGACCTCTACGCCGACGTCGCGCAGAAGCTCGTCGCGGGCGGCTACGCCTACCCCTGCTACTGCACGGCCGAGGAGCTCGACGAGCGCCGCGACCTGGCCCGCCGCGAGGGCCGCCCCTCCGGCTACGACGGCCGGTGCCGCACCCTCACCGCGGAGCAGAAGACCGCGTACGAGGCCGAGGGTCGCACCGCGATCATCCGCTTCCGGATGCCCGACGAGCCCATCACCTTCACGGACCTGGTCCGCGGCGAGCTGACCTTCACCCCGGAGAACGTGCCCGACTACGGCATCGTCCGGGCCAACGGCGCCCCGCTGTACACCCTGGTCAACCCGGTCGACGACGCGCTGATGGAGATCACGCACGTCCTGCGCGGCGAGGACCTGCTCTCCTCCACCCCCCGCCAGATCGCCCTGTACAAGGCGCTGATCGAGCTGGGCATCGCCAAGGACATCCCCTCCTTCGGCCACCTGCCGTACGTCATGGGCGAGGGCAACAAGAAGCTCTCCAAGCGCGACCCGGAGTCCTCGCTCAACCTCTACCGCGAGCGCGGCTTCCTGCCCGAGGGCCTGCTGAACTACCTCTCCCTCCTCGGCTGGTCCTTCTCCGCCGACCAGGACCTCTTCTCGATCGAGGAGATGGTGGCGAAGTTCGACATCGCCGACGTCAACGCCAACCCGGCCCGCTTCGACCTCAAGAAGTGCGAGTCGATCAACGCCGAGCACATCCGGCGCCTCGACCCGAAGGCCTTCGCCGAGGCCTGCACCCCCTGGCTGCAGGCCCCGCACGCCCCCTGGGCGCCGGAGCAGTTCGACCAGGCCGCCTGGGAGGCCGTCGCGCCGCACGCCCAGACCCGCCTGACCGTCCTGTCGGACATCACCGCCAACGTGGACTTCCTCTTCCTGGCCGAGCCCGTCTCGGACCAGGCCTCGTGGGACAAGGCCATGAAGGGCGAGCCGGCGGCCCTGCTCACCACCGCCCGCGAGAAGCTCGCCGCGGCGGACTGGAGCAGCGCCGAATCGCTGAAGGAGGCCGTCCTGGCCGCCGGCGAGGCCCACGGCCTCAAGCTCGGCAAGGCCCAGGCCCCGGTCCGCGTCGCGGTCACCGGCCGCACGGTCGGCCTGCCGCTCTTCGAGTCCCTGGAGATCCTGGGCCGGGAGAAGACCCTCGCCCGCATCGACGCGGCTCTGGCGAAGCTCTCCGCCTGATGCCCCGGGCCTCCGGGCCCGCCCGACCGTCCCCGCAGGGGGCGGCCCCCGGTCCACGGCCGGGGGCCGCCCCCTGCGGTGTGGTGCGGATTCGCCCGTTCCGCCCCGCGGGCGCCCCGGGCGGCGTAGGGTCGGCCGCATGCCGATCCGCGCCGTGCTGTGGGACATCGACGACACCCTCTTCGACTACACGGGGGCCGACCGGACCGGGCTGGCGCGGCACCTGGAGGCCGAGGGGCTGGCCGGGAGGTTCGGGGACGAGGCCGAGACGCTCGCCCTGTGGCGCAAGATCACCGAGGCGCACTGGGCCCGCTTCGCCGCCGGCGGGATCTCCTTCCAGGACCAGCGGCGCGAGCGGGTCCGCGAGTTCCTCGGGGCGCCCGGCATGGACGACGCGGCCGCCGACGAGTGGACCGGGCGCTACATCGCGTACTTCCAGGCCGCGTGGGAGCTCTTCCCGGACGTGGTGCCGGTCCTCGACCTGCTCGCCCCCCGCTACCGGCACGGCGTGCTGTCGAACTCCACCCTCGCCAACCAGGACCCCAAGCTGCGCTCCCTGGGCCTGCGGGACCGCTTCGAGGTCCTGCTGTGCGCCGCCGAGCTCGGCGTGAGCAAACCGGAGCCGGAGGCCTTTCTCGCCGCCTGCGAGGCCCTGGCCCTGCCGCCCGCCGAGGTGGCCTACGTGGGCGACCAGCCCGAGATCGACGCCCGCGGGGCCCGGGACGCCGGGCTGACGGCCGTCTGGCTGGACCGCGACGGCACCCGGGGCCCCGGACCCGCGGGCGTGCACCGGATCCGGGACCTGGAGGCCCTGCCGGAGGTGCTGGCCGGGGATACCCGTTTTGGAGCACGGTCAGGCATCCGGTAATGTTCTTTCTGCGCCGCCGAGCGGGCCGAAAGGCCGGAAGGGGGCGCCACCCGAATGAAACCCCCCGGCAGGGGGTTGAATTTTGGTGGGCTATGGTGTAATTGGCAGCACGACTGATTCTGGTTCAGTTAGTCTAGGTTCGAGTCCTGGTAGCCCAGCGCAGTGCATGTAGCAGTGCTTAGCCCCCGTTGTGTAGCGGCCTAGCACGCCGCCCTCTCAAGGCGGTAGCGCCGGTTCGAATCCGGTCGGGGGTACAGATCCTTCCCGCGAGGTCTCTTGGGTAGCTCCCAGACGTCTCGATGCAGGATCGCTAGGGCCCCCGTTGTGTAGCGGCCTAGCACGCCGCCCTCTCAAGGCGGTAGCGCCGGTTCGAATCCGGTCGGGGGTACTGGTCTAAACCACCATGGGCTATGGTGTAATTGGCAGCACGAGTGATTCTGGTTCATTTAGTCTAGGTTCGAGTCCTGGTAGCCCAGCGCAGTTGAGCAGGTGAACTGCAGTGCCCTTCGGGGCGCGCCCAGCAAGCCCCCGTTGTGTAGCGGCCTAGCACGCCGCCCTCTCAAGGCGGTAGCGCCGGTTCGAATCCGGTCGGGGGTACGCACAGGAAGGCCCCCCGCGTTCGCGCGGGGGGCCTTTCGCTTGCGGTGAATACGGGGGCCGAGTTGGTCCTTCCTGCTGCGCGGGGCGGTCCCGGGGACGGCTAATGGACCCATGGAGACCAAGCTGTTCCACGGGCGCACCACCGCTGCCGCCGAAGGTGACGTGATCGTCTTCCTGATCGGCATGCGCATCAACCGCTTCAGGTCGCCGCGAAGCTGGTGGCCGGTCTTCCGGGCGATGCCCCGGATGCTCAAGGAGCTGTCCGAGGACGAGGACAGCGGCATGCTCGGCTACCGGCTGCTGCTCGGCGGCCCGCGGCTCGTCTACGTCGTCCAGTACTGGTCCTCGGCGGAGAAGCTGCTGTCCTACGCCGACGACCCCCAGCACCTCCACCGGCCGGCCTGGGCGGCCTTCAACCACCGGGTCCGCGCGGGCCGCGGCAGGGGCGTCGGCTTCTGGCACGAGACGTACCTCGTCCCGGCCGGGAGCTACGAGAACGTGTACGTGAACATGCCCGCGTTCGGCCTGGGCGCGGCCACCTCGGTGCTGCCCGTCGGACTGCGCGGGGAGCGGGCCGCCGACCGGCTGGAGGGCGGTGCGCCCGGCGGCCGGGCCGGGCTGGGCGGCCGGACCGGACCGCGGAAGCGCTCCGCGTAGGGCGGCACGACCGGGGCCGGGGCCCCGGACGGCGAACGGGGCCGCGGGGCGCCCGACCGGACGTGTGCGGCGTCGCGGGCGCCCCCCGGCCCCGAGGGAGCAGGGGGAGGGGAAAGGGAGGGTGCGGGTCAGCCCGCGCGGCGCAGGGCCTCCGTGAGCCGTGCGGCCGCGTCGATGACGGCCTGCGCGTGCATCCGGCCCGGGTGGCGGGTCAGCCGCTCGATCGGACCGGAGACCGACACGGAGGCCACCACGCGGTTCGAGGGCCCGCGGACCGGAGCCGAGACGGAGGCCACTCCGGGCTCCCGCTCGCCGATCGACTGGGCCCAGCCGCGGCGCCGTACGCCGGACAGGGCGGTGGCCGTGAACCGCGCGCCCTGGAGGCCGCGGTGCAGCCGCTCGGGCTCCTCCCAGGCCATCAGGATCTGTGCGGCCGAACCGGCCTTCATCGGGAGCGTGGAGCCGACCGGGACGGTGTCCCGAAGGCCGGACAGCCGCTCCGCGGCCGCCACGCAGATGCGCATGTCGCCCTGCCGGCGGTAGAGCTGGGCGCTCTCGCCGGTGACATCGCGCAGGTGGGTGAGTACCGGTCCCGCCGTGGCCAGCAGCCGGTCCTCGCCCGCCGCGGCGGCGAGCTCCGCCAGCCGCGGGCCGAGGATGAACCGGCCCTGCATGTCCCTCGCCACCATCCGGTGGTGTTCCAGTGCCACGGCCAGCCGATGTGCCGTGGGTCGTGCGAGCCCTGTCGCCGCGACCAGCCCGGCGAGGGTGGCCGGACCGGACTCCAGTGCGCTCAATACCAGAGCTGCCTTGTCGAGAACGCCGACGCCGCTAGAGTTGTCCATGCAACGATATTCACGTCTCACACTGTGAAACGCAAGTTCAATTTTTCCAAGAACCCGACAGTCTGTATGTGCGGGCCCACGAACCACTGGGTTCGGGATCTCTAGGAGAGCCGGCAGAGGAACCAGCCGGCCGGAGGGAAAGCGATGGGTAGGACACTCGCGGAGAAGGTCTGGGACGACCACGTCGTCCGGCGCGCCGAGGGCGAGCCCGACCTGCTCTACATCGATCTGCACCTGCTGCACGAGGTGACCAGCCCCCAGGCCTTCGAGGGCCTGCGGCAGAACGGCCGCAAGGTCCGGCGCCTCGACCTCACCATCGCCACCGAGGACCACAACACCCCCACCCTCGACATCGACAAGCCGATCGCGGACCCGGTCTCCCGGGCCCAGCTGGAGACGCTGCGCCGCAACTGCGCCGAGTTCGGGGTGCGGCTGCACTCGCTGGGCGACGTGGAGCAGGGAGTCGTCCACGTGGTGGGACCGCAGCTGGGGCTGACGCAGCCCGGCACCACCGTGGTCTGCGGCGACTCGCACACCTCCACGCACGGCGCCTTCGGCGCGCTGGCCTTCGGCATCGGCACCAGCCAGGTCGAGCACGTGCTGGCCACCCAGACGCTCCCGCTGGCCCGCCCGAAGACCATGGCCATCACCGTCACCGGCGAGCTGGGCGAAGGGGTCACCGCCAAGGACCTGATCCTGGCGATCATCGCCCGGATCGGCACCGGCGGCGGCCAGGGCTACGTCCTGGAGTACCGCGGCGAGGCCGTCGAGCGGCTCTCCATGGAAGCCCGCATGACCATCTGCAACATGTCGATCGAGGCCGGGGCCCGGGCGGGCATGATCGCCCCCGACCAGACCACCTTCGACTACCTCCGGGGCCGCGACCACGCCCCGGTCGGCGCGGACTGGGACGAGGCCGTCGCCTACTGGAAGACCCTGCACACCGACGAGGACGCGGTCTTCGACGCCGAGGTGGTCATCGACGGGTCCGCGCTGACCCCGTTCGTCACCTGGGGCACCAACCCCGGCCAGGGCGCCCCGCTGTCCGAGTCGGTCCCCGACCCGGCTTCGTACGAGGACCCTTCGGAGCGCCTCGCCGCCGAAAAGGCCCTGGAGTACATGGGGTTGACCGCGGGACAGCCGCTGCGGGACATCAAGGTGGACACCGTCTTCGTAGGTTCCTGCACCAACGGCCGCATCGAGGACCTGCGGGCCGTGGCCGCGGTCGTCGAGGGCCGCAAAGTCGCCGACGGCGTACGCATGCTGGTGGTCCCGGGCTCCGTCCGGGTGGCCCTGCAGGCGGTGGAGGAGGGCCTGGACAAGGTCTTCAAGGAGGCGGGCGCCGAATGGCGGCACGCCGGGTGTTCGATGTGCCTGGGCATGAACCCCGACCAACTCGCCCCCGGCGAGCGCTCCGCGTCCACGTCCAACCGCAACTTCGAGGGGCGCCAGGGCAAGGGCGGCCGCACCCACCTGGTCTCCCCGCAGGTCGCCGGAGCCACCGCGGTGCTGGGCCGCCTGGCCTCGCCCGCCGACCTGGCCGGCGCCACCGAAGTCCCCGCCCCCGCAGGAGTCTGAGAGTCATGGAAGCCTTCACCACGCACACCGGCCGGGCCGTTCCGCTGCGCCGCAGCAACGTCGACACCGACCAGATCATCCCGGCGCACTGGCTCAAGAAGATCACCCGCGACGGTTTCGAGGACGGGCTCTTCGAGGCATGGCGCAAGGACGGGGAGTTCGTGCTGAACCGCCCGGAGCGCCAGGGCGCGACCGTGCTGGTCGCCGGCCCCGACTTCGGTACCGGCTCCTCCCGCGAGCACGCGGTCTGGGCCCTGCAGAACTACGGGTTCAAAACCGTGATCTCCGCGCGCTTCGCCGATATCTTCCGGGGCAACTCCCTGAAGAACGGGCTGCTCACGGTGGTCCTCCCGCAGGAGGACGTGGACCGGCTCTGGGAGCTGACCGAGTCCGACCCGACCGCGGAAATCACCGTGGACCTCGTCGCCCGGCAGGTCCGCGCGGCGGGAATCGAGGCGGAGTTCGAACTCGACGAGAACGCCCGCTGGCGGCTGCTGGAGGGGCTGGACGACATCTCGCTCACCCTTCAGAACGAAGCCGACATCGCCACCTACGAAAGCGTTCGTCCGGGCTTCAAGCCGCGTACGATTCAGGCCTGATTCGGGCCTGATCAGCACTTATTCGCCATCGGGCGATCGCTGAGCGAACACTGCACCCCCTGCCTTCCGGCAGGGGGTGCAGTCGTATGTTGAGGCCCCGTGAGGCGACAACTCGCCCCAGATGGCACAATCTGTGCATGGAACGCGACAGTCAACTCCAGCTCTGGGAACTCGTCGCGGACCGGCTGAAAGAAGCGCACACAAGGGTGCGCTCACTGCAAGTCCCGGAGGGCGTAAGGATGGCGCTGACCCGGAAGCTGTTGGTCGTCTCGGCCGCGGCGAAGCACGATCTCGCCGATGCGGCAAGGCGCCTGGACAGGTTGATGAAGGACCTCGACGAGGGTCGATTCCCTGAAGGCGACTGATGCGAAGGAACTCCGCAGCGGTCTACATCGTTGCGGCACTAGGGTGATTAGCCCGTTTCGTGTTTGATTTGCGGTATATATCCGCCTAACGTGCGAAAAAGCTTGAACACAATCGTTCTGGCAATGTCTCCGAAGGGGAAGACGTGAACAAGGCGCAGCTCGTAGAAGCGATTGCCGACAAGCTCGGTGGCCGCCAGCAGGCCGCGGACGCTGTCGACGCGGTCCTCGACGCGATGGTCCGCGCGGTCGTCGCGGGCGACCGGGTCTCGGTCACGGGCTTCGGCTCGTTCGAGAAGGTCGAGCGTCCGGCCCGGTACGCCCGCAACCCGCAGACGGGTGAGCGCGTCCGGGTCAAGAAGACCTCGGTCCCCCGCTTCCGCGCAGGTCAGGGCTTCAAGGACCTGGTGAGCGGCACGAAGAAGCTCCCCAAGGGCGACGAGGTGGCCGTCAAGAAGGCCCCCAAGGGCAGCCTCACCGGCGGCGCCGCCTCCGCCACGGTCAAGAAGGCCGCGGCCAAGAAGACCGCCACCGCCAAGAAGGCCGCGGCGAAGAAGGCCGCCCCGGCCGCCAAGAAGACCACGGCCGCCACCAAGAAGGCCGCCGTGAAGAAGACCACCACCGCGGCCAAGAAGACCACCACCGCGGTGAAGAAGACCACGGCCGCGGCGAAGAAGGCCGCCCCGGCGAAGACCGCGGCCAAGAAGACGGCCACCGCCAAGAAGACCGCGCCGGCCAAGAAGGCCGTCGCGAAGAAGGCGCCCGCCAAGAAGACGACGGCGCGCAAGACCACCGCCAAGAAGACCGCCGCCCGCAAGAAGTAACGGCGGCTGCCCCTTCCACGCGTCGGGCCGGTGTCCCCCCAGGGGATACCGGCCCGCGCCGTATCCGCAGGTCAGCGGGGTGGCTAGTCAGAGGGTCTGCAGGGTGATCAGCGTGATCCTCAGCCCGCCGCCCGCCCCCGCGGCCCCCTCGGTCTCGATCCGCACCCGCTGCCCCGGGCGCAGCAGCCGCAGTCCGCCCGCGTCGAACGCGGAGGTGTCGAAGGGCACCGGAGTGCCGTCGTCCAGCAGCACACTGCCGCTGCGGGTCTCGGAATCGTACGTGTACGCGGTCGCCTGCATGCCCGGATTTTAGCGGCGGCGGGCCCCGTCCGGTGCCGTCCAGCGGGCCGACGTGTAGCGGCCCAGGCCCAGCAGGGCCGCCGCGCGCAGATCCGCCCCGGTGTCCACGTCCCGGCGGACCGTTTCCACCCCGGGGAGCAGGATTTCCGCCGCCCCAGAAGCCGAATGCCGCAGCCGGGAAGGGCCTCCGAACGAGGGGTCCAATTCCACGTCCGGAGCAGCGGAAAGCAAAGTTGTTCCGATTCCTGCCGCATCCGCCAGAAATGCCCGGGGAAATGCGGCCGCGGTATCGAGCACGCGTTGCAATTCCCCCGGCCGGAGGGCGGGCAGGTCCGCGTTCAGCGCGGCCACCGCGGCCCCGGGCCGGCGGCCGCGCACGGTCCGCGCCCCGTGCGCCAGGGCCGCGTTGAGCCCGGCCGCGGGGGAGTCCGGGAGGATCCGCGCACCCAGCGCGGACAGTTCCGACGCGGCCCGGGGATCGTCCGTGACGACCACCACACTCCGGACCGCGGCGCAGGCCAGCGCACCCGCGACGGTGTCCATCGCGAACGCCAGGGCCAGCGCCGGCCGGTCCGCGCCGGCCGCCGGGGCGAGGCGGCTCTTGGCCAGTGCCAGGGGCTTCAGCGGCACGACCAGGGTCCAGGCGGTGTCCGTGGCGGGCCCCCGTCCTCGAAAGCGTTCAGACGTGCGAAGTGGGCCCCATTGTCACCCCCTGCCGCCCGCCCGGGGGTACGGTCGCACGGCCGGGGCGTACGGTGTTCTCGACAGAGGCCGGACCCGGGGCGACACTTGTCCGGCCGGCCGGGTGCCCGAGCCCTGCCCCGGTCCTAGAGGAAGGTGTCCGAGTGTCCCGCCGCAGAATCGGCTTCTGGTACCGCCTGGCGGCGGTCATCGCAAAACCGCCGCTGGTAGTGCTGTTCAAGCGGGACTGGCGGGGAATGGAACACATTCCGGCGGCGGGCGGATTCCTCACCGCCGTGAATCACAACTCGTATCTGGACCCGCTCTCGTACGCCCACTTCCAGTACAACACCGGGCGCGTGCCCCGACTGCTCGCGAAGGCCGGCCTCTTCAAGGCGCCTTTCGTCGGCACGATCCTGCGCGGCACCGGCCAGATCCCCGTCTACCGCGAGACCACCAACGCCCTGGACGCATTCCGGGCCGCCGTGGACGCCATCGAGCGCGGGGAATGCGTGGCCTTTTACCCGGAGGGCACCCTCACCCGGGACCCCGACCTGTGGCCCATGGCCGGGAAGACCGGGGCCGCCCGCGTCGCCCTCATGACCCGGGCGCCCGTCATCCCGGTGGCGCAGTGGGGCGCGCACCTCGCGATGCCGCCGTACGCGAAGGAGAACAAGCTCCGGCTGTTCCCCCGCAAGACCCTGCAGGTACTGGCCGGTCCGCCGGTCGACCTGTCCGCGTACTACGACCGCGAACCCACCCCGGAGGTCCTCAAGGAGGCCACCGAGGAGATCATGGCGGCCATCACGGAGCTGCTGGAGGAGCTGCGCGGCGAGCCCGCTCCCGCGCAGCCGTACGACCACCGCACGGCGCGTGCGGAACAGCGGCGCAGGGCCGCGGGGGAGGGCAAGAAGTGACACGTCCCGTGAAGGCCGCGGTCTTCGGCACCGGTTCCTGGGGAACCGCCTTCGGCATGGTGCTCGCCGACGCCGGCTGCGAGGTGACCCTGTGGGCCCGCCGCCCGGAGCTGGCCGCGGCGGTCAACACCGACCGCGCCAACCCCGACTACCTGCCGGGCACCGCGCTGCCGGAGAACCTGCGCGCCACCACCGACCCGGCGGAGGCCGCCCGGGGCGCCGACTTCACCGTCCTCGCCGTCCCCTCCCAGACCCTGCGCGGCAACCTGGCCGCATGGGCCCCGCTGCTGGCCCCCGAGACCGTGCTCGTCTCCCTCATGAAGGGCATCGAACTCGGCAGCGCCAAGCGGATGAGCGAGGTGATCGAGGAGGTCGCCAAGGTCCCCGCCGAGCGGGTCGCCGTGGTCACCGGCCCCAACCTCGCCCGCGAGATCGCCGCCCGCCAGCCCGCCGCCTCCGTGGTGGCCTGCGTGGACGAGGCCGTGGCCCAGCGGCTCCAGGCCGCCTGCCACACCCCGTACTTCCGCCCGTACACCAACACCGACGTGGTCGGCTGCGAGCTCGGCGGCGCCGTCAAGAACGTGATCGGCCTCGCCGTCGGCATCGCGGACGGCATGGGCCTGGGCGACAACACCAAGGGCTCCCTGATCACCCGCGGCCTCGCCGAAACCACCCGGCTGGGACTGGCGATGGGCGCCGACCCGCTGACCTTCTCCGGCCTCGCCGGCCTCGGCGACCTGGTCGCCACCTGCTCCTCGCCGCTCTCCCGGAACCACACCTTCGGCACCAACCTGGGCCGCGGGATGACCCTGGAGGAGACCATCGCGGTCACCAAGCAGACCGCCGAGGGGGTCAAGTCCTGCGAGTCGGTGGCCGATCTGGCCCGCCGACACGGGGTCGACATGCCCATCACGGACACCGTGGTCGACATCGTGCACAACGGCAAACCCCCGCTGGTCGCGCTCAAGGAGCTGATGGCCCGCAGCGCCAAACCGGAACGCCGCTGACTCCTTTCCGGACGTCTGAGCGGGTACTCTCGTGGCGATATGAGCAGCGAGAACCTCCCCCAGACCCCTGAGCAGCAGGGCCGCAGGCCCCGCGTCGCCGTCGTGTTCGGCGGGCGCAGCTCCGAGCACGCCATCTCGGTCGTCACCGCGGGCGCCGTGCTGCGCTCGATCGACCGTACGAAGTACGAGGTGCTGCCCATCGGCATCACCCAGGACGGCCGCTGGGCGCTGACGGCCGACGACCCCGAGCGGATGGCCATCACCGACCGCAGGCTCCCGGACGTCGCCGAGCTCGCGGAGTCCGAGGAGGGCGGCGTCGTGCTGTCCGTCGACCCCGCCAACCGCGAGGTGGTCTACACCGAGCCCGGCGCCGTCCCCAAGGCCCTCGGCGACGTGGACGTGGTCTTCCCGATGCTGCACGGCCCGTACGGCGAGGACGGCACCCTCCAGGGCCTGCTGGAGCTCTCCGGCGTCCCGTACGTGGGCTCGGGCGTGCTCGCCTCGGCCGTCGGCCAGGACAAGGAGTACATGAAGCGGGTGTTCACCAGCTTCGGCCTCCGCGTCGGCCCGTACATCGCCATCCGCCCGCGCGAGTGGGAGCGGGACGCCGCCGCGGCCCGCAAGCGGATCGTGGACTTCGCCGGCGAGCACGGCTGGCCGCTGTTCGTGAAGCCGGCCCGCGCCGGCTCCTCCATCGGCATCACCAAGGTCGACGACCTGTCCGGCCTGGACGAGGCCGTCGCCGAGGCCCAGCGCCACGACCCGAAGATCATCGTCGAGTCGCTGCTGCGCGGCCGCGAGATCGAGTGCGGGGTGCTGGAGTTCGAGGACGGTCCGCGCGCCAGCGTGCCGGCCGAGATCCCGCCGGTCTCCAGCCACGAGTTCTACGACTTCGAGGCCAAGTACATCGACTCGGCCTCCGGGATCGTCCCGGCCCCGCTGACCCCCGGGCAGACCGACGAGGTCCGCCGGCTGGCCGTCGAGGCCTTCGAGGCGGCCTCGTGCGAGGGTCTGGTCCGCGCCGACTTCTTCCTCACCGAGGACGGCGAGTTCGTCATCAACGAGATCAACACCATGCCCGGGTTCACCCCGATCTCCATGTACCCGCGCATGTGGCAGGAGTCGGGCGTCTCGTACGCCGAGCTGGTGGACCGCCTCATCCAGGCGGCGATGAACCGCTCGACCGGGCTGCGCTAGCGGATCCGGCCGCCGGTACGCGCGAGGCCGCCCGCCGGGTGCTCCCCGGCGGGCGGCCCCGTGTGCGGGCCCGTACCCCCGGCGGCCCGTACCCCTAGCCCCTAGTACGAGGACAGCCCCTCGGGGACCGTCTTCGCCACGGCGGGCGCCAGGGGCACCAGCATTCCGGCGTCGGTGGCGTGCGCGGCGTCCACGACGACCTCCACGTACGCCAGGCGGGCCGCGGAGAAGAAGCGGAACGAGCCGTCCGCGCGCTTCTTCTCGATCATCCAGCCCACCCCGTCGACCGTGACCTCGCCCGTGCGCCGGTCCAATATCTGGTCGAAGGGTTTAGGAACCCCGCAGCGCAGTACGATCGCTGCGCCGCCCCACGCGGCGGTCAGCTCGGAGTCCGGCTCGGGATCGCGCCGCTCCAGGCCGGCCAGCTCCGCGGGGAGCTCCCGGTGCAGTGCCGCACAGTACTTCGCGACGTCCGCGGGCGGGGCCGCGGGCGGCTCCACCTGCGCACGCGCCTCCCCGGGGGAGCAGCCCGCGAGGGAGAGCAGCGCGGCGGCGCAGACCAGGGCGGGCAGGCGGAGGGGCCGGCGGCGGGATGACGTCACCGGCCAAGACTAGACGGGGGCTACAGATGGACGACCGGGCAGGTCAGGGTGCGGGTGATGCCTTCCACCTGCTGGACCTTGGCGACCACCATGCGGCCGAGCTCGTCGACCGTGTCGGCCTGGGCGCGCACGATCACGTCGTACGGGCCGGTCACGTCCTCCGCCTGGATCACCCCCGCGATCTTCGCGATGGACTCGGCGACCACCGACGCCTTGCCCACCTCGGTCTGGATGAGGATGTACGCCTGTACCACGGAACCTCCAGGGCGGCCACGGGGATCGTCTCCCCTAACCTTCGGTGGGGAACGGCCCCGCCCCTGACACGGCGGGGTGGTCCCAGGGAAGACCCCCGGGAAGGCCCCGGGGAAGAAGGGACGCCACGGTACCGCGTCGCCGAGTGCCGCGGGGAGACCCTTCCCCCACGTGCCGCCGGGCTAACCCCCGGCGTGCCGGACTCCCGGCTTCCCGGCGCCGAGCGGGCGGGGCACACGAAATGCAGCAGTTGACCTATCTGTTGACGGTACCTACAGCAGTGAAGGCTCGCGACCGCAAGCCCACTGGGCCAGAAGGAGCACAGCGATGAAGGGCACTGTGGGCGAGCTGGGGGAGTTCGGGCTCATCCGAGAGCTCACCTCCCGGCTCACGACCACGCCGGCGGTACGACTCGGGCCCGGGGACGACGCCGCCGTCGTCTCCGCCCCGGACCGGCGGGTGGTGGCGAGCACGGACATCCTCCTGGAGGGCCGCCACTTCCGCCGCGACTGGTCCACGGCCTACGACGTCGGCCGCAAGGCCGCCGCCCAGAACCTGGCGGACATCGCCGCGATGGGGGCCGTGCCCACGGCCCTGCTGCTCGGGCTCGTGGTCCCCGCGGACCTGCCGGTCACCTGGCCGACCGAGCTGATGGACGGCCTGCGCGACGAGTGCCAGGTCGCGGGGGCCGCCGTGGTCGGCGGGGACGTCGTGCGCGGGGACACCATCACCGTGGCCATCACCGCCCTCGGCGACCTGCGCAACCACGAGCCGGTCACCCGGGCCGGGGCCCAGCCGGGCGACGTCGTGGCCGTCACCGGCTGGCTGGGCTGGTCCGCCGCCGGGTTCGCCGTCCTCTCGCGCGGCTTCCGCTCCCCGCGGGCCTTCGTCGAGGCGCACCGGCGGCCCGAACCCCCGTACCACGCGGGCCCCGCGGCGGCCGGACTCGGCGCCACCGCCATGACGGACGTCAGCGACGGGCTCGTCGCCGACCTCGGGCACATCGCCGAGTCCAGCAAGGTCCGCATCGACCTGCGCTCGGCGGCCATCGACGTGCCCACGCAGATGAACGACATCGGCCAGGCCGTCGGCGTGGACCCGCTGCAGTGGGTGCTGACCGGGGGGGAGGACCACGCGATCGTGGCCACCTTCCCGCCCGACGTGAAGCTGCCCGCCCGCTGGAAGGTCATCGGAGAGGTGCTGCACCCCTCGGCGCAGCCCCAGGTGACCGTCGACGGCGCCCCGTGGACGAGCACCGGCGGCTGGGACCACTTCGGCGACATCGAGGACGGGCGGCCGTGACGGACGCCACGCCCGCGGCCGTCCCGGGAGGCGCCCCGGAGGCCCTCCCCGGCGCGGTCCCGGCTGGGAGCGGTCGGCCGCCGCTGTGCCTGACCGTCGCCGGATCCGACTCCGGCGGCGGCGCGGGCATCCAGGCCGACCTGAAGACCATGCTGGCCCTCGGGGTCCACGGGATGAGCGTGCTGACCGCCGTCACCGCCCAGAACTCCCTGGGCGTGCGCGGGGTCTGGGACCTGCCCGCAGAGGCCGTCACGGCCCAGTACCGGGCCGTGGCCGACGATATCGGGGTCCAGGCGGTCAAGACCGGGATGCTGTCCTCCGCCGCCCTGGTCGAGACCGTGGCGGCCCTGGTCGACGGTACGGACGCCCCCGCGGTCGTGGACCCCGTCGGGGTCTCCAAGCACGGGGACCCGCTCCTCGCCGCCTCCGCGCTGGACGCCGTACGCACCCTGCTGCTGCCGGCCGCGACGGTGGCCACGCCCAACCTGGACGAGGTGGCGCAGCTCACGGGCCTCGTGTGCCGCACCGAGGACGACCTGCGCCGCGCGGCCGACGCCGTGCTCGCCTTCGGGCCGCGCTGGGCGCTCATCAAGGGCGGCCACCTGGCCGCCGGGCACGAGGCCGTGGACCTGCTCACGGACGGGGCCGAGGAGCTGTGGCTGCGGGCCCCCCGGCACCCCAACCGACACACCCACGGCACGGGCTGCACCCTCGCCAGCGCGATAGCCGCCGGACTGGCCCGGGGGCTCGCGGTACCCGCGGCCGTCACCGCCGCCAAGGAGTACGTGACCGGGGCCATCGCCGCCGGCTTCGCGCTCGGCGGGGGCATCGGGCCGGTGGACCACGCCTGGCGCTGGCGCGCGGCGGGGCACTGACCGGCGAACGGTACGGGTTCCCGGGCGCCGGTCGGCGCCCGGGGGCACCCTGGTCGGGGGGCGCACCAGGTCCGGGAATGGCAAAAAGGCCGGTTCACCTGGGTGAACCGGCCTTCTCGGCAACCGGAAGGGCTGCGCTACGACGGGAGCGTCAGCGCGAGACCTTGCCGGCCTTGATGCACGAGGTGCAGGCGTTGAGGCGCTTCGGCGTCCCACTGACCACGGCACGGACGCGCTGGATGTTCGGGTTCCAGCGACGGGGCGTACGGCGGTGCGAGTGCGAGATGTTGTTGCCGAAGCCCGGCCCCTTGCCGCAAACGTCGCAGTTGGCAGCCACAGGTCACTCCAAAGACTTCAGATGCACTTACAGTGAAATCCGGCGCACCGGAATCAGAGATCTGAAGTGGTTTGCCGGGGGGATGGCCTGATTCTCATCAGGCAACCGGAGCAGCATACAACGACTCCGCCCGTCCGAGAAAACTACCACGGTCCCGCGGACCCCACCCCGCCCGGTCCCCGGCCGGGGCCACCGCTTCGTTACCCTGCGGAGGCAGAGACCGCCCGCCGAAGGAGGCACGCCAGGTGCACGCGCCGCACACCCTCGACGCCGCTGCGGTGCGCACGTGGAGCTCGCTGGCCGCCGCCGCGCTCGGCCGGGCCCGCGAGGACATCGACGCGATCAACGTCTACCCGGTCGCGGACGGGGACACCGGCACCAACCTCTTCCTGACCGCCGAATCCGGCGCCCGCGCCGTCACCGAGGCCTTCGCCGCCCCGGACGGCGGCCCGGCGCAGCCCACCCTCGCCGACGCCGCCCGCGCCTACGCGCACGGCGCCCTCATAGGCGCCCGCGGGAACTCCGGCACGATCCTGGCCCAGCTGCTGCGCGGGATGGCGGAGGTCTTCGCGGCCCTTCCCGACGGGGTCCTGACCCCCGTACCCGCAGCGGGCGCAGGGGAGGCCGGGGCGGCCGGGGGCGGGACCGCGCGGCAGCTCGCCGCCGCCCTGGAGCGGGCCGCGTCCTCCGCGTACGGCGCCGTCGCCCACCCCGTCGAGGGCACCATGCTGACCGTCGCCGCCTGCGCCGCGCAGGCCGCGGCCGCCGCCGAGACCGCGGGCCGGGCCGCCGCCGAGGTGGCCCGCGCCGCGTACGAGGGCGCCCGCGACGCCCTCGACCGCACCCCCGGCCAGCTCGGCGTACTCGGCCGGGCCGGGGTCGTCGACGCGGGCGGCTGCGGGGTCGTCGCCGTACTCGGCGCCCTGTGGCAGGCCCTGTCCGGGCAGGAGCCCGAGCCGGGGCCCGCGCTGGGCAGGCCCGCCGCCGACCCCGCCGCGCTGCCGGCCGAGGCCTGCGCCGGGGAGGCCGGGGGCGGGCCCGCGTACGAGGTCGTCTACCTGCTCGACGCGGGGGACCGGGAGGTCGCGCGGCTGCGCGCCGCGCTCGACCCGCTCGGCGACTCGCTCGTGGTGGTCGGCGGCGAGGGCCTGTGGAGCGTCCATGTGCACGTGGACGACCCCGGGGCCGCCGTGGAGGCCGGGATCGAGGCCGGCCGGCCCCACCGGATCCGCATCACCCACTTCGGCGGGGAGCGGCTGCGGGCCCGCGGCGAGCGGGTGCAGCGCGCCGTCGTGGCCGTCGTACCGGGCGAGGGGCTCGCCTCCCTGTGCGCGGAAGCCGGGGCCACCGCCGTCCTCGCCCGCCCCGGGGAGCCGACCGCCGCCGCGGAGCTCCTCGACGCGGTCCACCGGGCGCACGCCCGCGAGGTCGTCCTCCTGCCCAACGACGCCGATCTGCGCCGCACCGCGGCCGAAGCCGCCGAACAGGCCCGCGCCGAAGGCGTGCGCGTCGCCCTCATCCCCACCCGCTCCCCGGTCCAGGGGCTGGCCGCCCTCGCCGTCCACGACCCCGACGGCAGCTTCGACGAGGACGTGGTCGCCATGACCGCGGCCGCCGGCGCCACCCGGTACGGCGAACTGGCCGTGGCCGAGCGGCAGTCGTTCACCTCCGCGGGCATCTGCCAGGCCGGGGACGTGCTCGGCCTGATCGACGGGGACGTGGCCGTCATCGGCGCCGGGCTCCCCGAAACCGCCGAGGCGGTCCTCGCCCGGATGCTCGGCTCCGGCGGGGAACTGGTCACCCTCGTCCTCGGCCCCGGGGTCCCCGACGCCCTCGCCGAGCGGCTGGAGGCGTACGTGCGCGAGGCCCACCTCGCCGTGGACACCGTGACCTACCGCGGCGGACGGCACTCGGCCCCGCTGCTGATCGGCGTCGAGTAGCGGCGCTGTCACCGGCATGGTGTGCAATGGAGCACGTGCCCGCCCTCGACGAACCGCTCAAGAAGACGCTCGGCCCCGCCACCGCCAAGGTGCTCGCCGAGAACCTCGGCCTGCACACGGTCGGCGACCTCCTCCACCACTACCCCCGCCGGTACGCCGAGCGCGGGGAGCTGACCCCGCTGTCCGAGCTCGCCGACCAGCTCGACGAGCACGTGACGGTGGTCGCACAGGTCGCCGACGCCCGGGTGCTGACCTTCAACGGCGGCCGCGGCAGACGCCTCGAAGTCACCATCACGGACGGCAGCGGCCGCCTCCAGCTCGTCTTCTTCGGCTCCGGCGTGCACAAGCCCCACAAGGAGCTGCTGCCCGGCACCCGCGCGATGTTCGCGGGCAAGGTGGGCGTCTTCAACCGCCGCCTGCAGCTCGCCCACCCCGCGTACGAGCTGCTCGGCGCGGACGGCCCCCAGGACTCGCCGGAGGCGGACCGCGACGCCGCCGCGGCCTTCGCCAACCAGCGCATCCCCATCTACCCCGCCTGCGCCAAGCTGGAGACCTGGAAGATCTCCAAGGCCGTGGACGCCGTACTGCCGAGCGCGCAGGAGGCCGTGGACCCGCTCCCGCCCGCGCTGCGCGAGGGCCGCGGGCTGCTCACCCTCCCCGAGGCCCTGCTGAAGATCCACCGTCCGCGGACCAGGGCCGACATCGACGCGGCCCGCGAGCGGCTCAAGTGGGACGAGGCCTTCGTCCTCCAGGTCGCCCTGGCCCGCCGCCGCTTCGCCGACACCCAGCTCCCCGCCGTCGCCCGCCGCCCCGCCCCCGGCGGAATCCTGGACTCCTTCGACGCGAAGCTCCCCTTCACCCTCACCGAGGGCCAGCAGACCGTCTCCCGCGAGATCTTCGAGGACCTCGCCACCGAACACCCCATGCACCGCCTCCTCCAGGGCGAGGTCGGATCCGGGAAGACCATGGTGGCCCTGCGGGCCATGCTCGCCGTGGTGGACTCCGGGGGGCAGGCCGCCCTGCTCGCCCCCACCGAGGTCCTCGCCCAGCAGCACCACCGGTCGGTCACCGAGATGATGGGCGCACTCGCCGAGGGCGGGATGCTCGGCGGGTCGGACCAGGGCACCAAGGTCGTGCTGCTCACGGGCTCGATGGGGATGCCCGCCCGCCGGCAGGCCCTGCTCGACCTCGTCACCGGCGAGGCCGGGATCGTGATCGGCACGCACGCGCTGATCGAGGACAAGGTGCAGTTCCACGACCTCGGGCTCGTCGTCGTCGACGAGCAGCACCGCTTCGGCGTGGAGCAGCGCGACGCCCTGCGCTCGAAGGGCAAACAGCCGCCGCACCTGCTGGTCATGACGGCCACCCCGATCCCGCGCACGGTCGCGATGACGGTCTTCGGGGACCTGGAGACCTCCGTGCTCGACCAGCTGCCGGCCGGGCGCTCCCCGATCGCCACCCACGTCGTCCCCGCCAAGGACAAACCGCACTTCCTCGCCCGCGCCTGGGAACGCGTCCGCGAGGAGGTGGAGAACGGCCACCAGGCGTACGTGGTCTGCCCCCGGATCGGCGACGGCGAGGACGAGCCGAAGAAGAAGGCCGCCGCGGCTGCCGCGGCGGACGAGGACAAGCGCCCCCCGCTCGCCGTGCTGGACACCGCCGCCGAGCTCGCGGAGGGCCCCCTGGCCGGGCTGTCCGTGGAGGTCCTGCACGGCCGGATGGACCCCGCCGACAAGGACGACGTGATGCGCCGCTTCGCCGCGGGCGAGGTCCACGTGCTCGTCGCCACCACCGTCATCGAGGTCGGGGTCAACGTCCCCAACTCCACCGTGATGGTGATCATGGACGCGGACCGCTTCGGCGTCTCCCAGCTCCACCAGCTCCGCGGCCGCGTCGGCCGCGGCTCCGCCCCCGGGCTGTGCCTGCTCGTCAGCGAGATGCCCGAGGCCAGCCCCGCCCGCGCCCGCCTCGCCGCCGTCGCCGCCACCCTCGACGGGTTCGAGCTCTCCCGCATCGACCTGGAGCAGCGCCGCGAGGGCGACGTGCTCGGCCAGGCCCAGTCCGGGGTCCGCTCCTCGCTGCGGATGCTCGCCGTCATCGAGGACGAGGAGGTCATCGCCCAGGCCCGCGAGGAGGCCACCCGCACCGTCGCCGCCGACCCCGGGCTCGCCGGGCTCCCCGGACTGCGCACGGCCCTCGACGCCCTCCTCGACGAGGAGCGCGAGCAGTACCTCGAAAAGGGCTGACCGGCCCGGTCGGCCCCCCGCGTGCCGTCCGCGCGGGAAGACCTATCGTGGAGTTCCCCGTACCCGCGGGGGCACCCGCAGCGAAGAAGGAAACCCGGATGACCCGCGTGATCGCCGGCACGGCCGGCGGCCGCCGGCTGGCCGTACCGCCCGGCACCGGCACCCGTCCCACCTCGGACCGGGCGCGCGAGGGCCTGTTCTCGACCTGGGAGTCGCTGCACGGGCTCGCGGGCGCCCGCGTCCTCGACCTGTACGGCGGCTCCGGGGCCGTGGGCCTGGAGGCCCTCTCCCGCGGCGCGGCCCACACCCTGCTGGTCGAGGCCGACCCGAAGGCCGCCAAGGCCATCCGCGACAACATCCGCAGCCTGGGCCTGCCCGGGGCGGAGTTCCGCGCCGGGAAGGCCGAGCAGATCGTTGCCGCCCCCGCCCCCGGGGCCCCGTACGACCTGGTCTTCCTGGACCCGCCCTATGCCGTCACCAGCGGTGATCTCGGCGAGATCCTCCTCACACTCCGCACCGGGGGCTGGCTCAGCGCCGATGCGCTCGTCACCGTGGAGCGCAGCACGAGGAGCGGGGAGTTCCCGTGGCCCGACGGCTTCGAGCCGCTGCGGTCGCGGCGCTACGGCGAAGGCACCTTCTGGTACGGACGCACCGCCCCGACCGGCCACCACGCATCATGAACGCACCGCAGAACGAGGGAGTACGAGTGCGCCGCGCCGTCTGTCCGGGGTCCTTCGACCCCGTCACCAACGGACATCTCGACATCATCGGACGTGCCTCGAAGCTGTACGACGTCGTGCACGTGGCCGTGATGATCAACCAGTCCAAGAAGGGGCTGTTCACGGTCGAGGAGCGGATCGAGCTGATCCGCGAGGTCACCGCCGACTACGGCAACGTCGTCGTCGAGTCCTTCCACGGCCTCCTGGTCGACTTCTGCAAGCAGCGCGACATCCCGGCCATCGTCAAGGGGCTGCGCGCCGTCAGCGATTTCGACTACGAGCTCCAGATGGCCCAGATGAACAACGGCCTCTCGGGCGTGGAGACCCTCTTCGTCCCCACCAACCCCACCTACAGCTTCCTGTCCTCCTCCCTGGTCAAGGAAGTCGCGACCTGGGGCGGGGACGTGGCCCACCTGCTGCCCCCCCCGGTCCACCGGGCCCTGACCGAACGCCTCGCCGGCCGCTGACCTTCCGCGGGCCGGTCCCGGCCGGCCCGCCCCGGCCGTAGCATCGTCCCGTCCGTCTCGGGGCAAGCCGAGGCCGAGAGAGTGCGAGCACACGTGGACGTGCAGAAGAAGCTCGACGAGATCGTCGAGGCCGTCGGCAGCGCCCGGTCCATGCCCATGTCCGCCTCGTGCGTGGTCAACCGCGCCGAGCTGCTCGCCCTCCTCGACGAGGTGCGCCAGGCCCTGCCCGGCTCCCTCGCCCACGCCGAGGAACTGATCGGCGGCCGCGACCGCATGGTCGACGAGGCCCGCCGCGAGGCGGAGCGGATCATCGAGTCCGCGCACGCCCACCGCGGCAGCCTCGTCTCCGACACCGAGGTGGCCCGCCGCTCCCGGGCCGAGGCCGAGCGGATCCTCGACGAGGCCCGCCGCGAGGCCGCCGAGGTCCGGGCCGAGGCCGACGACTACGTGGACAGCAAGCTCGCGAACTTCGAGGTCGTCCTCACCAAGACCCTCGGCTCTGTCGAGCGCGGCCGCGAGAAGCTGCTGCGCCACGAACCGGACTTCGACGGCGGGGGCCACGGCTCCGCCGACGAGTACATCTCCGCCAAACTCGGCGCCTTCGAGGCCGTGCTCGGCAAGACCCTGGAGGCCGTCGGCCGGGGCCGCCAGAAGCTCCTGGGCCGGCTGCCCGCCGACGACCTCGGCGCCCACATGGCCGCGCAGGACGCCACGGACGGGCCGCGCACCGCCACCAGCGACGCGGACTTCCTGGCCGGCCTCGCGGAGCCGGCCCCCGCCATCCCCGCCCAGTCCCATGCGGAGCCCGCCCCCGCCGGGTACCCGGCTCCGGGCGACCCGTACGCGGACTTCCCGGCGTACCCCCAGGCCTCCCCGCAGCCCGCGGGCGCCTCCGACGGCGGGTACGGCTACCAGGACCCGTACGGATACCCGCAGACCGCCCCGCAGGACCCGTACGGCTACCCCGCCCAGCAGGACCCGTACGCGGCCTCCGCGGGCTACCCGGGGACCGCGGACGGCTACCCGGACTACAGCGGGCAGGGCGGCCACCCCGGCACCACCGGCCACGCAGACCCCTACGCGGCCCAGCCGCAGGCGCACGCGGCCCGGCCCGCCGCCCTGGACGAGACCAGCTTCTTCGACACCGGCATGATCGACCTGGACCGCGTGCGCGCGTACGAGCAGGGCCGTTAGCACCCTCCGCGCCGCGGACCGCCCAATCCGGGCCACCCGGATTGGGCCCTGGGCGAACGGGCGGGTATCCTGGCTCTTCGGTCGCGCGTATCCGCTGCGATCCCTGCTGCCCGCAGGCACCCCGGAGACGGGGAGCCCGGCAGCCCACCCAGCGAATCCGAAAGCAGGAACAGCCCTGAACCGCCGCCTCGACCACCGCAACCCCCTCGTGTTCGATACGCACGAGCTGGGTCGGCGTCCTGGTG
Source organism: Streptomyces sp. NPDC038213 (assembly GCF_055600495.1). NCBI lineage: Bacteria > Bacillati > Actinomycetota > Actinomycetes > Kitasatosporales > Streptomycetaceae > Streptomyces > Streptomyces sp. NPDC038213. Next base: position 27,906 of record NZ_JBVJYM010000010.1, read on the forward strand.
CGATGCAGAAGGTGTCCCGCACGGTCGACGCCCCGTCGGACCTCGGAATCGCCGGTGTACTCGGAGTGCCGGAAGGCACCCCGGTGCAGATCGGGCTCCGCCTCGAGTCGGTCATGGAAGGGGTGCTTGTCACAGGCATCTCCCGTGCATCGGCCGTGGGGGAGTGCGTAAGGTGTCTGGAGCCGCTTGAGCTGGAGCTCAACGCGCGCTTCCAGGAACTGTTCTCGTACCCTGACGCCGACGGCCGGGGCCGCCCCTTGGCGGAGCCGGGCGACGACGCCGAGGAAGACGAGGACAGGTACTTCCTCGAGGACGACCTGTTCGACCTCGAACCCCTGCTGCGGGATGCGGTGGTGCTCGCACTGCCGTCGCAGCCGGTGTGCCGTGACGACTGTCTCGGACTGTGCTCCCAGTGCGGAGCCGTTCTGAACGACGACCCGGAGCACCACCACGACGCCGTCGACATCCGTTGGGCGGCACTGCAGGGACTCGTCGCCGATCAGGATGACGAGAAGGACAACATGAGCGGCGACGGGCCTGGATCTGCACGCGCCGCCGAGAAGCAGGAGAAGTAGCCGTGGCTGTTCCGAAGCGGAAGATGTCGCGCAGCAACACGCGCCACCGCCGGTCGCAGTGGAAGGCTGCGGTCACCCCCCTGGTTTCGTGTGAGCGTTGCCAGGAGCCGAAGCAGCAGCACATCGCGTGCCCGAGCTGCGGCACCTACAACAAGCGCCAGGTCCTCGCGGTCTGAGCGGCTGGTGAGAGGCGCAATGTCTGAACTTGCCGGCGAGAAGAAGCAGGCAGATTACAGCAACGCGGCCTCGTCCCACACCCTTCTGGAAGGGCGGCTCGGGTATCAGCTCGAGACCGCCCTTCTGGTGCGTGCGCTCACCCACCGCTCGTACGCGTACGAGAACGGCGGCCTGCCCACCAACGAGCGGCTGGAGTTCCTCGGGGACTCCGTGCTCGGTCTGGTGGTCACGGACACGCTGTACCGCACCCACCCCGACCTGCCCGAAGGCCAGCTGGCCAAACTGCGGGCCGCGGTGGTCAACTCGCGTGCGCTGGCGGAGGTCGGGCGCGGCCTCGAACTCGGCTCCTTCATCCGGCTCGGCCGGGGCGAAGAGGGCACGGGCGGCCGGGACAAGGCCTCCATCCTCGCCGACACCCTCGAAGCGGTGATCGGCGCGGTCTACCTCGACCAGGGTCTCGACGCGGCCTCGGAGCTGGTGCACCGGCTCTTCGACCCGCTGATCGAGAAGTCCTCGAACCTCGGTGCCGGACTGGACTGGAAGACCAGCCTCCAGGAGCTCACCGCGGCAGAGGGTCTCGGTGTCCCGGAGTACCTGGTGACCGAGACCGGCCCTGACCACGAGAAGACCTTTACCGCTGCGGCCCGCGTCGGTGGTGTCTCGTACGGCACCGGTACCGGCCGCAGCAAGAAGGAAGCGGAGCAGCAGGCGGCGGAGTCCGCCTGGCGCGCCATCCGCGCGGCCGCCGACGAGCGGATCGCGGCCCAGGCCGCTGCCGCCGACGCGGCCGGTGACGCAGACGGCGGGACGCCGACCCCCGCCGCCGGTGTCGCGCCCGGCACCTGACCGGTTCCTTCCGGCAGTCGACGTCCGCCCCGCGGCCTCTCCGGAGGCGGCGGGGCGGACTTCTGCGTGCCCGGACGCCTTCGGGGAGACCGCGGGCGGGGCGGGTCCGGGCGCGGCGTAGGGTGCGGGGAGACCCGACCGGATCCCGAGGAGACGCCGTGCCCGAACTGCCCGAGGTCGAAGTCGTCCGCCGTGGGCTGGAGCGCTGGGTGGCCGGCCGCACGGTCGGTGCGGTGGAGGTCCTGCACCCGCGGGCGGTGCGCAGGCACCCGGCGGGCGGGGCCGATTTCGCGGCCCGGCTGACGGGCGGCACCTTCGCGGTCCCGCGCCGGCGCGGCAAGTACCTGTGGCTGCCCCTGGAGGGCCGCGACCTGTCGGTGCTCGGCCACCTCGGGATGAGCGGGCAGCTGCTGGTGCAGCCCGAGGGCGCCCCCGACGAGAAGCACCTGCGGATCCGGGTGCGGTTCGAGGACGGGCAGGGCACGGAGCTGCGCTTCGTGGACCAGCGGACCTTCGGCGGGCTGTCCCTGCACGAGACCGCGGCGGGCAGCGCGGACGGGCTGCCCGACGTCATCGCGCACATCGCGCGGGACCCGCTGGACCCGGAGTTCGACGAGACGGCGTACCACCTGGCCCTGCGGGCGAAGCGCTCGACGGTGAAGCGGTCCCTGCTCGACCAGTCGCTGATCAGCGGGGTCGGGAACATCTACGCCGACGAGGCCCTGTGGCGGGCCCGGCTGCACTACGAGCTCCCCACCGGCACCCTCACGCGCCCCCGGAGCGCGGAACTCCTCGGCCATGTGCGGGACGTGATGAACGCGGCCCTGTCCGTCGGCGGGACCAGCTTCGACAGCCTGTACGTCAACGTCAACGGCGAGTCGGGCTACTTCGACCGCTCGCTCGACGCGTACGGCCGGGAGGACGAGCCCTGCCGCCGCTGCGGTACGGCGATCCGGCGGCGGCCGTGGATGAACCGGTCCAGCTACTTCTGCCCCCGCTGTCAGAGGCCGCCGCGCGCCTCGTCGTAGCGCTCGCGGGAGCCGATGACCTCCGGCATCCCCGCCTCCAGGAAGTGGATCAGCGTCAGCAGCCGCTCGGCTACCCCGCGCCCGAGGGGCGTGAGCTCGTAGTCCACCCGGGGCGGGTTGGTGGGCTGCGCCTCGCGGTGGACGATGCCGTCGCGCTCCAGCGCGTGCAGGGTCTGCGAGAGCATCTTCTCGCTGACCCCGTCGACGCGCCGGCGCAGCTCGTTGAACCGGCACGCGCCGTCGTACAGGGCGCTGACCGTCAGGCTGCCCCAGCGGCCGGTGACGTGCCCGAGGGTCTCGCGGGAGGGGCAGGTGCGGGCGAACACGTCGAACGCCAGGTCCTGGCTGGGTGCGGTGGCGTTGTCCATGCGTACGAGCGTACTCCGGTTCACCCTCGGAGGGTAAGCGCTGACCAGAGGATTGCGCTTTCTAAAAGTTAGTGCTTTCCTTTTGTCATCGCGGTGCGGAGCCCCGCCCTGCGGCACACCCCTGAGGAGAGCCCCCATGACCACGCACGCCCCCCATGCCTCCCACACCCCTGTCGTCTCCATCGCCTACCACTCGGGCTACGGCCACACCGCCGTCGTCGCCCAGGCCGTGCGCGACGGTGCCCAGGACGCGGGGGCCACGGTCCACCTGATCAAGGTCGACGAGATCGACGAGGCGCAGTGGGCGCTGCTCGACGCGTCCGACGCGATCATCTTCGGCTCGCCCACGTACATGGGCACCGCCTCGGGCGCCTTCCACGTCTTCGCCGAGGCCACCTCGAAGCGCTGGTTCGGGGACGTGTGGCAGGACAAGCTGGCCGCGGGCTTCTCCAACTCGGGATCCAAGAGCGGCGACAAGCTGCACACCCTGCAGTACTTCCAGACGCTGGCCGCGCAGCACGGCATGAGCTGGGTCAACCTGGGCCTCAAGCCGGGCTGGAACTCCTCCACCGGCTCCGAGAACGACCTCAACCGCCTCGGCTTCTTCTCCGGCGCCGCGGCCCAGACCAACTCCGACGAGGGCCCGGAGGCCGTCCACAAGGCCGACATCGCCACCGCCGAGCACCTCGGCCGCCGCGTGGCCGAGACCGCCCGCATCTTCACCGCCGGCCGCGCCGCCCTGGCGGCCTGAGCCGGGCGCGGCAGGCCTTCCCGTCCGGTGGGGACGGCTCAGTAGCCGAAGTCCTGGGTCCACCAGGGGCCGCCGGGGGCGGTGTGCGTGCCGACGCCCAGGGTGCGGAACTCGCAGTTGAGGATGTTCGCGCGGTGGCCGGGGCTGTCCATCCAGGAGGCCATGACCGCTTCGGCGTCGGCCTGGCCGCGGGCGATGTTCTCGCCGCCGAGACCCGACAGGCCGGCCTGGGAGGCGCGGTCCCAGGGGGTGTCGCCGTCCGGGTCGGTGTGGTCGAAGAACTTCCGCTCCGCCATGTCCTTGCTGAAGGCGTCCGCGAGGGCGGCCAGCGGGGGGTTGTGGCGGACGGGGCGGCAGCCGGCGGCGGCCCGCTCCTGGTTGACCAGGGCGAGCACCGCGGCCTCGGCCGCCGAGTCGCCGTCGCCGGCCGGGGGCTTCGGGGCCGCCTTCGTCGGCTGGGGCGGCGTGGGCTTCGGGGCCGTACGGGTCTTCGTGGCGGCCGGCGCCGGGGAGGCGGAAGCGGCGGGAGTGGCGGACGGGGCCACCGGGGGCTTCGAGGCCTTGGGGGGCTTCGGGGCCGGGGTAGACGGCTTGCGGGAAGCCGTCCCCGTACCGCTGTCCCTGCTGCCGCCCTCCGTGCTGCTGTCCGTCAGGCTCTTCAGTCCGCCGAGCTGCCGCTGCTGCGCGCTCGGCGAGGACTCCGCCGCGGGCTTCGCCCCGGCCCCGTCCCCGGGGCTGCTGCTGCCGCCCAGGACGAGGGTGTCGCCGCCCGGCACGGGGACCAGCCCGGAGACGACCGCCGCGACGCCGAGGGCGGCCGCGGCCGTGACGCCGAGCAGGCCGGTGCGCACGGGTGCGCTGCGCTTGCCGCGGCGCGGCACGGTGCTTCGGTGGCGTCCCATCGGCGGTGCCCTCCCGGACGTACAAGATCAACCTTTACTCACCCAAATGGGTGAGCTCATCGTGGCGCGACTGTACGCCATGGAGGCCGGGGGCGAAGTGATCCTGCACAGGGTGAACCGTTAGCGTTCACACATGAGCGAAGACGTACGCATGACGGCCTGGGTGCGCGGTCATGTGCAAGGAGTGGGCTTCCGCTGGTTCACCAGGGAGAACGCCATGACCATCGGAGGCCTCGCCGGATTCGCCTCCAACCTCGACGACGGCCGGGTGCAGGTGGTCGCCGAAGGTCAACGTGAGAATTGCCACCGGCTGCTCGACTGGCTCCGCTCCTCCGGCACGCCCGGGCGCGTGGACGGCGTGACGGAAATATGGGGAGAGCCGCGCGGCGGCTACGACGGCTTCGCCATCCGCTGACGCGCGCGGCGCGCCCGGAATGATTGACGGAAAGTCACCCCGCAGCGCCGCACGGCGACCCTGCCGTCCCAGGAGTTCACCCGGTCCCCGTGCGGCGTTGCCGCGCCGGTCACGGCGTGGAAGGCCCGGACCGGGACCGGTCTGCGCAGACTCCCGCCGGAGCCCGCGCGGGCCGCTTTGCCCGGCGATGCGGGGCGTGATCGTGTTGACCGTCAAACTTTTTGGTGAGACGCTGGAAGCCCCGCGCACCCCAGTTGTTTGGCAGTGTCGGCAAAGAACCGCCGCCACACACAGACACTGCCTGGCACCGCGGGTGCGAATCCCTCACGACCCACACCGCTTCGGTCGGTCACTCAGTGTGGAGGACCATCCATCATGGCAAAGGCGCTTCTCGGTTACGTCGGCGGTTCCGATCCGCGACTCCTCGCCGAGATGCGACGGCTTCAGCAGCGCGTCCAGGACCTGGAGTCCGAGCTCGTACGGATCCAGTCCGAGAACGACGCGCTGACGGCCGCCGCTCAGCACGGCGAGTCGCTGCTGGACAGCATCGACATCGACGTACCCCAGGCCGCGCTCACCTGATCGCCGCTTGACCGCATCACCAGTCCAGCAGGATCTGCAAGGGACGCTCCGGCGTCCCTTCTTTCTTTCGCCCGGACGAGGGCCGTTTTTATTTAAGGTCTTTCGTGCCCTGCACCTTCATGGGTGAAACCGGAAGCTGGAGGTAGAGTCCGGCGGCGTGCACCTCAAGGCCCTGACCCTCCGCGGCTTCAAATCCTTCGCTTCCGCCACCACCCTGCGCTTCGAGCCCGGCATCACCTGTGTCGTGGGCCCGAACGGCTCCGGGAAGTCCAACGTGGTCGACGCCCTGTCGTGGGTCATGGGGGAGCAGGGGGCGAAGTCCCTGCGCGGCGGGAAGATGGAGGACGTCATCTTCGCCGGGACCACCGGCCGGCCCCCGCTGGGCCGCGCCGAGGTCTCCCTCACCATCGACAACTCCGACGGCGCCCTGCCCATCGAGTACGCCGAGGTCACGATCACGCGGATCATGTTCCGCAACGGCGGCAGCGAGTACCAGATCAACGGGGACACCTGCCGGCTCCTCGACATCCAGGAGCTCCTCTCCGACTCCGGCATCGGCCGCGAGATGCACGTGATCGTCGGGCAGGGCCAGCTCGACTCGGTCCTGCACGCCGACCCCACGGGCCGCCGCGCCTTCATCGAGGAGGCGGCCGGCGTCCTCAAGCACCGCAGGCGCAAGGAGAAGGCGCTGCGGAAACTGGACGCGATGCAGGCCAATCTGGCCCGCGTCCAGGACCTCACCGAGGAGCTGCGGCGCCAGCTCAAACCCCTGGGCCGGCAGGCCGCCGTGGCCCGGCGGGCCGCCGTCATCCAGGCCGACCTGCGCGACGCGCGGCTGCGGCTGCTCGCCGACGACCTCGTCGCCCTGCGCACCGCGCTGGACGCGGAGCTCGCCGACGAGGCCGCCCTCAAGGAGCGCAAGGAGACGGCGGAGGCCCAGCTCAGGGAGGCGCTGGCCCGGGAGTCCCGGCTGGAGGCGGCCGTCGCCGAGCTCGCGCCGCGGCTGCGGCAGGCCCAGAGCAGCTGGTACGAGCTCTCCCAGCTGGCCGAACGGGTCCGCGGCACGGTGTCGCTGGCGCAGGCCCGGGTCAAGAGCGCGACGGCCGCCCCGGAGGAGGAGCGGCGCGGCCGCGACCCCGAGGACATGGAGCGCGAGGCGGCCCGGATCCGCGAGCAGGAGGCCGAGCTCGAAGCGGCGCTGGAGGCGGCCGAACGGGCCCTGGAGGACACGGTCGAGCACCGGTCCGCCCTGGAGCGCTCCCTGGCCGAGGAGGAGCGCCGGCTGCGCGACGCGGCCCGGGCCATTGCCGACCGGCGCGAGGGACTGGCCCGGCTCGCGGGCCAGGTCGGGGCGGCCCGGTCGCGGGCCGGGTCCGCGCAGGCCGAGATCGACCGCCTCGCCCAGGCGCGGGAGGCCGCGGCGGAGCGGGCGGCGGCCGCGCAGGAGGAGTACGAGCAGCTCGCCGCCGAGGTCGAAGGGCTCGACGAGGACGGTGCGGGGCTGGCCGCGGCGCACGGGGAGGCGAAGGCGGCCCTGGCCGCCGCCGAGGCCGGGGCCTCGGCGGCGCGGGAGGCCGCGACCGCCGCCGAGCGCTCGCGCGCCGCGGTGTCCGCCCGGCACGACGCGCTCGCGCTGGGGCTGCGCCGCAAGGACGGTACGGGCGCGCTGCTGGCCGCCCGGGACCGGCTGGCCGGGCTGCTCGGCCCGGCGGCGGAACGGATCTCGGTCACGCCCGGGTACGAGGCCGCCGTCGCCGCTGCCCTGGGCTCCGCCGCCGACGCCCTCGCGGTCGACTCGGCTTCGGCGGCCGCCGACGCCATCCGCCACCTCCGCCGCGAGGACGCGGGCCGCGCGACCTTCCTGGTGGCCCCGCGGGAAGAGGGGCGCTCCGACCGGGCCGCCGCCCCTTCGGTGCCTGCTCCCGCGTCCCCTGTTTCCGCGTCCCCTGCTTCCGAGGTCCCCGGCCATGCGGGTCCTGGCTGCGCGGCCACGGCTGCTGCGGATCCCGGCCGTGCGGGTTCCGCAGCCGCGGCTCCCGGACCCCGGTCCGGTGCGGGGCCGGCCGCACTGCCCGGGCAGGCTCCCGGGCCCGGGACGGGTGCCGGGGAGGGCGGCCCGGCGGGCGGGGCTGCCGACGTGCCCGCCGGGGCGGCGGCCGTCCCGGCACCGGGACAGGCAGCGGCCGGGCAGGCGGGCGCGGCGGGGCAGGCGTGCGTACGGGCGCAGGTCGACGTACCGGCAGGCGTGGTCGGGCGGGCCGTGCCCGTGGTGGCGCTGGTCGGGGGTGACGGCGGGGTGCTGAGGGCGCTGGCGCCGGTGCTGCGGGAGCACTACGCCGTGGCCGGGCTCGACGAGGCCGAGGCGCTGGTGCGGGAGCGGCCCGGTGCCGTGGCCGTCACCGCCGAGGGCGATCTGCTCGCCGCGCACCTCGCGCACGGCGGCGCCGCCGGGGCGCCGAGCCTGATCGAGGTGCAGGCGGCCGTGGACGAGGCCGCCGCCGAGCTGGCCCGCCTGGACCTGAGGTGCGCGGAGCTCGCCGCCGCCCAGCGTGCCGCCGCCGACCGGCGGACCGCTGCCGCGGCCCTCGCCGAGGAGCTCGGCGAGCGCCGCCGGGCCGGCGAGAAGGAGCGGGCCGGGGTCTCCCAGCAGCTGGGCCGGCTCGCCGGGCAGGCCCGCGGGGCCGCGGGCGAGGCCGAGCGCAGCGCCGCCGCCGCGGCCCGCGCCGAAGAGGCCCTGGAGCGCGCGCTCGGAGAGGTCGACGAACTGGCCGGACGCCTGGTGGCCGCCGAGGAGCTGCCGGTGGAGGACGAGCCCGACACCTCCGTCCGGGACCGCCTCGCCGCCGACGGGGCCAACGCCCGGCAGACCGAGATGGAGGCCCGGCTCCAGCTGCGCACCCACGAGGAGCGGGTCAGGGGCCTGGCCGGACGGGCCGACTCCCTGGACCGCGGGGCCCGCGCCGAACGGGAGTCCCGGGCCCGGGCCGAGCGCCGCCGGGCCCGGCGGCGCCACGAGGCGGAGGTGGCCGCCGCCGTCGCGGACGGCGCCCGCCAGCTGCTCGCCCACATCGAGGTCTCCCTCGCACGGGCCGCGCAGGAGCGGACCGCCGCCGAGGAGGCCAGGGCCGGGCGCGAGCAGGCGCTCGGCGCCGAGCGCACCCGCGGCCGCGACCTGAAGCACGAGCTCGACAAGCTCACCGACTCCGTGCACCGCGGTGAGGTGCTCGGAGCGGAGAAGCGGCTGCGCATCGAGCAGTTGGAGGCCAGGTCGCTGGAGGAGCTCGGCGTGGAGCCCGCCGCGCTGGTGGCCGAGTACGGGCCCGAGCAGCCCGTACCGCCCGCGCCGCCCGCCGACGGGGAGGAGCTCCCGGAGGACCCGGAGCACCCCCGCAACCGGCCCGGTCCCTTCGTCCGCGCCGCACAGGAGAAGCGCCTCAAGGCCGCCGAGCGTGCCTACCAGCAGCTCGGCAAGGTCAATCCGCTGGCGCTGGAGGAGTTCGCCGCCCTGGAGGAACGGCACAAATTCCTCAGCGAGCAGCTCGACGACCTCCGCCGGACCCGGGCGGACCTGCTCCAGGTGGTCAGGGAGGTGGACGAGCGGGTGGAGCGGGTGTTCACCGAGGCGTACCGGGACACGGCCCGGGAGTTCGAAGGGGTCTTCTCGCGGCTGTTCCCCGGGGGCGAGGGCCGGCTCGTACTGACCGATCCCGACAACATGCTCACCACGGGCGTGGACGTGGAGGCCCGGCCGCCCGGCAAGAAGGTCAAGCGCCTCTCGCTGCTGTCCGGCGGGGAGCGCTCGCTGACGGCGGTGGCGCTGCTGGTGTCCATCTTCAAGGCCCGGCCGAGCCCGTTCTACGTGATGGACGAGGTCGAGGCGGCCCTCGACGACACCAACCTGCAGCGGCTGATCCGGATCATGGAGGAGCTCCAGGAGAGCTCGCAGCTGATCGTCATCACCCACCAGAAGCGGACGATGGAGGTCGCCGATGCGCTGTACGGGGTCTCCATGCAGGGCGACGGGGTGTCGAAGGTGATCAGTCAACGTCTGCGCTGATGTTCAAGTCTTGAATGCAGGAACCGGGGGCTGTCTGGTGAATGCCGGGCAGGCTCAACATCTCACCCGGTCTTGACTTCGGGAAATGAACACATAGGCTCGCTCCGCTGTCCCCGGCCTCCGGTGGTGCCCGATCTTGACCTGTGCCCCACTAGGAGAACGGACAAGAGACCCCACGGAGCACACCTTGACCAGCACAGCGCAGGAGTCCGCCGCCGGCGGCGGGCGCGGCCCGCAGCCGGAGCACCTAGGCCACGTCATCTTCATCACCGCGGCCGCCGCGATGGGCGGGTTCCTCTTCGGCTACGACAGCTCCGTGATCAACGGCGCCGTCGTGGCCATCCGGGACCGCTTCGACATCGGATCCGAGGCCCTCGCCCAGGTGATCGCGGCCGCCCTGATCGGCTGCGCCCTCGGCGCCGCGACCGCCGGCCGCCTCGCCGACCGGATCGGCCGCATCCGCTGCATGCAGATCGCCGCCGTCCTCTTCACCGCCAGCGCCGTCGGCTCCGCCCTGCCCTTCGCCCTGTGGGACCTGGCGGTGTGGCGGGTCATCGGCGGCTTCGGCATCGGCATGGCGTCCGTGATCGGCCCCGCGTACATCGCCGAGGTCTCGCCGCCCGCCTACCGCGGCCGGCTGGCCTCCTTCCAGCAGGCCGCGATCGTCATCGGCATCGCCATCTCGCAGCTGGTCAACTGGGGCATCCTCAACCTCGCCGACGGGGACCAGCGCGGCGAGATCGGCGGCCTGGAGGCCTGGCAGTGGATGCTGGGCGTCATGGTCGTCCCGGCGGTGCTCTACGGGCTGCTGTCCTTCGCGATCCCCGAGTCCCCGCGCTTCCTGATCTCCGTCGGCCGCACCGAGCAGGCGAAGGAGGTGCTCGCCGAGGTCGAGGGCGCCGGGACGGACCTCGACGCGCGCGTGCGCGAGATCGAGACCGCCATGCACTCCGAGCAGAAGTCCACCTTCCGGGACCTGCGCGGCGGCAGCTTCGGCCTGCTGCCCATCGTCTGGGTCGGCATCGGCCTGTCGGTCTTCCAGCAGCTCGTCGGCATCAACGTGATCTTCTACTACAGCTCCTCGCTGTGGCAGTCCGTCGGCATCGACCCGAGCAGTTCGTTCTTCTACTCGTTCACCACGTCGATCATCAACATCATCGGCACCGTGATCGCGATGGTCTTCGTCGACCGGATCGGCCGCAAGCCGCTCGCCCTCATCGGCTCGGCCGGCATGGCCGCCTCGCTGGGCCTGGCCGCCTGGGCCTTCTCGTACAAGAGCGACACGGCGGGCGACATCTCGATGCCCGAGGCCCAGGGCACCGTGGCCCTGATCGCCGCCCACTCCTTCGTCCTCTTCTTCGCCCTCTCCTGGGGCGTGGTCGTCTGGGTGCTGCTCGGCGAGATGTTCCCCAACCGCATCCGGGCCGCGGCCCTCGGCGTGGCCGCCGCGGCCCAGTGGGTCGCCAACTGGGTGATCACGGTGACGTTCCCGACCCTGTCCGACTGGAACCTGTCCGGCGCGTACGTGATCTACACGGTCTTCGCCCTGCTCTCGATCCCCTTCATCCTCAAGTGGGTGCCGGAGACCAAGGGCAAGGCGCTGGAGGAGATGGGCTGACCACCCCCGCCCCGCCCGCTCCTCGCACGCGGGCGCTGCCCCGGCTCAGCCCCCGGCACCCGCCGGGGCCCCGAGCCGGGGCAGCACCTGTTCGCACAGCAGGTGCAGGCTGCGCCAGCCCTCGTCCACCGGCATCCCGCCGCACAGCGGGTGCAGGACGAGGTTGCCCGCCTCCCCGGCCTCCCGCGCGTACGCCACCGCCTGGTCCGGGGTCAGCACCCGGTAGACGCCCTCGGTGCGCAGCTCCGCGACCGTCCGCGCGGCCGAGCGGACCGCCGACCTGATGTCCTTCGACTGCCAGGAGGCGTACATCCCGGCCTCGTGCAGGAAGCGCTCCCCGTGCTCGGCCCAGACCCGGTCCGGGTCCTCCGCGATGTGCAGCAGCGGGGTCTGCGCGGCGGGCATCATGCAGAAGCCCTCCGTCCCGAACTCCGCCAGCTGCGCGTGGTAGTACGCCTCCAGCTCCGGCAGGTGCGCGCTCGGGAAGAACGGCAGGCCCAGCCGGGCCGCCCGCCGGGCCGCCGCCTGCGAGCTGCCGCCCACCAGCAGCATCGGGTGCGGCCGGGTGAAGGGCCGCGGGGTCACCCGGACGGTCCGGCCCCGGTAGGTGAAGGGCTCGCCCGTCCAGGCCTTGAGCAGGGTCTCCAGCAGCTCGTCCTGGAGGCGGCCGCGCCGGCCCCACTCCACGCCCTGCTGCTCGTACTCCTCCGGCCGGTAGCCGATGCCCGCGACCGTCACCAGCCGGCCGCCGCTCAGCAGGTCGAGGACCGCGATGTCCTCGGCGGTGCGCAGCGGGTCGTAGAGCGGGCCGATGATCGCGGAGACGGTGACGGCGATCCGGCGGGTGGCGCCGAAGACCGCTCCGGCGAAGGCGAAGGGCGAGGGCAGCCAGTTGTTGTCGGTGCCGTGGTGCTCCTCGGTCTGGACCGTGTCGATCCCGCGGTCGTCGGCGTACGCCGCCATCTCCAGGGCGGCCCGGTAGCGGGCGGCGAGGGTCTCCGGAGTCCCGTGCGGGTCGACGAGATTGAACCTGGCCACGGTGATGGGCATGGAGCATTCCCCCTTCGCCTTGGTGGACGGGCCGGGCGAAGGGGGACGTTAGCTGACGTGGCGTCAGTTGGACAGGGATCCGGCGGGCTCGCTCCCCGCCCCGTGGCCGGAATCCGCGGCCTCCCGGCCCCGGGCCGCGGGCACCTCCGGCGGCGCCGGGGAGGCGGCCGCGGGGGTCCGCGGCAGTACGGCGTACAGCAGGCCCGAGGTGAGGATGCCGACCAGCCAGCCGAGCCCGTTCTCGCCGATCCAGCTGCCCGCCAGCGGGCCGGTGAACCAGTCCGTACCGGTGAAGAGCAGCCCCGTCACCAGCGCCAGGCCCCAGGCCGTCATCGCCTGCCAGGCGAAACCGCCGCGGTACCAGTACGCGCTGGTGCGCGTCGTGTCCATCAGGGCCCGGGCGTCGTACGTGCGCCCACGCAGCATGTCCACGCCGAACACGCCGATCCAGGCCGCGAACGCCACCGCGAGCAGCGTCAGGAAGGAGATGAAGGAGCCGAAGAAGCTGGTCGCGACCACCATCAGCAGGAAGCCGAAGACCAGGCTGATCACGGCGTTCACGCTGACCGCCCAGGCCCGCGGCACCCTGATCCCGAGCGTCTGGGCCGTGAACCCGGCCGAGTACATCGACATCGAGTTGATCAGCAGCATCCCGATCAGGGCGATCAGCAGGTACGGCACCGCGATCCAGGTCGGCAGCAGTTCGCCGATGAAGGACACCGGGTCCTGCGCGGTCGCCAGGTCGGGGGTCCCGACCGCCATCACCGCACCCATCAGCACCATCGGGAGCACGACCACCCCCGCCCCGCCGACCGTCGCGCCGACCAGGCCCTTCGAGGAGGCGGCGCGCGGCAGGTAGCGGGTGAAGTCCGGGCCGGAGGGCACCCAGCTGATGCCGCCGGCGGCGATGGTGCCGATTCCCGCGATCATCATCGCCGTGGAGCCGGCGGGCTTGCCGAAGACGGCGGACCAGTCGGTGGTGGCGACCAGGTAGCCGAGCACGAGCACACTGAAGGCGCCGAAGAGGTACGTCGACCAGGTGCTGCACACGCGCAGGGCGTTGATCCCGAGCCCGGAGACCAGGAAGGTGCACCCGACGAACAGCAGCAGCGTCACCACGATCAGCGGGGTGCTGCTCCCGATCCCGAAGAGCAGGTCGAGCACGGTCAGGAGGGCGTACGCGCCGCTGACCGCGTTGATCGTCTCCCAGCCCCAGCGGGCCACCCAGATCAGCGCCCCGGGGAAGAGGTTGCCCCGCTGCCCGAAGACCGCCCGGGACAGGGCCATGCCCGGCGCGCCCCCGCGCTTCCCCGCGATCGAGATCAGGCCCACGATCCCGTACGAGAGCAGGGGGGCGACGGCCGCGACGACCAGCACCTGCCAGATGTTGAGCTTGTTGAAGATCACCAGTCCGGCGCCCATGGTCAGCAGCAGCACGCTGATGTTGGCGGCGACCCAGGTCGGGACGAGGTCGCGGACGCGGCCGGTGCGCTCCCCGTCGGGGACGGGCTCCAGGCCGCGGGTCTCTATCGCGCCGTCGGCGGGCTCGGCTGACATGCAGGACTCCGTGGGGGAGGGGGTGGGGGCGGGGCCTGCGACAAGGGCAGGAAACGCAGCAATCGCCCATCATCGTAGGTTTGCCGATAAAACCACAAATAGAGGCTTGAGTCCTCGTGGGAACGTCCAAGGTCCCGGCTCCGCGGCAGCCGTGGCCGATACTGGACGCGTTATGGAAATCCTCATCCTTGCTGTAGTCATCGCCCTGGTCGCGGTCGGCGCGATCAGCGGGCTCGTGATCAGCGGCCGCAAGAAGAAGCAGCTGCCGCCCACGGCGCCGTCGAGCACGCCGACCATCACTGCCCCGCCCGCCGAACCGCGTGTGGGGGAGGACGCCGCACCGACGGCGGAAGAGCCCCGCCGCACGATCGAGGAGGTCGGCCTCCCCGAGGCGGAGGCGGGCGCGCCCGCCGCCGAGGCCCCCGCCGGGAGCATCGAGGGCGCAGCCCCCGCCGCCCCCGAGATCGAGGTGCCCGAGCCCACCGCCGGCCGCCTCGTGCGGCTGCGCGCCCGCCTCGCCCGCTCCCAGAACTCCCTCGGGAAGGGCCTGCTCACGCTGCTCTCCCGCGAGCACCTGGACGAGGACACCTGGGAGGAGATCGAGGAGACGCTGCTGACCGCGGACGTCGGCGTCGCCCCCACCCAGGAGCTGGTCGACCGCCTCCGCGAGCGCGTGAAGGTGCTCGGCACCCGCACCCCCGAGGACCTGCGGGCCCTGCTCCGCGAGGAGCTCGTCGCCCTCATCGGCCCCGACACGGACCGCGAGGTCAAGACCGAGGGCGGCGCCGAGACCCCGGGCGTCGTCATGGTCGTCGGCGTCAACGGCACCGGCAAGACCACCACCACCGGCAAGCTCGCCCGCGTCCTCGTCGCGGACGGCCGCAGCGTGGTCCTCGGCGCCGCCGACACCTTCCGCGCCGCCGCCGCCGACCAGCTGCAGACCTGGGGCGAGCGGGTGGGCGCCCGTACCGTCCGCGGACCCGAGGGCGGGGACCCGGCCTCGATCGCGTACGACGCCGTCAAGGAGGGCATCGCCGAGGGGGCCGACGTGGTCCTCATCGACACCGCCGGGCGGCTGCACACCAAGACCGGCCTCATGGACGAGCTCGGCAAGGTCAAGCGCGTCGTGGAGAAGCACGGCCCGCTCGACGAGGTCCTGCTCGTCCTCGACGCCACCACCGGCCAGAACGGCCTGGTCCAGGCCCGGGTCTTCGCCGAGGTCGTGGACATCACCGGCATCGTCCTCACCAAGCTCGACGGCACCGCCAAGGGCGGCATCGTCATCGCCGTCCAGCGCGAGCTCGGCGTCCCCGTCAAGCTCGTCGGCCTCGGCGAGGGCGCGGACGACCTCGCGCCCTTCGAGCCGGGCGCCTTCGTCGACGCGCTCATCGGCGACTGATACGCGGGACTGACTTCCGCCCCCGCAATCCGTACGGGAGGGGCCCGGCGACACCGGTCGCCGGGCCCCTCCCGCATGGCCGCGGTGCTGTACGCGCCCTACAGCTGGAAGCGGTGGCAGATGTACGCCAGGGTGCCGAGGAGCAGTCGCGCCTGCGGCGGCCCGCCCGCCGCCTCCAGGGCCGGCGGGCGCAGCCACTGCACCGGCCCCAGCCCGCCCAGGTCCGACGGCGGTGCGGTCACGAACGCGCCCGCGCCCAGCGCCCGCAGGTCGAGGTCGGCGTCGTCCCAGCCCATCCGGTAGAGCAGCTGCGGCAGTTCGGCCGCCGCCCCCGGGGCCACGAAGAACTGGGCCCGCCCGGCCGGAGTGACCGTCACCGGCCCCAGCGGCAGCCCCATCCGCTCCATCCGCACCAGCGCCCGCCGCCCGGCCTCCTCCGCCACCTCGATGACGTCGAAGGACCGGCCCGCCGGCAGCAGCACGGCGGCCCCGGGGAACTCGCCCCAGGCCTCGGTCACCTCGTCCAGCGTGGCCCCCGCCGGCACCCCGGCGCCGAAGGCCAGCGGGTGCGCACCCGGCGCGGCGCACTGCGGATCGCCGCAGGAGCAGGCCCGGGACCCGGCCGCGGCACGCGCCCCGGGGACCACGTCCCAGCCCCACAGGCCGGTGAACTCCGCCACCGCCGTGCACTCCGACATCCGTCCGCGGCGCCGAGAGCCGGCCCGGAACTCCTTCGTCCCCCGGCTGCCGCCGATCGTGAAGCCCATGCCCCCTCCAACGGGTCCGACTCGCCGGTGGTTACGACGACGGAGACGGGCGGCAGCACGGCGCACTCCATCGCCGTGCGCGCCCCGGCGCACACCGGTCCATCCACTGCTGTCTTCCGGTGTCAAGTGAATCGCGCCCGGCGGGTGGGGAGTTCATTCAAAGGGGTGGCGAATGGTGGCGTTTCTGGAATCGACCTCGCGGCAGGGGTGATCGTAGGATTACTTTCGGTACACGAATCCTGGCGGAAGACGCATCCTTGGGTATGCCGGAGGCAAGGCGTATGGCGACTCCCTGCCGACGCGAGGGTGTTCCGAGGCTGAATGGATGGGGGCGTTTCCAGTGAGCGGCAGTGGCCCAATCGGTGCGAGCGAGGAGAGCGCGGCCCGCGGGCCCGCGGGCGAGCAGAGCCCGAACGAACAGCTCACCTCGTGGTTCGTGCGCAGCGGCTGGTCGAAGGGCGAGCTCGCCCGCCAGGTGAACCGCCGGGCCCGCCAGCTCGGCGCCCACCACATCAGCACCGACACCTCCCGGGTGCGGCGCTGGCTCGGCGGCGAGCAGCCCCGCGAGCCCATCCCGCGGATCCTCTCCGAGCTGTTCTCCGAGCGCTTCGGCTCCGTCGTCGCCATCGAGGACCTCGGCCTGCGCACGGCGCACCAGTCGCCCTCCGTGTCCGGCGTGGACCTGCCCTGGGCGGCCCCGCAGACGGTCTCGCTCCTCAGCGAGTTCTCCCGCAGCGACCTGATGCTCGCCCGCCGCGGCTTCCTCGGCACCTCGCTCGCCCTCTCCGCCGGCCCGGCCCTCATCGAGCCCATGCAGCGCTGGCTCGTGCCCGTCCCCGCCACCGAGCCCGGCCCCGACCTCCGGGCCCCCGGCCGCCGCCCCCGGCTCTCCGGGCCCGAGCTCGACCTCCTCGAGGCGACCACGGCCATGTTCCGCCAGTGGGACGCCCAGTGCGGCGGCGGACTGCGCCGCAAGGCCGTCGTCGGGCAGCTCCACGAGGTCACCGACCTGCTCCAGGAGCCGCACCCGGGCCCCACGATGAAGCGCCTCTTCAAGGTCGCCGCCGAACTGGCCGAACTGGCCGGGTGGATGAGCTACGACATCGGGCTGCACCCCACCGCCCAGAAGTACTTCGTCCTCGCCCTCCACGCCTCCAAGGAGGCCGGGGACAAGCCCCTGGGCTCGTACATCCTCTCCAACATGAGCCGCCAGATGATCCACCTCGGCCGCCCCGAGGACGCCCTGGAGCTCATCCACCTGGCCCAGTACGGCAGCCGCGACTGCGCCGGGCCGCGCACGCAGGCGATGCTGTATGCGATGGAGGCCCGCGCCTACGCCAACATGGGCCAGCCCAGCCGCTGCAAGCGGGCCGTGCGCATGGCCGAGGACACCTTCGCGGACGCGGCCCTCGGCGGCGAGCCGGAGCCCGACTGGATCCGCTTCTTCTCCGAGGCCGAGCTGAACGGCGAGAACAGCCACTCCTTCCGCGACCTCGCCTACGTCGCCGGCCGCAGCCCCACGTACGCGGCCCTCGCCGAGCCCGTCATGCAGAAGGCCGTCGACCTCTTCGCCAAGGACGAGGAGCACCAGCGCTCGTACGCCCTCAACCTCATCGGGATGGCCACGGTCCACCTGCTCCGCCGCGAGCCCGAGCAGGCCACCGCCTTCGCGGAGCGGGCCCTGCCCGTGGCCAGGAAGGTGCGCTCCGAGCGGGTGAACACCCGGCTCCGCAAGACCGTGGACACCGCCGCCCGCGAGTTCGGCGACGTAGCCGAGGTGGTCCGGCTCACCGACCGGATCGCCGCCCAGCTCCCCGAGTCCGCCGAGGCCGTCTGAGGCCCCCCGACCGGACCGGGCAGGGACCCCGGCCGCGGCAGCCACCCACCGGAGACCGGACTCGGCTCCCCCTTGTCAGTCACCCGGGTGCTGCCGCGGCCGGCTCTTGTGCGCGTTCATGGGCGCGTAACACGCCCGACCTCTTCGTCACCGCCGCGAAACATCGTGCGGCACCGCCGGAAACCGGCCTGCGCGAATCTCATGGCTCATAACCGGCCAGCCCGCCGGACGGCCGATCCGCCAGGCCGTAGCAGCCCCAGCGCCGTACGCGCCGTACGCCTTGCGCCGCTCAGGTTTCCCACGATCGCCCGCACGCGAACGTACCGACGACGAGGAGACGCCGATGGCACCAGCCATCACGACCCTGGCCGCAGACGCCCCCGAGCTGTCTGCCGCCAACACCGGGTTCATGCTCATCTGCTCCGCCCTGGTCATGCTGATGACCCCGGGCCTCGCCTTCTTCTACGGCGGGATGGTCCGCGTCAAGAGCAGCCTCAACATGCTCATGATGAGCTTCATCAGCCTCGGGATCGTCACGGTCCTGTGGGTGCTCTACGGCTTCAGCCTCGCCTTCGGAACCGACTCCGGCTCCCTCATCGGCTGGTCCTCCGAGTACGTCGGCCTCAGCGGGATCGGCCTGACCGAGCTGTGGGACGGCTACACCATCCCCGTCTACGTCTTCGCCGTCTTCCAGCTGATGTTCGCGGTCATCACCCCCGCCCTGATCAGCGGCGCCCTCGCCGACCGGGTCAAGTTCACCGCCTGGGCCCTGTTCGTCGCCCTGTGGGCCACCCTCGTCTACTTCCCCGTCGCCCACTGGGTCTGGGGCGCCGGCGGCTGGCTCTTCGAGATGGGCGTCATCGACTTCGCGGGCGGCACCGCCGTCCACATCAACGCGGGCGCCGCCGCCCTCGGCGTCATCCTCGTCATCGGCAAGCGCGTCGGCTTCAAGAAGGACCCGATGCGCCCGCACAGCCTGCCGCTGGTCATGCTCGGCGCGGGCCTGCTGTGGTTCGGCTGGTTCGGCTTCAACGCCGGCTCCTGGCTCGGCAACGACGACGGCGTCGGCGCCGTCATGTTCGTCAACACCCAGGTCGCCACCGCGGCCGCCATGCTCGCCTGGCTCGCGTACGAGAAGATCCGCCACGGCGCCTGCACCACCCTCGGCGCGGCCTCCGGCGCCGTCGCCGGACTCGTCGCCATCACCCCCGCAGGCGGCTCCTGCTCCCCGCTCGGGGCCATCGCCATCGGCGCCGTCGCGGGCGTGGTCTGCGCCATGGCCGTGGGCCTGAAGTACAAGTTCGGCTACGACGACTCCCTCGACGTGGTCGGCGTCCACCTCGTCGGCGGCATCCTCGGCTCCCTCCTCGTCGGCTTCTTCGCCACCGGAGGCGTCCAGTCCGAGGCCAAGGGCCTCTTCTACGGAGGCGGCCTCGAACAGCTCGGCAAGCAGGCCGTCGGCGTCTTCGCCGTCCTCGCCTACTCTCTGATCGCGTCCGCGGTGCTCGCCCTCCTCCTCGACAAGACGATCGGGATGCGGGTCTCCGAGGACGAGGAGGTCTCCGGCATCGACCAGGTCGAACACGCCGAGACCGCCTACGACTTCAGCGGAGCCGGCGGCGGCGCCCCCACCCGGAGCAGCGCCGTCCACGCCCCCGCCGCGCAGACCAAGGACGCCAAGAAGGTGGACGCATGAAGCTCATCACCGCGATCGTGAAGCCCCACAAGCTGGACGAGATCAAGGAGGCCCTCCAGGCCTTCGGGGTCCAGGGGCTCACGGTCACCGAGGCCAGCGGGTACGGGCGCCAGCGCGGCCACACCGAGGTCTACCGGGGCGCCGAGTACACCGTCGACCTCGTCCCCAAGATCCGCATCGAGGTCCTGGCCGACGACGAGGACGCCGCCGACGTCATGGACGTCATCGTCAAGACCGCCAAGACCGGCAAGATCGGCGACGGCAAGGTGTGGAGCGTATCCGTCGACACCGTCGTCCGCGTCCGCACCGGCGAACGCGGCGCGGAAGCCCTCTGAGACACGGGAGCCCCGGGTGACGAGCGTCGAAGACACCACCGGCACGAGCGGCCCGGCACCCGGCGGCTACGCCGCGGCCCGGCTGCGGCTCCTCCAGGAGGAGCCGCAGTCCGGGCCCGCGCGGCGTTCCGCCCTCGCCGCCCTCACCGACGGCTGGCTGGCCGCCCTGTTCGCGGCCGCAGCCCGGGAGACCGGCGTACGGGGCGCGGCCCTCGTCGCCACCGGCGGCTACGGCCGCGCAGAACTCTCCCCCCGCAGCGACCTCGACCTGCTGCTGCTCCACGACGGCAAGGCCGCCCCGGCCGCGCTCTCCGCGCTCGCCGACCGCCTCTGGTACCCGGTCTGGGACCTGGGCCTCGCCCTCGACCACTCCGTACGCACCCCCGCCGAAGCCCGCCGCACCGCCGGCGAGGACCTCAAGGTCCACCTCGGGCTCCTCGACGCCCGCGCCGTCGCCGGAGACCGCGGCATGGTCGCCGGACTGCGCACCTCCGTCCTCGCCGACTGGCGCAACCAGGCCCCCCGCCGGCTCCCCGAACTGCACGCGATGTGCCGCGAGCGCGCCGAGCGCGCGGGCGAGCTCCGCTTCCTCCTCGAACCCGACCTCAAGGAGGCCCGCGGCGGCCTGCGCGACGTCACCGCCCTGCGCGCCGTCGCCGCCTCCTGGCTCGCCGACGCCCCCCGCGAAGGCCTCGCCCAGGCCCGCCGGCGCCTCCTCGACACCCGCGACACCCTCCACCTCGTCACCGGCCGGGCCGGCGACCGCCTCTCCCTCCAGGAGCAGGCCCAGGTCGCCGAGGGCCTCGACCTGCCCGACGCCGACGCCCTGCTGCGGCAGGTCTACGAGGCCGCCCGCGTGGTCGCGTACGCCGGGGACGTCACCTGGCGCGAGGTCGGCCGGGTCCTGCGGGCCCGCTCGGCCCGCCCCCGGCTGCGCGGACTGCTCGGCACCCGGGCCGTGCCCGCCGAACGCGCCCCGCTCGCCGAGGGCGTGGTCGAACAGGACGGCGAGGCCGTCCTCGCGCTGGCCGCCCGGCCCGAACGCGACCCCGTCCTCCCGCTGCGCCTCGCCGCCGCCGCGGCCCAGGCCGGACTGCCCGTCTCCCCCCACGCCGTGCGCCGGCTCGCCGCCCAGGGCGGGCCGCTGCCCGTGCCCTGGCCCGCCGAGGCCCGCGAACAGCTCGTCACCCTGCTCGGCGCCGGCGAACCCACCGTCGCCGTCTGGGAGGCCATGGAGGCCGAGGGCCTCATCACCCGCCTCCTGCCCGACTGGGAGCGGGTCCGCTGCCGCCCCCAGCGCAACCCCGTCCACACCTGGACCGTCGACCGCCACCTCGTCGAGACCGCCGTCCGCGCCGCCGCCCTCACCCGCCGCGTCGGCCGCCCCGACCTGCTCCTGACCGCCGCCCTGCTCCACGACATCGGCAAGGGCTGGCCCGGCGACCACTCCGTCGCCGGGGAGACCATCGCCCGCGACACGGCCGCCCGGATGGGCTTCGAGCCCGCCGACACGGCCGTCCTCGCCACCCTCGTGCGCCACCACCTCCTGCTCATCGACACCGCCACCCGCCGCGACCTCGACGACCCCGCCACCGTCCGCACGGTCGCCGACGCCGTGGGCTCCACCGGCACCCTGGAGCTCCTGCACGCCCTCACCGAGGCCGACGCCCTCGCCACCGGGCCCGCCGCGTGGAGCGCCTGGCGCGGCTCCCTCGTCGCCGACCTGGTCCGGCGGGCCGCCGCCCTCCTCGGCGGGGCCCCGGCACCCCCGCAGGCCCCGCCCGCCCCCTCCGCCGAACAGGAGCGGCTCGCCGTCGAGGCCCTGCGCACCGGCGAACCCGTCCTGTCCCTGCACGCCCGCACCGAGTCCGGGACCGAGTCCGGGACCGGGTCCGACGGCGGGGAGGACGGCGCCGGGGAGGTCGGCGTCGAGCTGATCGTCGCCGTACCCGACCAGCCCGGCGTGCTGCCCGCCGCCGCCGGGGTGCTCGCCCTGCACCGGCTCACCGTCCGCGCCGCCGACCTGCGCACCCTCGAACTCCCCGGCCCGCTGGGCGAGGTGCTGGTCCTGCGCTGGCGGGTCGCCGCCGAGTACGGCTCGCTGCCCCAGGCCGCCCGGCTCCGCGCGGACCTGGTCCGGGCCCTGGACGGTTCCCTCGACGTACCGGCGAAACTGGCCGCGCGCGAGGCGGCCTACCCCCGCCGGCGCGGGGTGGTCCCGCCGCCGCCCCGGGTGTCCGTGGTCCCCGACGTCTCCTCCCTGGCCACCGTCCTGGAGGTGCGCGCCCCCGACGCCGTCGGCCTCCTGCACCGCATCGGCCGGGCCCTGGAGGACGCCGGCGTACGCGTCCGCAGCGCCCACGTCTCCACCCTCGGCGCCAACGCCGTCGACTCCCTCTACGTCACCGACACCGACGGCAAGGCCCTCGCCCCGGACACCGCCGCGGACCTGGCCGCGGCGGTGGCGCGGGCCCTCGGCTGAGCACCGGCGCGGGGCCCGGCCGCTCCATGGGGCGGCCGGGCCCTATCCGTCGGCCGGGCCGGATACCCTGGAGGGCGACCACACGCCCCCGACCTGAGGAACCGCGACCATCGTGTTCGATACGCTTTCCGACCGCCTTGCCTCGACTTTCAAGAGCCTGCGCGGCAAGGGCCGCCTGAGCGAGGCCGACATCGACGCGGCCGCGCGGGAAATCCGTATCGCGCTCCTCGAAGCCGATGTCGCCCTCCCCGTGGTCCGCGCGTTCATCAAGAACGTCAAGGAGCGCGCCCTGGGGGCGGAGGTCTCCAAGGCCCTCAACCCGGGCCAGCAGGTCCTCAAGATCGTCAACGACGAGCTCGTCGGCATCCTCGGCGGCGAGACCCGGCGCCTGCGCTTCGCCAAGACCGCGCCGACCGTCATCATGCTCGCCGGCCTCCAGGGCGCCGGTAAGACCACCCTCGCCGGAAAGCTCGGCCTCTGGCTCAAGGGCCAGGGCCACGCCCCGCTGCTGGTCGCCTGCGACCTCCAGCGCCCCAACGCCGTCAACCAGCTCTCGGTCGTCGCCGAGCGCGCGGGCGTCGGCGTGTACGCCCCCCAGCCGGGCAACGGGGTCGGCGACCCGGTCCAGGTCGCCAAGGA
This sequence comes from Streptomyces sp. NPDC038213, assembly GCF_055600495.1. Taxonomy (NCBI): domain Bacteria; kingdom Bacillati; phylum Actinomycetota; class Actinomycetes; order Kitasatosporales; family Streptomycetaceae; genus Streptomyces; species Streptomyces sp. NPDC038213. The sequence continues at coordinate 50,987 of NZ_JBVJYM010000010.1, forward strand.
CTCCGTCGAGTACGCCCGTACGAAGCAGTACGACATCGTCATCGTCGACACCGCCGGCCGCCTCGGCATCGACGCCGAGCTGATGCAGCAGGCCGCGGACATCCGCGACGCCGTCAGCCCCGACGAGATCCTCTTCGTCGTCGACGCCATGATCGGCCAGGACGCGGTCAACACCGCCGAGGCCTTCCGCGACGGCGTCGGCTTCGACGGCGTCGTGCTCTCCAAGCTCGACGGCGACGCCCGCGGCGGCGCCGCGCTCTCCATCGCGCACGTCACCGGCAAGCAGATCATGTTCGCCTCGAACGGCGAGAAGCTCGACGAGTTCGACGCCTTCCACCCGGACCGCATGGCCGGCCGGATCCTCGACATGGGCGACATGCTCACCCTGATCGAGCAGGCCGAGAAGACCTTCTCGCAGGCCGAGGCCGAGAAGATGGCGGCCAAGCTCGCCAAGGGCCCCAAGGAGTTCACGCTCGACGACTTCCTGGCCCAGATGGAGCAGGTCCGCAAGATGGGCTCCATCTCCAAGCTGCTCGGCATGCTGCCGGGCATGGGCCAGATCAAGGACCAGATCAACAACATCGACGAGCGGGACGTCGACCGCACCGCCGCCATCATCAAGTCGATGACCCCGGCCGAGCGCCAGGACCCCACGATCATCAACGGCTCCCGCCGCGCCCGCATCGCCAAGGGCTCCGGCGTCGAGGTCAGCGCCGTCAAGAGCCTGGTCGAGCGGTTCTTCGAGGCCCGCAAGATGATGTCCCGCATGGCCCAGGGCGGCGGGATGCCCGGTATGCCCGGCATCCCGGGCATGGGCGGCGGCCCCGGCCGGCAGAAGAAGCAGATCAAGCAGGCCAAGGGCAAGCGCAAGAGCGGCAACCCGATGAAGCGCAAGGCGGACGAGGCCGCGGCCGCCGCCCGCAAGGAGCAGGGCGGCGCCCCGGCCCTGCCCCCCGGCGGCGCCTTCGGGCTGCCGGGCGGTGCTCCCGGCGACGACTTCGAGCTGCCGGACGAGTTCAAGAAGTTCATGAAGTAGCCGACAGGCTGCAGTCCGCACCGGAAGGAGGGCCCCCGCCCCGGCGGGGGCCCTCCGCCGTTCCCGGGCCCGCCGGGATCCGGGAGGGACGGCCTACGGCACGCGGCCGACGACGTACCGGAAGACGTTCGGCAGCCACACCGTGCCGTCCTCCCGCTCGTACGGCAGCAGCGCCTCCGTCAGCTCCTTCTCGGCCTGCTGCGCCTGCCCCGACTCGGCCGGGCACGGCCCGAACGCGTCCGGCCCGGCCGCCGCGTAACGCCCCGTCGACAGCAGTCCGCGCACCGCGCTGTCCATCCCGGCGTACCCGAACGGGCAGAACACCCGCCCCGAGCCGTCCGGGCGCAGCCCCGCCGAGGCCGCCAGGTCCTCCAGCCCGGACGGGGAGCAGTGCGGCGGCGGCCGCCACTCCGGCCCGAGCGCCGTCAGCGTCGCGCAGCGCTCCGGCGGCCCCCAGCCCGTCAGCACCACCGCCCCGCCCCGCCGCACCAGCGGCAGCAGCCGCCCGAGCGCGCCCGCGTCCGGAGGCGCGTCCGGAGAGAAGGCGGCCAGTACGTCGTACGGGGGACCTCCCGGTCCCGGCGGTGCCAGGGCCACGTCGAGCAGCCGCTCGCGGGCCAGGGCCAGCCGCCCCGGATCCGCCTCGGCCCCCTCGACCCGCGCACCCCGCGCCGCCCCCAGCAGCAGGGCCAGCCCGGCCCCGCAGTCCAGCCCCAGCAGCCGCGTGCCGGGGCCCACGCCGAGGCGGTCGTACACCGCCTCGTACAGCGGTACGAGCATCCGCTCCTGGATCTCCGCCCAGTCCCGGGCGGCGAGCGTCGTCATCATGGAAAAGCGCTCCTGTCCTCCTTGCCCCCGTTGCCAGAGAACTGCCGATCGGGCCCCGCGTCCAGAGGAGCGCCGGACCCGATTCACGCTCGGCCCGCCCGGCGCCGTACCATTCGCGCCATGGCAAAGGCTCCCGTTCTCACCCCCCAGGCGGAGGACTTCCCCCGCTGGTACCAGGATCTGATCAACAAGGCCGAGCTGGCCGACAACGGCCCGGTGCGCGGCACGATGGTCATCCGACCGTACGGCTACGGCCTGTGGGAGCGGATGCAGCAGGAGATGGACGCGCGCATCAAGGACGCGGGCGCCCAGAACGCGTACTTCCCGCTGTTCATCCCGCAGTCGTACCTGACGAGGGAGGCCGAGCACGTCGAGGGCTTCGCCCCCGAGCTCGCCGTCGTCACGCACGGCGGCGGCAAGGAGCTCGAAGAGCCCGTCGTCGTCCGCCCCACCTCCGAGACGATCATCAACGACTACTTCTCGAAGTGGGTGCAGAGCTACCGGGACCTGCCCCTCCTCATCAACCAGTGGGCCAACGTGGTCCGCTGGGAGATGCGCCCGCGCGTGTTCCTCCGTACGAGCGAGTTCCTCTGGCAGGAGGGCCACACGGCCCACGCCACGTACGAGGACGCCCGCGACTACGCCGCGCACATCCACCGGCACGTCTACGGCGACTTCATGACCAACGTGCTCGGCATCGACGTCGTGCTCGGCCGCAAGACCGCCAAGGAGCGCTTCGCCGGGGCCATCAACACCCTCACCCTCGAGGGCATGATGGGCGACGGCAAGGCCCTGCAGATGGGCACGAGCCACGAGCTCGGCACCAATTTCGCCAAGGCCTTCAACACCTCCTACCTGTCCAAGGAGGGCAGGCAGGAGATGGTCTGGCAGACCTCCTGGGGCGTCTCCACCCGCATGGTCGGCGGCCTGATCATGTCCCACGGCGACGACAACGGCCTGCGCGTCCCGCCGCGCCTGGCCCACGTCCAGGTCGTCGTCATGGCGATCAAGGGCGACGAGGCCGTGGCGAAGGTCCGCGAGCTGGGCGACCGCCTGAAGGCGGCCGGGATCCGCGTGCACGTGGACGACCGCGTGGACACCCCCTTCGGCCGCCGCGCCGTGGACTGGGAGCTCAAGGGCGTTCCGGTCCGCATCGAGATCGGCCCCCGCGACCTGGAGGCCGGCACCGCGATGCTGGCCCGCCGGATCCCGGGCGGCAAGGAGCCGGTGCAGATCGACTCCCTGGCCGACCTGCTGCCCAAGGTGCTCGACGAGGACCAGGCGCAGCTGCTGCGCGAGTCCCGCGAGCGCCGCGAGTCCCGCACCAGCGACGTCGCGACGATCGAGGAGGCCGCCGAGGCCGCGATCGCCGGCGGCTGGGCGCGGATCGCCTGGGACAAGCTGGGCCCCGAGGGCGAGGCCAAGCTCGGTGAGCAGGCCGTGACCGTGCGCTGCCTGGTGGCCGAGGACGGCTCGGTGCCCGAGGCGGACGACGCCCCCGGCACCCTGGCCATCGTGGCGCGCTCGTACTGACGGGCCGCCTGCGGCGGGACCGGTGTGACGGCCGTCGACTGAAGTGACGCGAGGAGATCCCCCGGGCGGAGTCCGGGGGATCTCCTGTACGTACCGACTCCTCCGGAGTTATGCGCACGCGCCCTCGTCGGCATGCATCAGTGTGAACTGACTGGTACGTGCAAAAAATTTGGAATGGCCCGGAATCGGAACACCCGGGCCCCCCGGCTCGTTGTCACGACGTGAGCACGACACCACCTGTACTCGCCGCAGAGCTGGCACAGGCGTGGGCCGACATTCAGCGGTACCACGCCGAGCTGCCCGACCTTGCCGCGCCCGAGTCATTGATCGGGGAGTCCTCGTCCGCGTGTGGCGCGGAGCTCTCCTTCGAACGGCTGCTGCACGAGGCAGTCCACGGCATCGCCGCCGCCCGCGGCGTCCGGGACACCTCCCGCGCCGGCCGCTACCACAACCGCAGATTCCTCGCGATCGCCGAGGAGATGGGCCTCGACCACTCCGACGAGCCGCACGCCAGCAGCGGCTTCTCGCTGGTCGCCCTCACCCCGGAGGCCAAGCGCCGCTACCGCCCCACCATGGAGCGCCTCCAGCGCGCCCTGAAGGCGCACACGGTCGCGACCGCCGCCGACACCAAGCGCACCTTCCGCGGACCGGCCGCCCGGCACGGCTCCTCGGGCGGCGGCGTCCGCGTCAAGGCCGTCTGCGACTGCGGGCGCAACGTGCGCGTGGTCCCCTCGGTCCTGGCGCAGGCCCCGATCGTGTGCGGAGGCTGTATGAAGCCCTTCCGCATCCCCGAGGTGGCGGTCGCCGCGGCCGCGTCCTGACCGGCCGCGGTCATGTGGCAGAATGGGCAGCTGTACTCGACAGTCGCATAGGACCCCTCTCTCCTCCGGCTGACGCGTCCATCGGGCACCCGAGTACCGCAACCCCACGTGGCATCTCATGTGCCCAACCACGTCAAGTTCAGGAGACACCACTCCAGTGGCAGTCAAGATCAAGCTCAAGCGCCTCGGCAAGATTCGCCAGCCGCACTACCGCATCGTCGTCGCCGACGCCCGTACCCGTCGGGACGGCCGTGCGATCGAAGAGATCGGTATCTACCACCCGACGTACAACCCGTCGCGCATCGAGGTCGACGGTGAGCGCGCGCAGTACTGGCTGTCGGTCGGCGCCCAGCCCACCGAGGCCGTGCTCGCCATCCTGAAGCTCACCGGTGACTGGCAGGCCCACAAGGGCCTCCCGGCCCCCGCGCCGCTGCTGCAGCCGGCGACGAAGGAAGACAAGCGTCGCTCCTTCGACGAGTTCGCGAAGACCCTGGAGGGTGGCGACGCCAAGGGCGAGGCCATCACCCAGAAGAAGAAGGCTGAGAAGAAGGCGGACGAGGCCGAGGCCGCCGCCGAGTCGACCGAGGCCTGAGCATGCTCGAGGAGGCTCTCGAGCACCTCGTGAAGGGCATCGTCGACAACCCCGACGACGTGCAGGTCGCCTCGCGCAATCTGCGTCGCGGGCGCGTGCTGGAGGTCCGGGTCCACCCCGACGACCTCGGCAAGGTGATCGGCCGCAACGGCCGCACCGCGCGTGCCCTGCGGACCGTCGTGGGCGCCATCGGCGGCCGCGGCATCCGCGTCGACCTCGTCGACGTGGACCAGGTCCGCTGAGAAACGAGTCACCGGCACGGGCCGGGGAGGGCTTCGCAGCCCGCCCCGGCCCGTCGTCGTACCGACAGGAGAAGGAACAGTGCAGCTGGTAGTCGCCCGGGTCGGCCGCGCGCACGGCATCAAGGGTGAGGTCACCGTCGAGGTGCGGACCGACGAGCCGGAGCTGCGGCTCGGGCCCGGCGCCGTACTCGCCACCGAACCGGCCTCGGCCGGGCCGCTGACGGTCGAGACCGGCCGGGTCCACAGCGGCCGGCTGCTGATCCGGTTCGCGGGGGTCAAGGACCGCACCGCCGCCGAGGCGCTGCGCAACACCCTCCTCATCGCCGAGGTGGACCCCTCGGAACTCCCCGAGGACCCCGACGAGTACTACGACCACCAGCTGATCGACCTCGACGTGGTCCTCGCCGACGGCACCGAGATCGGCCGGATCACCGAGATCTCGCACCTGCCCTCGCAGGACCTCTTCATCGTGGAGCGCCCCGACGGCAGTGAGGTCATGATCCCCTTCGTCGAGGAGATCGTCACCGAGATCGACCTGGAGGAGCAGCGGGCCGTCATCGACCCGCCGCCCGGCCTGATCGACGACCGCGCGGAGGTCGCGTCGGCCCGGGACGCCGGGGAAGGCTCCTGATGCGCCTCGACGTGGCGACGATCTTCCCCGAGTACCTCGAACCGCTGAACGTCTCCCTGGTCGGCAAGGCCCGGGCCCGCGGACAGCTCGACGTACACGTCCACGACCTGCGGGAATGGACCTACGACCGGCACAACACCGTCGACGACACCCCGTACGGCGGCGGCCCCGGCATGGTCATGAAGACCGAGCCCTGGGGCGACTGCCTGGACGAGCTCCTCGCCGCCGGGTACGAGGCCGGGGCGTACGGCCCCGCCCTGGTGGTCCCCACCCCCAGCGGCCGGCCCTTCACCCAGGAGCTCGCCGTCGAGCTCTCCGAGCGGCCCTGGCTGGTCTTCACCCCCGCGCGCTACGAGGGCATCGACCGCCGCGTCATCGACGAGTACGCCACCCGCATGCCCGTCTACGAGGTCTCCATCGGCGACTACGTGCTCGCCGGCGGCGAGGCCGCGGTCCTCGTGGTCACCGAGGCCGTGGCCCGGCTGCTGCCCGGGGTCCTCGGCAACGCCGAATCCCACCGGGACGACTCCTTCGCCCCCGGCGAGATGGCCAACCTCCTCGAGGGCCCCGTCTACACCAAGCCCCCGCAGTGGCGCGGCCGCGGCATCCCCGAGGTGCTGCTGAGCGGCCACCACGGCAGGATCGCCCGCTGGCGCCGGGACGAGGCCTTCGCCCGTACCGCCGCCAACCGCCCCGACCTGATCGAGCGGACCCCCGCCGCCGCCTTCGACAAGAAGGACCGCGAAACGCTCAGCCTGCTGGGCTGGTCCCCGGAGCCCGGCGGGCGATTTTGGCGCGGGCCGCAGGCCGTGGAAGAATAGGCGGCTGCTGTACGCCCGCGTGCGCCCCTGCCACAGGGGGACCGTCGCCCGACGGACGGGACAGCACCCGAAAACCCCACGAAAACCTGCTCGGCGACCTGTGGCGTCGTGCAAAGAAAGCAGACGAGAACATGTCTTCTCTCCTGGACAGCGTCAACTCCGCGTCGCTGCGCTCGGACGTCCCGGCCTTCCGCCCGGGTGACACGGTCAACGTGCACGTCCGCGTCATCGAGGGCAACCGCTCCCGTATCCAGCAGTTCAAGGGCGTCGTGATCCGTCGCCAGGGCTCCGGCGTCTCCGAGACCTTCACCGTCCGCAAGGTCTCCTTCTCCGTCGGCGTCGAGCGCACCTTCCCGGTGAACTCCCCGATCTTCGAGAAGATCGAGCTGGTCACCCGCGGTGACGTCCGCCGCGCCAAGCTGTACTACCTCCGTGAGCTCCGCGGCAAGGCCGCGAAGATCAAGGAGAAGCGCGACAACTGATCTCGCCTCCGGGTCCCGGGGGTGGCCGGATAGGCTCCCTCCCGATGGACACCGAAGCACGAGACACGCAGCGCGGCCGCACCCCTTCCGGCACGGAGGGGTCGCGGTCGCGCTTCGCGCGTTTGCGGGCCGGATCCGCGGGCGCGAGCCGCAGCGGCCGGAGCCCCTGGCGCCGGGCGGGGCTGCTCGGCGGGGCGTGCGCGGTCTTCCTCCTCGTCCTGAGCAATGTCGTGCTCCAGCCCTTCCTCATCCCCAGCACCTCGATGGAGCCCACCCTCCGGGTCGGGGACCGGGTGCTGGTGAACAAGCTGGCGTACCGTTTCGGCAGCGAGCCCGCCCGCGGGGACGTGGTGGTCTTCGACGGCACCGGCTCCTTCGTGCAGCAGTACGGGGGCTCCGGCGGCAACCCGGTCGGGGACCTGCTGCACGGCGCGGCCGCGGCCCTGGGCCTCGCCGAGCCCGCGGACACCGATTTCGTCAAGCGGGTCGTCGGGGTCGGCGGGGACGACGTGGTCTGCTGCGACGCGCAGAACCGGATCGAGGTCAACGGGGTCCCGGTCGAGGAGGACCACCTCTTCCCGGGCGACGCTCCCTCGAAGGTGCCCTTCCGTATCGCCGTGCCCCTGGGCACGCTGTGGGTGATGGGCGACCACCGGTCGCAGTCGCGCGACTCCCGCGACCACCTCGGGAGCCCGGGAGGCGGGATGGTGCCGGTGGACGAGGTGATCGGGCGGGTCGACTGGATCGGCTGGCCGGTCTCCCGCTGGGGCACCGTCGAGTCCTCCGCGGCGTACGGGCCCCGGACCGGTCCGCCCGGACCCGGCGGGGGCCGTGGGTAGCCGGGGGCGGCCCCGCGGGGCCGCCGGACGCGCGGCTGCTGCCGCACGTACGACGGACCCGGGTGCCCGCGGCGGCGGCCCGGCGGCCGCGGAGCCGGCGCCCCCGCAGACCCGGGCCGAGCGGCGCAGACTGGCCCGGAAGGTGAAGCGCAGGCGGCGCACCCGGCGGGCGGGCGAGGTGCCGCTGCTGATCGTGGTGGCCCTGCTCATAGCCCTGGTCCTCAAGACCTTCCTGGTCCAGGCCTTCGTGATCCCCTCGGGGTCGATGGAGCAGACCATCCGGATCGGGGACCGGGTGCTGGTGGACAAGCTGACCCCCTGGTTCGGTACGGAGCCGCAGCGCGGGGACGTGGTGGTCTTCAAGGACCCCGGCGGCTGGCTGCGGGCGGAGAACCGCACGGGCAGGCCCGATCCGGTGGGCGTGAAGCAGGTCAAGCAGGTCCTCACCTTCATCGGGCTGCTGCCCTCGGCCGACGAGCAGGACCTGATCAAGCGGGTCGTCGGGGTCGGCGGGGACACGGTGGCCTGCTGCGGCACCGACGGGCGCGTGACCGTGAACGGCTTCCCGCTGGACGAGCCGTACGTCCACGAGGGGAATTCACCCTCCGACATCAAGTTCGAAGTGAAGGTGCCCGAAGGGCGGCTCTTCGTCATGGGCGACCACCGCGCCGACTCCGCCGACTCCCGGGCCCACCTGGACACGGACCACTTCGGGACGATCTCCGAGGACGACGTGGTCGGGCGGGCCGTGGTGATCGCCTGGCCGTTCTCCCACTGGCGGAAGCTGGAGGAGCCCGCGACCTTCGGCTCCGTACCGGAACCTGCGCGCCGGGGGCGCCGCCGCGGACCTCCCTTCGCATAGTCTGTCCTCTTGGACTTTGATCTCTGCGTGGACTTGTGATCTCTGCGGAACGGTCCGGCTCCCGACCCCGGCGGAACTCCCGCTCGTTAAGGGGTGTGGAGGGCCCGTGCCATTCGGGTGCGGGCGGCAGATCGGAGTGAGGAGTGGACGTGGGGGATGTGGCGGTCGGCGCACGGTCCGGACGCGAGGAACCCGAAGAGCGGCCGGAGGTTGCCGTGGACAGCGAGACCGGCCGGCCCGGCGAACCGGACGACACCGGTGCGGGTGACGAGGGCGGCGAGCAGGACGGCGCGCGCAAGCAGCGCTCCTTCTGGAAGGAGCTGCCCCTCCTCGTCGGCATCGCGCTGATCCTCGCCCTCCTGATCAAGACCTTCCTGGTGCAGGCGTTCTCGATCCCCTCCGACTCGATGCAGAACACCCTGCAGCGCGGGGACCGGGTGCTGGTGGACAAGCTGACCCCGTGGTTCGGCTCCGAGCCCGAGCGCGGCGAGGTCGTGGTCTTCCACGACCCGAACAACTGGCTGGAAGGGGAGCCCACCCCGGACCCCAACGCCGTCCAGAAGTTCCTCAGCTTCATCGGCCTGATGCCCTCCGCCGAGGAGAAGGACCTGATCAAGCGGGTCATCGCCATCGGCGGGGACACCGTGGAGTGCGCCAAGGGCGGACCGGTCAAGGTCAACGGCAAGGCCCTGGTCGAGCCGTACATCTTCCCCGGGAACACCGCCTGCGACGACAAGCCCTTCGGCCCGTTCAAGGTGCCCGACGGCAAGATCTGGGTGATGGGCGACCACCGCCAGAACTCGTACGACTCGCGCTGGCACATGGACGACGCGACCAAGGGCTTCGTGCCCGTGGACAAGGTCGTCGGCCGGGCCGTGGTGATCGCGTGGCCCGTGACCCGCTGGGCCACCCTGCCGGTCCCGGACACCTTCGACCAGCCGGGCCTGAACTCCGCCGCCGCGGCCGCCCTCGGCGCCGCGCCGGTGGGCGCAGGGCTCGTGGGCGCCGTACCGCTGGTGCTGTGGAAGCGCCGCCGGCAGAGCGCCCGGAACCGGGGCTGACCCCGGACCGTACCCCCGGGTAGGGTGCCGTCCCAGGTCACGACTCCGGAGTGTGGGGGCGCTGGGATGGGCGGAACGACACGCAGTGGCGACGGCCGCGGCGGACTCGGCAGCAGGCTGTCGGGGCTCGCCGTGGCCGTCGGCTTTCTCCTCTTCCTCGGCGGGTTCGTCTGGGGGGCGCTGGTCTACCAGCCGTACACCGTCCCGACCGACTCGATGGTGCCCACGGTGAAGCCGGGCGCCCGGGTGCTGGCCGAGCGGATCGACGGCTCCGAGGTGCGCAGGGGCGACGTGGTGGTCTTCACGGACGAGGTGTGGAGCAGTGCCCCCATGGTCAAGCGCGTGGTGGGCGTCGGCGGGGACACGGTGTCCTGCTGCGGTACGGGCGGCCGGCTGACCGTCAACGGGGTCGCGGTCGAGGAGCCGTACCTCGGGGTCTTCGGGGGGCGGGCCTCCGAGACCCCCTTCGAGGTGACCGTTCCCGAGGGCAAGCTCTTCCTGCTCGGCGACCAGCGCGGCGCCTCCCTCGACTCCCGCTCGCACATCGCCGAGGCCGGCCAGGGCTCGGTGCCGCGCTCCGCGGTCAGCGGGCGCGTGGACGCCGTCGCCTGGCCCTCGCCCGCGATGGTCGGACGGCCGGCGGCCTTCGCCGCACTGCCCGGCGGCACCTCCGTCCCGGGCCCGCTGCGGACCCAGCTGGGGGCGGTGGCCGCGGGCGCCGTGCTGGTGCTCGCGGGGGCGGCGTACGGGCCCCTGGCGCGGCTGGCGGGCGGCCGGGGGCGGGGCCGGGCCGGCGGCGGGGCCGCGGGCGCCGGGAGCCGGGAGCAGGCCCGTGTCGGCTGAGCCGGGGGAGCCGGTGGACCCGGTCGGGGCGGTGCGCCGGGTGTCGCGGATCGTGCTGCTCGATCCCCGGGACCGGATCCTGCTCCTGCACGGGTGCGAACCGGCCGACCCGCAGGACGACTGGTGGTTTACCCCCGGCGGCGGCCTGGAAGGCGCCGAGAGCCGGGAGGAGGCGGCCCTGCGCGAGCTGGTGGAGGAGACCGGGATCACCGACGTGGAGCTCGGGCCGGTGCTGTGGCGGCGCTACTGCTCCTTCCCCTTCGACGGGCGGCGCTGGGACCAGGACGAGTGGTACTTCCTGGGGCGTACCGAGCAGACGGGGACGGCCCCCGCGGGCCTCACGGAGCTGGAGCGGCGCAGCGTGACCGGAGCCAGATGGTGGACCTCCGAGGAACTGTCGGCAGCGCGTGAGACGGTGTACCCGACCAGACTCGCCGAGCTGCTCCGGACGCTGCTCGACGAAGGTCCCCCGGGTGCTCCGGTGGTCCTGCCCCCGGAAATCGTTTAGGGGTGCACCGGGCTGGCGCACAATAGGGGGACGCACGGCTGAAGGGGAACATGCCATGAGCGCCGAGGACCTCGAGAAGTACGAGACCGAGATGGAGCTGAAGCTCTATCGCGAGTACCGCGACGTCGTCGGGCTGTTCAAGTACGTCATCGAGACGGAACGCCGCTTCTACCTCACCAACGACTACGAGATGCAGGTGCACTCGGTCCACGGGGAGGTCTTCTTCGAGGTCTCCATGGCCGACGCCTGGGTCTGGGACATGTACCGCCCGGCCCGGTTCGTGAAGCAGGTCAGGGTGCTGACCTTCAAGGACGTGAACATCGAGGAGCTCAACAAGAGCGACCTCGAACTGCCCGGCAGCTGAGGCGGGCTCCTGCCCGGCTGGGCGGGGCCTGCGGGGCGTGGTCTGACGAGCGCGGTCTGCGGGGCGTGGTCCGGGGGCGGAGCGGCCCGTTCGGGTGGGGGAGTTGTCCACATCCGAGGGGCTGTCCACCAAGATCCACAAGCTGGGGGCGGGTGCGGGACCGTCGGTACCGGAGGTGGTACCGATGGACGCACAGGGCGTCGTGGTGGACGTGGCCCGGCAGGCGATGGGGCGGTACGGCGAGGACCTGGCCGCCCGGCGGCTGACCGAGGCCGGGATGAGTGTGATCGCGCGGAACTGGCGCTGCCGGAGCGGGGAGATCGACATCCTCGCCCGGGACGGGGACGCGCTCGTGGTCTGCGAGGTCAAGACGCGCAGGGCCGGACCCTTCGAGCATCCGATGGCCGCCCTGCGGCCGCGGAAGGCGGCCCGGCTCAGAAGGCTCGCCGCCCGCTGGCTCGCCGACCACGGGGGGCCGCCGCCCGGCGGGGTCCGCATCGACCTGGTCGGCGTGGTGCTGCCGCGCCGCGGCGCCCCCCTCGTGGAGCACGCCAGGGGGGTGGCCTGAGATGGGTTTCGCGCGTACGTGCTCCGTGGCCCTGGTCGGCGTCGAGGGCGTGGTGGTCGAGGTCCAGGCCGACCTCGAACCGGGCGTGGCCGCCTTCACGCTGGTCGGGCTGCCGGACAAGACCCTGGTCGAGAGCCGGGACCGGGTGCGGGCCGCCGTGGTGAACTCCGGCGCCGAATGGCCCCAGAAGAAGCTCACCGTGGGGCTCAGCCCCGCATCCGTGCCGAAATCGGGATCGGGATTCGACCTAGCAAAAGCCTGCGAAAGACACGTCTAAAGTGCCAGCATGGGCACATGACGACGCGGACGACGCCCTCGGGACGACGGGTGATCCGGTGCTACGCCTACGCCCGGATCAGCTCCGACCGCGAGGGCGCCGGCCTCGGCTGCCAAAGGCAGTTCGAGGACATCGAGCAGTTGGCCGAGCAGCTCTCCGGCAACGCGGTCGAGTACCGCATCGTGGAGCGCTTCGAGGACAACGACCTGTCCGCATACTCCGGGAAGCCGCGGCCCAACTACTCCCGGATGCTCGAAGGCCTCCGCAACGCCGACGCCGAATGCGTCCTCGCATGGCACACAGACCGTCTCCACCGCCGGCCTGTCGAGCTGGAGGAGTACATCGACGTGTGCGAGTCCCGCCGCGTCGAAACCCGCACCGTCAAAGCTGGTCACCTCGACCTGTCCACGGCCACCGGCCGCATGATCGCCCGGCAGCTCGGCGTGCAGGCCCGATACGAGGTTGAGCGCATGGTCGAACGGCAGAGGCGGGCCCGTGACCAGATGGCTCAGCGTGGCGTCTTCTTCGGTGGGCGGAGGCCCTTCGGGTGGGAGGCGGACGGGGTGACACCCGTGGCTGCCGAGATGGAATGCATCCGGGAAGCGGCCCGAAGCGTTCTCGCTGGCGCCTCCATCAACTCGATCAGCCGTCTGTGGGCGGAGCGCGGGGTTCAGACGGCCACCGGCAGCCCCTGGAGGCACACGGAAATCCGGAGGATGCTCCTGCGGCCCCGGAACGCAGGCATCGTTGTGCACCGCGGCACCGAGGTCGGCCCAGGGCAGTGGCCGGCCGCTCTCGACGAGGCAACGTGGCGGAGCGTCGTGGCGATCCTCACCGATCCGAGCCGCCGCACGTCGACCGGCAACGCCCGGGTTGCGCTCGGGACTGGGCTGTACCTCTGCGGAGAGTGCGGGGAAACCCTCATGGCCGCGGGTGGCACCAACGGGCGAGTCCCCATCCTGATCTACCGGTGCCGGAGCCGGCTGCACGTCAACCGGCAACGAGGCGTGATCGACGACACGGTGCAGCTTGCCATCCTGGATCGGCTGTCCCGCCCGGACGCGGCGGACATCCTGGCGGCTCGCGAGGATGCCCCTGTGGACGTCCGGGGAGCCCAGGACGACATGAGGCAGGCCCGGCTCGTCCTGGACGATCTGGCGGCCGCTCTGGGGCGCGGAGAGCTGGACATGAGGTCGTGGACCGTCGCGTCCGAAGCGGCCCGCCAGCGGATCAAGGCCGCCGAGACGGCTCTCTCCACCGCGGTGAAGGTGAACCCCGTGGCGGGGTTGGTGTCCGCCGAGGATGTCGAAGAAGCGTGGAACAGCTTGGACCTCTCCCGAAAGCGCGCGGTGATCTCGCACATGGTGACCGTCACCCTGTACCGGGCGCGCCGCGGGCGGCAGCCGGGCGGAGGGTACTGGGATGCGGACTCGCTGAAGATCGAGTGGAAATGACAGGGCCCCACCTGCGCGCGGTGGGGCCCTGCCTGCCGACCCTCCGCCTGGGGGGCTTGGTGGGGTCGGCGGCTCGGTTAGGGCGTGATGCCCTGCGTGAGCGAAGATCACACAATGTAGGGTGCACCCTACATACATCTTTTCTTGATCACGACAGCTTGGACGGGTGTCCCGCTCCGCCCCGCTGCCCGATCACGTACTCGCCCGCCGGCGCCGCATCGGGGCACGCATCCGAGCCCTTCGCGTCGAGCGGGACTTAACGCAGGAAGTTGTCGCTGAGCGCGCAGGCGGCATGGACAGGGCTACCTACAACCGCATCGAGCAGGGACACGCCTCCCCGCTCCTTGACTCCCTGCTGCTCATCGCCGACGCCATCGGCGTCCCCCTTGCGCACCTCGTCCGCGAGGAGGAGTAGCCCCAGCCGGTGAAGCCAGCTGGCCGGGGCGGTTCTCGTCAGGCCTCCGTACGGGCCCGCTCGGAGGTGCCGCTGCCGCGGCAGGCGAGGCACGGCTCGCTGTACACGACCCGCCGCTCGCCATCCACTACGACGACCGAGGCGAGGCCTCGGCACTCTCCGCAGCCGCGCACCTGCCGTACTCGGCGGCGAGCCCCCTTCCGGAGGTCCCGCAGGCGGCTGATCAGGTCGTCGTACTCGCGGTTCTCCCACGCGCTGCTCACGCCGACCAGCCTAGCCCCGTGGCCTAGTTGGGGTGGTCGGTCCGGCAGTTTCCGGAGCAGTCGGCGTCGCCGCAGTTGATCGTGTGCTCGCAGCTGGCGGCGACGGCCATCCCGTCCAGCGGGCCGAGCCACAGGGTGCGGTCGACGGCGAACCCGGCCGTGACGATGCGGGCCTGCGTGCGGTCGAGGGCGCCCGGGTCGTGGCGGGTGGGGTCGGGCAGTTCGGGGACGTGGTGGACGAACTGGCCGAGCCGCTCGCACAGCTCGGCGTACACCCGGGTGTGGAGGATGAGGGCGTGCCAGCCCTCGTCGACCGTCCGGGAGGGCTTCATGCCGCCGGGGGATGCGGCGGCCGCTGCCACGAACTTGAGGGCCTCCTCGGTGATCCGCGCTGCGTCCGCGGCCGACATGCCGGGGTTGTTGCTGGCGACGGTCGCTGCGATGCCCTCGAACTGGGCGGGCGTGATCAGGGTGCGGGCGTCCCTGGCCGTGGTGGCCTCGGTGGTGGTAGTCATGCGGTGGTGCCTCCGTTCGTGTGGGTGGAGGTGCTGGTGGCCCGCTCGGCCGCGGTCCTGGCAGGGATGTGCGCGGCCGGGCGGGAGTCCGTGGGGGCGGTGTCGCCGTCGGTGTGGCAGGTGCAGTCGCAGCGGCGGGCCGGGATCGCGACCTCGCCGTACGACGTACGGACCTCGCCGGGCCGGCAGTACTCGTGCTCAGCGAGGCTGCACGGGGGCTGGACGACCTTGGGGGCGGCCGGGCGGCCGGTCATCGGGCAGTCCCGACGACGAGGGCGGCGACGATGCCGAGGATGCTGAGCACGTACAGCACCTCGCGGGCGCGGTCCGACATCGTCACGCCGCCGAGTCGGTGAGCGGGGCGGGCCGGTCGAGGCCGAGCTGCCGCCGGATCGTACGGACGGCGCGGGCCAGCGCGCGGGCGTGGTCCCAGGGCCCGAGCGGGCCGCCCGACGGGCCGTCCGCGGTCAGGGCGTGCCAGTCGATGAGGGCGCCGGCCACCCGGTGGTCGGTCTCGCGGGCGTACTCGGCCGCGGTGAGGAGGTCGGCGCCGACGGCGAGGAGCCCGTCCGTGAGGCGGGTGATTTCCTCCGCGGTCGGCATCCGCTCATACGGGACGAGCGCCCGGTCTACCAGGGACTGTACGTCGCTCACCGCTCCCCCTCGTCGTCCGCGGCGGCGGCCGGGCCGAGGGCGGCGCGGAGCCGCAAGGCCTCGCGCCGGGACAGGACCAGGGTGGCCGTGCCCTGCGGGACGTCGAGGCTGTAGAGCGTGATCGGGACGCGCACCTCCCCAGTGGTGGGGTCGGTACTCAGCTGGGCGTCGTGGGTGATCGACGCGTGCGGCTGGCTCGGCATCGTGCCTCCCTGCTGGTGGAGACGTCACCGTAGGGCTGCACGAAAGGGGACAGGGGGACACTTTGTCCCCCTGTCCCAAGCTGTCCCCCTGTCAACTCAGCCTGTGGGCACGCCTACTGCCTCCGCGAGACGGCCGGCCTCGGGGCGGAGAGCGCGCGGCGCCTCCCGCCACAGATCCAGCACCGCGGTCCGGGCCGCCGGGGTATACGCCACGGTCTCCGGGCTGATCTCGTGGGCGATCGTCATGACGTGCAGCGCTGCCGTGCGGTCCCCACGCTGAAGGTGCCCTCGGCCGATCTCGACCCAGAGGCGGGACCGGCGCTCCAGAGACGGGATCGCGTCCGGGTCGACCTCATCGGCGAGGGTCGAGGCCTGCCGCCCCGCGGACAGGTCGGTCGCTACCGAGATCGCGTGGAAGTCGCAGTTGGCCCGGCCGAACATGGTGCTCGGGTGCACGTACGCCGCGGGGAGCGCCTTGGCGACCTGGTCGCCAGCGTCCCAGTACCGCCAGGCGTCTCCTGCCCGGCCCGCGCGGGCGGCGGTGACGGCGGCGTGCAGCTGGAGCGCGCCGTACACGCCGCGCCAGTCGTCCGGCGCGTCGCCGAGGTGCGGGCGGAGCAGCGACGCGGCATCCTGCACGAACGCCAAGGCCTCGTCTGCGCTTGCAGTCGACCGCAGGATGTTGCCGAGGGACCAGGCGGCCGCCGCGATCGCGGCCGGGTCGTCCGAGGCCTGCGCGGCCGCAAGGGCTCGGTCCGCGACGACCCACGCCATTTCCGCGGGCGCGATGTAGGCCGTGGCCTGCCCGGTCAGCCGGTACACCTCAGACAGGGCGACGTAGGCTGCCCGGCGCCGGTCGCCTTCGAGGGCGCGGACGGCCGTCTCGGCGTCCCGAATGAGGCCGGGGAGGCGGCCGCCGACCTGGGTGCGGTTACGGTCGGACTCGTGCCACAGTCGCCACGCGTCCGTAACGCGGGTCTGAAGCGCTGCCGGGTCCGGCGGGCTGGCGGGGAGGTCCCAGATCAGCGGGCGGGCCATGACGGCTTCCCAGATGGCGGGCATGGCGGGGTGGCTGAGGCGGCCGCCGCCCACCGGCGTGGCGACGTCCGCGGTCCCGCCGGTGAGGAGCTGGAGGTCGTCCAGCTGGAGGGCCGCGGCGAGGCGCATGAGCAGGGTGTGAGATCGGAGCTCGCGCTCGCCGCTCTCGATCTTCTTGAGCCAGTCCGGGCCCCGGCCACAGAGGCCAGCCAGGACCGGGCGGGTCATCCCGCGGGACTCTCTGAGCAGCTTGATCCGCTCGCCGGTGGTGAGCGTGTCGGGGATGTCCACGGCCGTGCCCCTTCGTAGGTCGGTGCCGCCAGCGTACGGCCGAACTGGCTGCCGGGGAACGGTGATCTGCCGGGCCCGGACGCACGAAAGCGCCCCCTCCCGCGGCCCGGAGGCGCGGGAAGGGGCGGTGTTCAGTGGGGCATCAGCTCCCGGATCGCGGCGACGATCCGGCGGGCGAGGTAGGCGTGCCCGGCGTCGTTCGGGTGGACCCCGTCCCCGCCGATGTACGCCGCGGCCACGGCCGCCGTGATGAACGGACCGTGCGTCGCAACCAGTGCGCCCGTCGCGTCGTAGCAGGAACCGGTCAGCGGGCTGACGAAGGGGATCCCCGCGGCCGCCGCGGCGGTCCGCAGGGTGGCGTCCGTGTTCGTCTGCCCGGCCGCCGGCGTCCCCGACGGGGACCAGCAACCGAGCACGTAAATTTCGCACGCGGGCAGGCCCGTCTTCAGGGTGGAGTACAGGGAGGCCGCGGCCGTGGCGATCTGCCCTTGGTCCCCGGAGGCGTCGTTGTACCCGCCCCAGATGAGCAGCCGAGTCGGTGCCCACGGGATCACGTCGATCGGCGCCCGGGTACCGAACGTTGCCGTGCTGCCTGCGGAAATGTAGCCGGTGGTGCCGAGCGACTCGTTCCACGCGTCCGTGCAGCCCAGCTGAGGGGCGGCCCGCGAAAACCACGTCCCGGCACCGCCCGCAGTGTTCATGCTGCTGCCGCCCGGGATGCTGTCACCGAGGACCATCAGCCGGGCTCCCTGCGGCGGGACCCGCCACAGGGTCGCCGTCGGAGGAAGGAAGATCCCGCCGAAGGGGACGACGCTGAGGTCGATCCTGATCCGCCGGGGCGCCGCCGAGCCGAGGGCCACGGTCATGAAGTGCGTGTTCCCGGGCGTGTTGCCGCCCATCGGCTGCATCAGGTCGGTGACGCGCCGCCCGTCGATGGACAACCGGTAGTGCCCGGCGGACTGGAAGTTGAAGCGCATCTGGAACTCGTCGGCGTCCGTCCCGAACTCCACGGACCAGATGGTCTGGGAGCTGCTGAACGTGCCGCGGCTGTTGGGATACCTGCTGGTTGGAAGGATGTACGTGTTGTCGGGGGCGCCCGAGCCGATCAGGAACCCGCCGGCGCCGAGGAGCGAGAAGTTCCCGGTCACGTCCGAGCCCGACAGCGCCACCCCGGGCGGTGCGAACTTCAGGTACGTCGCCTTGGGCGTGCTGATCTGCTGCACTCCGATCGTGGGCGCGGGCCCGGCGTACAGGGTGTCCACGGTCAGCGGGTCCGGGAGGTCCCGGCGGCGCCACGCGGTCGCGACCGGTCCGGCCGGTCCCTGGGGGCCCGTGGCGCCAGCGGCCCCCGCGGCCCCCGCGGCGCCGGCCGGGCCTGCGGGTCCCTGCGGCCCGGTCGGGCCCGTCGCCCCGCGCACGTACCCGGGTAGCCCCGGGTCGTCCACGATGAGGTCCACGATGCTTACCGGGGACCCGTCGCCGGTCGGCACCTCGAAGTCCCGCACCCGGACCGGCACGCCCGACACGGACTCGGTCAGCCGGTAGTACCGGCCCTCCGCGGGCTCGATGCCGGGCTCGTCCGTCGGGATCAGGTCAACCGACCAGGCCCCGGCCGTCACGGGCACTGGGTGGTCCGGGGCGGCGAGGACGCGGTCCCCGGTCTCGTCGGTCCAGCGGCGCGGCACCGCGGACAGCGTCACCGCGAGCCCGGCCGCCGCCTCGTCGGTGAACAGATCATCGGTCCGGCCGGTGACGGTCCGCCTGGCCATGCTGCCTCCTACCGGGCGACGAGGGCGAGCGCGCCCGTGACGGCCCCGCCGAGACCGGCCAGGACACCGATGGTCGGCAGAGGCCAGCGGGCCCGCTCCAGGACGCGAAGCCTGTCCTCGTGGTCCTTGAGTTCCTCGCTCAGGGCGCTCGCGCCCGTGAGGATCCCGTCGAGCTTCGCTTCGATGCGGGACACCGCTTCGGACAGCACCCTCACCTCCTGGTACATCTGGGCCGAGCTGATGTAGACGCCGGGATCGGGTGCTGTCGTCATGGCGGGTCACACCCCCCGGGACGTGATGAGCCGGTCCTGAGCGGCGTGGGAGATGCCTGCGGGCTTCAGGAACCCGAAGTGCGCCGCTGTGGCGGTGCCGAAGGACACGCAGGCGAGCACGACCGCGGTACCGAGGTCCCAGCCAGGACCCGGTGCAGCAGCCTCGGTGACGAACCCGGTGGCGGTGCTCAGGGCCAGGAGCAGGGTCGCCTTGGCCCCCGCGTGCGTGACCCGGGTGGTGACCAGGCCGACGAGGACGGGGAGGACGACGGACGCCAGGAGACCGAGCCAGTACGCGCGGTCGAGGGTGACGGTCATGGTGAGGGGTCCCTTCGGGGGTTAGGGGATGACGGTGAAGCCGCGGGCGCGGCCGAGGCGGGTCAGGGAGGACGGGCCGGGGATGCCGTCGGCGTCCGGGCCGGTGTAGCCGTACCGGCGCTGCAGGGCCCGGTACGCGGTGATCGTGGCCGTGCCGAAGTGCCCGTCCGCCAGGGCCGCGGCGAGGAGGCCCTCGGCGACGAGCGCCCGCTCCACCGTCCGCACCCCCGCGTACGACACCGGCGTCCCAGCGCGGCCCGGGTCCACGTGAGCCGCGGAGATCAGGCGGGACAGGTCCACCACGGCGGGCGCCGGAGCCGGGGGCCGGCCGGGACGCGGCGCGCCCTTGCGGACCCAGGCGTACAGGGCGTCGCCGGGGCAGGTGGTGGCGTGGCCGTCGCGGTGCCCGCCGACGTAGTCGCCAGCGTCGCCCTCGGCGCGGACCAGGTCGATAACGTCGCGGATGCCGTGCAGTTGCGCATCCGTGGGGGTGTCGAGGCCGCCGCCCTTCTTGGCGAGCAGCGCGCACACCGCGTAGTGCCGGCGGTTCAGCTCAGCGGTGCCGTTGGCGCCGGTCCGCTTGTGCAGCCCCCGGCCCTCGAACGCCGACCCGTGCTCGCAGACCAGGAAGTTGTACGCGATGTCCGCGTACTTCTCCTTGGTGTTGGCGAGGTGGCTGGCCCGGATCGCGCGCACGTAGTCGTCGCACAGGTCGTGGCGCCGGCTGTAGTACTCGGTACCGAGGTAGTGCACCTTGATGCCCTCGGTGCTGGCGATGTCGGCGGCCGCCGAGGTGGGCGGGAGCCCGTACTGTGCGCGTCTGATCAGGTCCATGAGGGCGCCTCCAGGGCATGCGGAGAAGCCCCGGGGCCGGGCGGCCGCGGGGCACGGAGGAGTCCGCCGGTCAGGCCGACGGTGGGAGTTCGGTGTTCGTGGTGGTGTGGCTGGTGATGGCGGAGACGATCGCGCCGAGGTCTGCGGCGTAGCCCTCCGCGAACTCGCGGATCCGGTTCTGTAGGGCCGGGTTCGTGGTGAGGTCGGGGGACTCCGGGGTACCGATGATGATCGGAATCCCGCCGGTGTCGCTGCTCCAGAGCCGCAGCAGGTAGGCGGTGCCGCCCGGGTCGAGGACGGGGAAGCTGGTCATGCTGCCTCCAGGCATGCGGACGGCCCTGGGCCCGCGCGGGCACAGGGAAGGGACGGGGGTCAGACGGTCTTGTACGCGACCTGCAGCGTCATCGTGTCGCCGGACGCCCAGGTGAACGGCCTCACGTTGTTCCACTCGCTCGGGGTGCCGCCCCCGGCGGTGGTCGGCGAGATCGCCATGACGGTCGTGCCGCCGGACAGCACGCGGGCGACCCCCACGAAGTACTCGTTCGTCAGGTCGACGCCGTAGACCGACCCGAGGTAGGCCGCGTTTGCGGTGCCGAGGGTGGCCGCGGTGAAGGGCAGCGTGAAGCGGTGCTGGCCGTTTCCCCAGGTGGTGCCGCTGCCGCCCTCCAGGGTGATCCGGACGGTGCATATGCCGCCGTCGAGCGCGTACTCGGCCTCCAGCGACCCGTTCCCGAGGTTCGGGGCCGTGCCCGAGGACACGGACCACGTGGTCGTGTACGGGGTCCAGATGTTCGAGATGGCGTCCAGGCGGGACGCGGTGATGCGCTGCCCGGCCAGCCAGCCGGTGTACGCCATGAGGCCTCCTACAGGGCGCTGATGGGCGGGGTGGCGAGCCGGATGTCCTGCCCGAAGGCCTGCGCCTTGACGATGCCGTTGACCGCGCGGGTGACCGGCATCCTCTGCGGGTTCTCGATGGTCAGACCGTCGAACCGCAGCTCAGGCGACACGTTCGTGTTCCCGGCCAGGGCCGCGGCGCCGAGGCCGAGGTACCCGGACGTGATCGGACTCGTGGTCACCGTGCGGTCGATCTGCCACGTGGTCGGCTCGACCGTGCCGTTCGGCCAGACCCGGCACAGCACCCGGTGCCCGATCAGCCGGACCCGCACCTGAAAGACCGCGCCCGCGGTGTACGTGAACCCGGTGCTCTCGGTCGCGTCGATCTGCGTGCTGCCGCGGGTGACCGACAGGCTGACGTTGCCACCCGCGGTGAAGTGCACCCTCAGCCGGTAGTGATCTGTGCTGTTCACCCAGCGCATCAGGACGGACGGGGTCAGGCTGGCGCCGGTCGCGACCTGCGAGACGGCCGTGACAAGCCGGACCTCGCAGTCCCCGCACGCCTCCGTGACGTACTGCGCCCGCAGCGTCGTCGGCGAGCTGGGCAGCAGGACGTTGGCCCGGTTCGACCCACAAGACCGGTCCGAGGCCGCGCCGCCGTCCAGCTGCCACGCGTAGCCCCCGACCGAGGTGTTCCCCCAGCCCGAAGCGACCACGCGGTTGAAGCTGTCGCCGAAGAACATGCTGGCCGAGCTCGCGGTGACGACCTCCCCGCCGACCCTCAGGTCCATCGGGAAGTCCGCCGGGTCCTCGGTCCAGCCCTTGCGGCCGGCGCTGGTCTGCGTGGTTGCCACGATCAGGGTGCTGTCCGCGGCCCCGGCGGCCCGCCCGAGGGTGGACCCGTCTGTGTCGACCCGGCCCCGGTCCGCGTCGTCGACCACGGCCACGGTCCACGGCGAGCCGGGCGAGCAGGTGAGGACGATCTCCCACTCCTGCTGGCCCGCCCACTTCTCGGAGTAGCCCTCGACGATCAGGTCGATGGGGTCCGGGCTCAGCCACACCGGGAGGTCGGTGAGCCGTACGAGGTCGCCGACGTCGAGCGCCAGGAGGTCCGCGAGGAGCGCGCCGGGGAGGGCGTGCACCATGATGCGGATGCTCGTCAGCCACGGATCCGAAACGGTCCCAAGGTGCAGCCGCCAGCCCGCAACCACCGCGGCCCGGTCGTCCGTCCCCAGGGACAGCGAGATCTCCTCCGGCAGCGGGCCGATGCCGCCCGGGGACGGCTGGACCGACAGCGGCCCCGACCCGAGCACCGCCCGGCCGGCCGAGCCGCCGAGCCGAGTCACCGTGACATCGTTGGTGACGTCCGACGTGCGCTCGGCGGGCTGCAGGGGCGGCCCGAGGTGCCCGCGGGTCGCGTACGACAGGGTGAGCCGGGGCTCCTGGTTGTAGAGGGTGGCCCGGTCCCGGTACTCCAGCGCCCGGGGCCGGTCCCGCCGCTCGTACAACATCCCGCCGTCCGAGGCGGAGCACTGCTCCAGGAGCTCGATCAGGGTGTTGATGCCCTGCGCGCCCATGGCCTCGGAGCCGACCGTGGCGTCCCCGTCCCGGTAGGTCAGGGCTACGGTGGCGGCCTCCTCGTCCGAGAGGCGGCTGATGCGGTTGAGGGCGGTCTCGTTGGCGTACCCGTCGTCCGCGCCCTGGTAGAGCGTGACCTCCGGGAAGCTGTTCGGGAAAAGCGACCCGTTGACCCCGGCGAAGGCGCTGAGGTGGCCGATGCGGAGGCCTTCGAACGCGGCGCCCCACTGCCCGGAGACGCCCGCGGCGCGGCCGGGCAGGCCGGTGTAGCTGGTCTCGACGAAGCTGTAGCCGCCGGCGCCGTTGACGTCCCGCCACAGGGCTGACACCTCGGTGTCGGATCCGTTCACGGCGGTGAAGATCGCGAGTCGGTTCCAGCGGTTCATGAACTGCGCGGTCGCGGACGGCACGTTGTAGGTGGCGGACGCGATCGGGAAGTTCAGGCTGTTCCGAATTGTGATCATGACGCCGCCGGTGGAGACGTACACGCAGACGGCGCGCATCTCCGCCCCGTCGACCTGAACCCGGATCACCTCGGTCCACGCCGCAGGCACAGCCTGGTCGATGCGGTATACGAACTCGACGTGCCAGCCTGACCCGCCGCCCGCGGGCACCTGCGCGGTCAGGGACGAGGACTGCCCGGCCTGCGGCAGCGCCGCTGACCCGAGCAAGGTGTCGTCCTGGGCGAAATCGAAGCCCCACAAGCGGGCCGCGGGCACACCCGAGATTGGCGAGTACGCGCGGGTCGCGTTGGCCCCGTCCTCCATAGGCCAATACGCCGTTGGGCTCCCTGTGGGGATCCGGCGCCGAAGCGTCGACTGGAACGGCTGCCTGATCTGGATCAGGGGCTCGATGATGCCGGCGCCGGTGACCGGCACGGTCACGTCGTGCCCGGAGGAGTGCGACCGTGCGGCGAGCGTCGTCGCAGCCACGTGGGCCCGGTACTCGCGGTTGGAGATCTCGGCGCCGGCGGCGACGGTCCACGTCCGGCCTGCGGAGTCCGCGAAGCTGGTGGTGCCCGGCGCCAGGGCCCGGAAGTCCGGCCCGGCCACGACGCTGCCGTTGATGCCGGAGCGGATCTCCGCCCGGTGCACGCGGCCGTGGCAGGGCACCAGGACGGTGCCGCTGGACCCCGGCCCGGCCGGGCCGATCTCTACCGGTGCCGACCCCGAGAACAGGGTGATGGCCCCGGCAAAGCTGAAGGTGCCGAGCGAGTTCCACGGCCCGGCGAGCGACTCGGCCCAGAACAGCTCGCTGGTCCAGCCGCCGGCGCCGTTGTTGACGTCTACGGTCGCGCGGACCGCGGCCCGGCGCGGCATCGACGGCAGCGCCAGGGAGTGGAAGAAGCCGGACACGCCGTTGGCGCTGAAGTGCACCCGCAGGCTGCCCCGGTTGACGAGCAGCAAGTAGCTGCGCTGGTCACCGGTGGGCTCCCACTTCCCGATCAGCGTCTGCCAGTCCGCTGTCTCCCAGTCCATCGTGACCTCGGCCCGCAGGTCGATGTCAGCGGTGATGTCCAGCGAGGCGTGATCCGGGGTTGAGGCGATGGCCGTGTCCGTGCCGGGCAGGTCGAGGTACGACTCCGAGCCCGGCACAGACAGGCGGGTCGGCGTACCCCGCCCGAAACGCCCGTAGAGGTCGCTCATGGGGTTGCGGCCGGAGTACCGCTCGCCCTCCAGCGTGAAGGTGAGCCGGCCCGGGTCCGCCTCGGCGCCCCGGGCCCGCCGGCCCCGCTCGTAGGTGATGCCCGAGCTCTTGCGGATGTCGTCGGTGACGTCCTCCCAGACGCCGCCGATCTGCATTTCCACGCGGGGCTCCGGGATCGCCACAGCGGTCCCCCTCTCTCTGTCAGGTACCGAAGGCCCGCTGAACCGAGCCGCCGCCGTCGTCGGTGACGATCGTCCGGATCAGCGACTTCACGGCCTCCGGGCCCTCGACGATGATCCGGACGGTCTGCCCGCGCGCCGGGCCGCCGCCGATGGCGCCGATCCCGCCCAGCGTCATGCCGGGCAGCGCGCCGGTCAGACCGCCGAGCTGCCGCTGAAGCGCCGGGGTCTGCAGGCTGATACCGCGCTGGAACCCGGCGATGACGGCCCGGCCCGCGGGGGTCAGGATCCGCTTGTCGAGGCTCTCGGGGCCCTTCCACGACGGGAGCATGCTCGTGACCCGCCCGAGTGTGGACTTCAGGTCGCCGAGCTTGCCGATGATGCCCCTGATCAGGCCCGCGATCAGGTTCCGGCCGGCCAGTGCCAGGGTGTTGTGCAGCGAGCCGAGCGCACGGAGCGCCCGGCCGGGGACCCCGCGGAGCGTGGTCAGGGCGGACGCGACGCCCTGCGCCATGCTGCGGTTGAAGGACCGGAAAGCCTCGGCGGCGCGCTGCTGGACGGCGGCCGCGAGCCGCGCCAGAGCCAGGTTCGCGCGGCCGGGCAGCTCGACGAACCGGCGGACGACCATGTCGGCGAAGCCCTTCGCGGCCTGCCCGCCGAACCGCATGGCCCCGCTGAAGTCGCCCCGCAGGGCCGCCGTGATGGCCTTTACCGCGGGGACGAGGACGCCGGTGATGCTCTGCGCGACGTCGCTGGCCAGCACCGCGGCCAGCCGCAGCGCCAGGCTGATTAGCGGCCGCAGCACAGGCAGCAGGGAGTTGACCAGCGACATGGCCAGGGTGGCGACCACGCCGATCAGCGGCGCCACCGCGGCGAACAGCTCACCGAACGCCGTCCCGATCTCCATCAGCGACGGGCCGAGCGCGGTGAGGATCTCGCTCACCAGCTGCAGCCCGAGCGACAGCTGATCCGCCAGCAGCTTCGCGAGCACGCCGACGATCGGCGCGAGCGCGGTCAGAACCGGGGCCAGGGTGGCGAGGAGGATGTCCGCGACCTGCTGGACGATCGGCGCCATCTCCGCGAAGACCTGCGCGCAGGCGTCGAGGAGGGGCGTCAGCACGGGCAGGACGGCCGCGATCAGCTGTCCGGCCACGGTCAGCAGGGGCGCGGCCGCCGTGACGAGCGCACCGACCGCACGGGCCGCCGCAGCAAGCACGGGGCCGAGGGCCCGGATAACGGGCTGGAGGCCGGCGCCGAGCGCACGGACCAGCGCCTGTACCGGCGGCCCGAGCGCGGCGAACACCGGGCCGATCACGGCCAGCGCCTGCGCGAGCAGCGGGCCGACCGTCTTCGCAAGCACCGCCATCGTCTCGAAGATCGCCTTCAGTCCGGCCTGTACCGGCTTGCTCGCGAATGCCTCCCGGATGGCGCCGGTGATCTCCTGCAGGACCCCGAGGAACCCGCCGCCGGACGACTGGGCCGCGGAGAAGATCGACCCGAGGGTGGCGAACACATTCCCGGCGATCTGCCCGAGCTGCTTGACCAGGCCGATGGCCTGCTCGATCGCCCGCTCCAGCGCCCCCGACTCGAACGCCTTGTCGAACTTGTCCGAGAGGCTGGCCGCCGCGGACCCGGCGGCCGCCGTCAGACGGCCGAACGCCGGCGCGCCCGCCGCAGCGACCTGGAGCAGGCCTCGTACCAGCATCCCGGGGATCTGGTTGAGGTTGGCGAGCCCGGTGTTCGCGCCGTGCAGCGCCTTGCCGAGCGTGCCCGACTTGCTCAGGTCAACGGCGGCATCAGCGACGCCTTGGCCCATCAGGCGCATGCTCGTGGCTGCCTCGACCAGGCCCGTCTTCAGTACCGGCAGCGTGTGCTTGCCGAGCTGGGTGAGGTTCTTGTCGAGGCCCTCGAAGAGCGCTTCCTGTACGGACTGCTGGAGGTCTTTGAACTGGGGCCCGAGCCGCTTCACCTCCAGCGCGAACTTCCGCGCGGAGGGGGCGAGCTTGGCGAGGGCCTCCTCGAACTCGGCGGCCTTCTCCGGGTCCAGCGCCGCCGACACGGCGTCGGACACGCCGACCATGCCGAGCTTCACCGCGGCCGAGGCGAGCCGAATCGCGAGAAGCCCGGACACGGCCACCGCCGCGGCCGGGCCGACCTGCGCCAGCGTCGCCGCGAGCCCCGCCGCGACCGGCACCGCAGCGCCGAGCTTGGCCGCGAGCATGCCCGCGGACATCGCGATGCCGCCGATCCGGCCGCCGATCGCCGTCAGCCGGTCCGTGTTCACGTCCAGGTCCCGGACGCGCTGCACGACGCGGCTGAAGCGCTCGCTGAGGCTCTCGGTCATCCGGCGGGCGGAGGCCGTCACCTCGTCGAACCGGTCCCGGACCGACCGGGTGCTGCGGCCGGTGACGTCGGCCCACACCACGGTTTCCCGGGCGGCCTCGGCCTCGGCGTTCGCGACCTCGCCGATCGAGCGGGACATCACCGAGGTCTCGGTGACGTACCGGCCCCGCATGTCGCGGAGCCTGTTGTTCGAGTCGAGCTGCAGGCCCTGCATCTGCAGCTGCGCGCGGACGAGATTGCGCTGCCAGTCGGTGTTGTCGGCGCGGACGTAGGCGACGAGCTCGCCGACGGTCATGGCAGCCACCGCGGCCCCCTCCCTGGTCTAGTGCGGGCCGGGGCCGCGGAGCGCGGACCGGATCAGGTCGGGGTCGTCCACGATCGACAGCTCGTCGCCCGCCATCGCCCGGAACACGGAGCGCGGCGAGAGACCGTTGAGGAGGACCCAGAAGCGGCGGCGGGTCAGGCGCGCGATGTCTTGCGGGTCGAGGCGGTACTCGCGCGTGAAGTCCGCTTCGACGGCCCACCAATACCGCCGGACTGCGCTCTCCGCGCGGCTCGGTTCGGGGGCTGGCTCAGTGCTTTTCCCGGTTCGTCGCTGGTCATGGCCTCGTAGGCCTGCCGGAACGTGACGTCCTTACCGGAGCCCTGCAGCATGCCCCAGAACAGAGCGGTCATCAGCTGCTGGGGGCCCATGCCGCGGTCCACCCACTGAGCGAAGACGCCCTCGCCGAAGAGGAGTCCGACGATCTCGGCGAAGTCATCCACCTGGGACTCGGTGGACAGGCCCTTGAACCGCTGGTCCATGGCGAACGGGACGTCCGCGGGGACGGGAACGGTGACGCCGCAGATCTCCTCGGTCCGGGTGTTGGAGATGTCGGCCCAGAAGTCGTCCCACGACTCGGTGGCGGCCGTCACGGCTTGGCCGCCGTGGTGGTCGGGCCGGACCGGGTGACCGTCACGGACCACGAGGTCTTGTCGTTGTTGCCGCCGCCCTGGTCGCCGAGCTGGAACGTGGCGTCCGCCCACACCTCCCAGGTCGTGTCACCCGGAGCGGCGAACCGGAAGCCCGTCAGGGAGTCCACGCCGAGGCGGGCGGCCTGCGCCTCCGCGAGAGCCATCGCCGGGTCCAGGGCGCCCGTGGACGGGTCCTTCAGCCGGTAGCCCTCCAGGCTGATGGACTTGGCTTCCTGCATGTTCTGGTTCTCGGCCCGGCCGTTGCTGCCGAACGTGGTGGTGTCGGTGTTCTCGTACTCGAAGCCCAGGGTGAAGGTGTTGATGCCGCCCTCGCCGCTCCCGGCCGTCGCGGTTCGGAAAGCGACCCAGGTACCGGGGTTGAGGAAGTCCTCGATCTGGAACTCGCAGTCCCGGGCGTTGTACTTCTGCGCTGCCATGGCGTCTCCTCCAGGGGCATGGCGAGGAGCCCGCACGGCAGCGCCGGCGGGCCGAAGGAAAGGGGGGTCAGGTCCGGTGTGCGGTGACGTTCCGGATCTCGATGCGGTAGTTCACGACGTGCTCGTGCCGCCGGTTGTCGTCCACGCCGAGGGACTCGACGGACTGAATCGCGACCGCGAGGACCACGTGCGTGCCGTCCGGAAGGGTCGCCTGCGACAGGCCGTGCAGCTCGCCGCGGATCGCCTCCGCGCGGTGCCGGGACACCCGCGGGTCCGTGGTGCCGCGCACCCGGACCTGCACGCGGGGCTCGTCGTAGCCGAGGAGGGAGTCCGCCTCGGGCCCGCCGTACTGCGTGAGGACCACGCAGGTGTCCGGGACGGAGGGCATGGCCTCGATGAAGATGCTGCCGCCGGTGCCGTCGGGGTCGTAGGTGCCGTGCCCGCGGGCGGCGAGGTAGCGGGCGAGCCCGTCAAGGAGGTCAGCCACGGAGCCACCTCCTCAGGGACACCGCCATCAGACGCAGCATCGTGTCTCGCTCGGTCAGTGCCGGCTTCTCCAAGTACTTGGCGCTGCGGCCGGCCTTGTGCTTCCAGGTGAGTTCCTCGTGCTGGCGGCGGGCGTACACGGTGTCGTAGACGACGCCGCCCTCCAGGCCGTCGCGGACGACGCGGCTGGACCGTTCGAGGGTGCCCTCGTCGAGCGGCACGATCTTCCGGGACTCGGTGAGGAGGTGTTCCAGGGCGCGTTGTACGCCCTGCTCGGCGGCTGCGCGGCCGCGGGCGCCGACCCGGGCGAGGCCGCCGCCCTCCCACCGCATGCGGGTGAACTGCGGGCTCATGTGAGGAACACCTCCCGGTGGTCCGGCGTCGACAGGCCCCCACCGGAGCGGAGGTTGCTGGTGATGACCGATGCGGCGCGGCCGGACGGCAGGGTGAGCCGGGACTCCGGCGGGCACTCCTGGGTCGGCAGCAGCCACACCATCGCTCCTGCTACGACTTCCTCGCCCTCCGGGTTGCGGACCGTGCGGACGCCCTCCTCTACGAACGCCCGCGCGGTGATGGGCGCGGCGTACCGCGGGCCGTACGCGGAGTCCCCGAGGTACGCCTCGATCTGCACCGTGAACCGGAGCAGCATCCCGGGGATCACCACGTCGACACCCCTCCGAGCCGGAAGAGATCCGGGGTGAGGTCCGGCCGGCGGAGTGCCTCCAGGGCGGCCGCTGCCGGGGTCCGGCCGCCGACGGTGCCGGTCGTGCCGGACGATGACGACGGCGCCGAAAGGGAGACGCTGCCGATCTTGACTGTGCCCCACATGCCTGCGGTGCCGAGCTCGTCGCCGGTCTCCGCCCACCACTGCACCTGTGCGCACACCGCGTCTGCGAAGGCCTCCGCAACGATGCTGTTCGACGGGAGTCCAGTGTCGGTGACGTCGTACCAGCACAGCCGGAACACCTCGGACTCCAGGAACCGGCCCGCGCGGGCGAGCCGGGCGTCGATGTCCGCAGGCGCGGCCCCGCCGGTATAGGCCTCGTACTGCTCGGCGGTGGCGTAGACGCGAGTGGGCATCGGCCACCTCCGGTCAGGTCGAGTTGCCGATAATGATCACGTCGTACGTGACGGAGGTGGAACCGGCCGAGTTCGCCACCTTGATCAGGTCGGCGGTCGTAGCGGTCACCACCATGCCCGTGGCGTCGGCGCTCCCGGACATCGCGGCGAAGCAGGCACCCGGCCGGAGGGTGAGCGTGCCAGCGGCGTTCAGCAGGCCGACCCAGTCAGCGCTTGCGTTCGCGCCGACGACGACGTTGTTGGTGTTACCGGACGCTGCCGCGATCAGGATGAACTTGACCCGGGCGAACGTGGTCACCGTGCCGTACGCGTCGGTCAGCGACCCGGCCAAGTCCAGAGTCTCCGTCGCCGACGCGGACAGCGTCCGGGTGTCCGCGAACACCCTGTCCGCCTTGCCTGCGCCGGCCCCGTCCTCCAGGTGCACCGCGTACTTCTTGAGCAGCAGGTCAGCCGCGGACGACAGGTCGCTGTTCTTCGTGTTGCGCACGCTGGCGCTGATCCCGAGATCGCTGGTCACAGCCATTCCGGGCCCTCCTCAGGGTCTTCGGCCTCCGTGTCGGGGGCCTCGTCGTCCAGGTCCTTGGCGTCGCCGGAGGCCTCCGGGTCCGCTGCGGGCTCGGGCGCCGGGGCGGGCTCGTCGAGGGCCTCGACGACGTACCCCGGCTCGGCCCGAAACCAGGCCAGCGCCCCGAGCTCGGCCGGGCGCGTGTCGTCCGCGATCCCGGACCCGTTGACCAGCGCCACCCCGTGCACCGCGCCGCACACCGGGCCCGGCGCCGTGATCTGCCACCTCACGACGCCCCGCCCTTCGGCCGGCGCCCGGCCCGCTTCGGAGCCGAATCGTCGTCCACGCGGTGCCAGCCGGAATCCGGGGCCGCGGCGAGCGCCGCCAAAGCGGTCTCCTCGGCGGAGCCGGGTTCCGGCCGGACGGACTCGGCGACGTGCTCGCCCGCGTGCCGTTCGTAGGTGGCCACGCTCAGACCTTCAGCCCGGTCATCACGGCGTGGGCGCGCTCGTTACCCCACTTCAGACCGACCTCGCCGTAGAGCTGCACCTGCTCGGAGGCGCCCGTCTTCGCGAGCGGCTCCTCGAACAGGACGCCCTTGCCGGGGATGTTGAGGAAGACCGGCATGAGCTGCTCCAGCGACAGCACCGCGATGGTGTCCTGCGGCATGTGCCGGTCCATCATCACGTTGAGGGTGCCGAAGTCGGTGACCACGGTGGTCACGTTGACGCCGCCGACGGTGCGGGACGTCTCCTGGAACTGCCCGTACGCGCCGGCGTAGGCCTTGGTGATGGCGCGCTTCTGGAGGCTGTTGCACAGCAGGGTGGCGGTGGCCTGCTCGCTGATGCCCCCGTTGTCGTAGGCGAGCTGCAGCAGGTCGTTCACGTGGACGCTGGTGAGGTCGGTGGCCCACGGCTCGTTGAAGGAGAGGCCGGTGGCGGTGCCGAGGGTGAGGGCGGTTCCGCCGGGGGCGGTGGCGACCTTGAAGGTGTTGGTGGCGGAGTCGCGGACGTAGTAGACGCGTCCGGCGATGATGTTGGTGGCCACGTCGGTGTTGACGAACACGATCTTGTCGCCGTCGGAGAGGCCGTGCGAGGTCGACGTGACGGTGTCGGTCGCCGTGGACGCGCCCGTGACGACGGTGGCCTTGGCGATCCGGTTGGTCGCGATGGCCGACAGGAGGCCCTTGGTACGGCGGGCGGTGGAGTTCGACGTGGGCTTGTTGTACTGGCCGTTGATGAAGGACCAGTTGATGTCGAGCGCCATCTGCTTGAGCATCTGCTGAACCTGCCAGTCGAGCTCGTTGGTCACCGGGTTCGTGCCGCCGCCGTGGTTGTACGGCGCGGACTGCGGGGAGGCGACCTGTCCGAACGCGGCCTGCTTGGTGTACGAGACGGACACCTGCTCCTGGTGGATCTGGACCACGTTCGTCACGTTGGCCCGGACGCGCTCCTCGGCGGTCGGCGCGGTGGCGCCTTCCACGCGGGTGCGCTGGCCCGGGTCGCGCAGGTCGAAGGTCTCCCACTCGAACTCGGTGGCGGTCGTCATGCCGCCGCCGGTGAGCCCGCCGATCGCGGAGAGGAGCGGGGTGTCCTCCGGGGTCTGCGCGAACAGCTCGTTGGTGTAGTTGGGCAGGTTGAACGTGGTGCCCATGCCAGTGATGCCGGCCACGGTGGCCTCCTATCAGGGTCAGGTCTGTGCGGCCCTTCGCCGCTTCAGTGAGATGGCCTCGCCCCAGCGGCCGGCCTTCTCGGCCTCCGCGATCTGCTTTTCGAGGGAGGCGGGGGTGTCGCCGGATCCGCCGCCGCCGAGGTCTCCGCCGGAGCGGCCGGGCCCGCGGGGCGCGAGCCGGGCGAGCTTCTTCACGGCCGCGGTGATGGCGTCGGTGTCGACCTCGCCGTCCTTCGCGAACCGTGAGGTGTCGATCAGCTCGGACGCCTCACCGAGGTCGACGCCGGCGGCCGCGCACGCGGCGCGGAACTCGGCCGCGGCCAGCTTGGTCGCGTACTCGGCGGCGGCCGCCGACCGGCCGGCCTTCTCGGCGGCGGTGACGGCCTTCTCCTGCTCGGTCTGGGTGGCCTCGCGGAGCGCGGCGAGCTCGTCGGCGGCGCCCTTGTTGTCCTTGGCGCGGGCCTCCCACTTGCGGGCCTCGGCCTTCCAGTCCGTGCCGTCACCACCCGAGGCGGGGGCGGCCGGAGGAGCGGGCGGGGCCGGAGGAGTGGGGTCACCGGCGGGCGGGGTGCCTGCGCCAGCGGCGCCCTCGTTGCTGCCACCCGCGATGGCGTAGATCGGTCGGCCGTCCGTGCGGTGGCCGAGGACCGAGCCTGCGGGGTGCGTGGCGAGGGGGTGTCGGAAAGGGGTGGTCATGTGGTCTCCCATGCGGGTGTGCCGGTGGCCGTGCGGCCGTCGGCGGGTTAGCGCGCTGAGCCGATCTGCTCGCGCGCGGACTTGCGGGACAGTTCGTCGTGGGCGGCGAGGTGCTTGCGCATCTCGGCCTGCCAGTGGCGGATCTTGACGCCTGCGCGGCGGCGGGCTGCCTCGTCCATCGCCGAGGCGCGGGCGCGCTTCCAGCGGCGAATGTGCCGCTCGATCTCGCGCTGCCGCTGGGTGTCCTCGTAGGTGGTGCCGGGAGTGGCGTGATGCGGGGGCCGTGTCGTCACCCCGGGCAAGTACGCGCCGAGGGAGTGCCGACAGTTCGGGTGGAACAGGCCAGCGGCGCGTGCTTCCGTGAGGGATCCGGCAACGTGGACGGCAACGGTGCGGCCGTCGTCGGTCTCGTGGCGGGCGCGGACGGTGTGCGGGCCAGTCTCCGGGCCGAGGGTGAGCACCTCGCCCTCCCACGGGCGGCACAGCGGGCACTCCAAGGGGGCGTCGGAGACGATGACCAGGCCCACGCTGATCTCCGCGAGGGCGTCGATGTGACCCTCGACGGCGGCACGGGCGGTCACGCTGCGAACGCTCATTTCGGCGTACGAGGCCATATCCCAGCGACGCCCGGCCCGGTCCACGAACCCGGTGATGCCCCGGGCGGCGAACTGGTCGAGGGCGCGCTGTGAGGCCTGCCTGCGGGTGATGCCGGTCAGGAGCTGCACCCCGGACACCCGGGCCACGATGGACCGGAAGGTGTCGAGCACGGCCCGGGTGATCCGGGTGTACAGCGGCCGGGTGTCGGCCGCGTACGACGCGGCAAGCCGGTCGACGGCCGGGGCGCCCGGCAGGGCCTGCCGGGCGGCGAGCTCGCGCCCGATGTCCAGCGCCCCCAGCTCCGCCACAGCGGCCTGCCGGCCGCGGCTGTAGGCCTCGACCAGGGCGGCGCGGACGCTGCCGGTGGCGTCAGTCTGGAGCGCCTCCGCAACCTCCTCGACGGCCTGTCGCAGGTCGCCGACCGCCCGAAGCTTCAGCTCGGCCCACCGCGGGCTGTCGATGTCCGCTTCGAGGGCCGAAGCCAGCAGCTCCAGGAGCGTGGCCTCGGCCTCCTCGTACAGCTCACGCGTCCGGGCCGCGAGATCCTCCGCCAGGGCTGGGGAAACCGGCATGCGGCACCCCCTCACCCTCAGCGCCGGTCGCGGACGGATCGGCGACGAGCCGGCCGGTCTCGCCGAGGATCAGGTCGACCTCGTGGCTCACCTGGTCGTCGTTCCACTCCGGATGCTGCATGCGCACAGCCATCTCGGTGGAGATGGCCTCGGCGCGGCGCAGGAGCTCGACGGTGGTGGCGCGCTCGGTCGGGCCCTCGGTGACGCTGTCCTCAAACTCGATCATCGGAGGCTCGCTGATGTCGAGGTCCGACACCCCGAAACGGGGGCCGGCCTCGACGGCGAGGAGCGCAGCAACGATGCTGGTGACGGCGGGCCCCCAGTAGAGCGCCTTGCGGGCCCGGTTGGCCATCGACCGCCCCTGTCGGGCGCGGATCTCGGTGGCCGTGACCGCGGTCCCATCGCCGGACTCCCCGAAGCTGGCGACCGAGTACCCGGCCTGGCGAACGGCCTGCTCGAACAGCCGGTCGCACGTCTCGCTGTGCTCCTTGACGCGGATCTGGAACTGGACGACCTCCAGCGGCGACGGATCGCCCGGCCGCTGGAGCATGTTCAGGCCGGTGTACACGTTCCGGTCCGGGTTCCACGCGGCGCCCTGGCCCGTGCCGAGGGACTCCAGCATCGAGTTCGGGACGATGATCCGTCCGCGCCCGTTGTCGATGTCCCGCATCCACGAGGAGTACGTCATGTCCAACTTGTCGAGGAGCGTCTCGATCCCTTGAAGGTCGGACTGGCCGAGGCCGGCCGCCGCGGGGATGTGCCGCCAGGACCGGGCTGGCCGAACGTTGGGCGCGTACGCGGCGGTCAGGTGGTCCGGGGCGCCGGTGTCGAGGCCGCCCTCAGAGTCGACTTCTTCGGCGAGCGGTGCGGTGGCCGGGTGCTCCTCCAGGGGGCGGGGCGCGCCAAGGCTGGTGAGGCCCCCCTCGTACAGGCCGTGGTAGATCCGGCCGCGCTCGTGGCGCTCCAGGTGCCGGAACACGCGGAGGCCGTTCGGATTGTCCGGGTCCGGGAGGACCGTCCAGAAAGTCACGGCGACGAGCCGCCCGTACCGGAACTCCGGGACGGCCCGGTCGGCCGCGACGGTGTCGAGCCAGGGCCGGTCGGAGATCTCGCCGTCCCACACGACCCTCAGGTACGCGCCGCCCAGCGCGGACGCGAGCTCTCCGCCCTCCAGCAGCGTCGGGTGCATCTTGGGGGCGAGCTCGTCGAGGCGTTCCTGCGTGCCCGTGTGGGGGCTGGTGAGCTTCGGCGGCTCGGAGAAAATCAAGGTGCTGGACGTGCGTGCGATGTCCCCGGCGAGCGGCACGTGCATCTTGTCGCTGGGCTCGCCGGGGACCGGGGGCCCCCAGAACCAGCGGGCGACCCGGCCGCGGAGCCCGCCGGCGTACTGGGCGGGCCGGTTGGTCGGCTCGCCTGCGCGGGCGCCGCCGTAGCGGGCTTCGAGTCGGGCGGGGTCGGAGGAGTACCAGGCGTCCCAGTCGGCAAGGTCGGACTGTACGCGCGGGTCGGTGGGCGGCCACGTCTGATCATGCGTCGGCAGAGGCATCAGGCGGCCACCTCCAGGTGGGTCGGGACCAGCGGCCGCCACAGGGCCTCGGTCGTACGGATGGCGTAGCGCAGAGCGTCGGGGCCGTGGTCGTCAACCTTGAGCGGGGCGTCCTCGCCGCGCTCGGCGGCCTTCGGGTCCCAGGAGTACGAGGTCATCTCCCGGATCAGACCCTGGCACGAGGCGTGAATCCGGAGCCGGCCTGCGGAGAGGAGGCTCGCCACGGTGCGGATGCCGTCGGTGACGGCGTTCTCGGCGGGTGCCAGGTTCGGCATGCCGGTGCGGTGCAGCTGCTCGATGAAGGACGCGGCCGAGGGGTCGATGACGACCCAGTCCGGGGCGGCCCGGTGCTGCTGCAGGAAGCCGCGGACGGCCCGGTCGTACTCGGAGTCGGTGAGGGAGTGGTGCGCGGTGCGGGAGGCGTGCCGGTACTCGGCGGCGACGTACAGGCGGCGGTCGGTGCCGAGGCCGACGAGGAGGGCCACGAAGTCGTTGGTGGTGCCGTAGTCGATGCCGCAGCTGATCCAGCGGCTGATCTGGGGGAGTTCGGCGACGATGTGGCGTTCGTCGTCGAGCATGTCGTAGATGGCGCCCTCGGCGATCACCCATGCGCCGTCGATCATGCGGCGGCGCCACAGGCCGACGTACTCGGCGTGCAGCGACCGGATGTACGAGGGCTCCAAGGTGTGGTTGTCGCCAAGCCGGAAGTGCCAGGACCGCATGTCGAGCTCAGGCTGCCGGTCGAGGTAGTCGACCTTGAGCCAGTGCCTCGGCGAGTCCGGGTTGGTGGTGGCGAACAGCCGGGCCCCGGGCACGGACAGGCGGGCGAGGAGCTGCGCCCAGAACTCGGGCGGGATCAGCGTGGCCTCGTCCACGTAGGCCAGGCACGCGGTCAGGCCTCGGAGCCTGCCCTCCGAGCGGGCGTCCGAGGCGCCGATCAGGTGAACGGTACGGCCAAGGATGGTGGCGGTGTTGGAGCCGCGGGTGTGCTGGACGGCGCCGGCGTACCGGCCGAACAGCCCGAAGTCCATCAGCGGATCGAGGACGTTGCGCTCGATGGTCTGGAGGGACCGGCCAACCACGATGATCAGGCCGGAGGAGGGGGCCACGGCGATGGCCAGCAGGAACGCCAGCAGCGACGCGATGGTCTTGCCGCTGCGGACGGCGCCGTGCCAGAGGTTGATGCGGGCGGTGGCCTCGCGGATGCTGCCGAGCTGCTTGTCGGACAGGGCCGGTTCGGACATCAGCCCTCCCCGGTACCTCCTGCGGTTGGCCAGCCGAGGGCCTTCGCGAGCCCGGCGAGGATGCCGCGGTCCTCCTCGTGCCCGGCGCCGGCGTCAATCGCTTCGAGCTTGGCGGCCTGCGCGAGGTGCTGGCCGGCGGCCATGGCGAGGGCCCGCTCGTCTTGGGCGGGGACGTGGTCGAGGGTCTTGGACTCGATGCCGTTGACGGTGGGGGAGGTGTAGCGGTAGCCGCGGGTCTCGTCGGCTTCGAGCCGGTCGTAGATCTTCTCCGCGCGGGCGTAGGCCCGCTCGACGAGGGCGACGCGGCGGGCGCGGGCGTCCGCCTTGGCGGCCTCGGTGGCTACGGCGGTGGCGGTGCGGTCGAACGTCAACCCGGCCTCCTCGCAGATCACGGACACGGTGCGGGGGGAGCGGTTGAGTTGCCGGGCGATCGCGTTGCGGCCGAGGCCCTCCGCGTGGAGGCGGCGGACGTCGGCCTTGGTCTCGTCGGTGACCGGGCGGGCTTCCTTGCGGGCCACGGGATCACCTCCGAGAGGGGCCCGCCGTCCGGGGCGTCGACCGCGCGCCCTCGTGCGCGGGAGCCGGCCGGACGGCGGGGGTCAGGAGGTCAGCAGCCGTCGTACCGCCACGTGCCGTCCTCGCGGACCCAGGGTTGTGCGGTCTGGGAGAGGGCGGGGACGGGGTAGGTGTACGTGACGCGGGCCATGTCGGCGGCGAGGCTGTCCACGGTGAGGGTCTTGATCGGGTGGCTGCCGTACTCCTTGACGGTGCTCTCGACCAGCGCGGTGAAGATCTCGACGCCGCCGGCCTTGTCGGCGCAGCGCTTCGACAGGGCCTTGTACGCGGTGGCGCCGTCGGGCTTGAAGTAGGCGTCGGAGTAGGTGCGTACGGCGGTCTCCAGCTCGGCGCGGGCCCCGGTGTCGCCTGCGGGGGCGGGCTCGGGGGCGGCTGAACTGGCGGGCGCCGGAGCGTTGTCGAGGGCCGGGTCGCTTGGGTCGCTGCTGCACGCGGTGAGTGCGAGGAGCAGGGCGGCGGCGGTCAGGGTGGGTGTGTGTCTGCGCATCGCGCCATGCTCGCGGCGGCCGGGCGGGCCCGCGCGGGGTGTTGCTGTCCTGTGACGCACGGAAGCCCCGCGCGGTGGCGGGGCTTGTTGTTTCCGGGCACGCCGGAGTTGCGGCCCATCATGAGCCATGATCCCCGAGGAACGCAAACAGCCCCCGCGGGCGGACGGGCCTGCGGGGGCTGAGGTGCCTTGGTCAGTCGGTGGTGCGCCGGGTGGCGCTCGGGTAGTAGGTGGTGAACTCCGCGGCGCAGGCGGCGAGCTGCGCTGCGGCGGCGCGGAGGTCGGCGTACCAGCGCGCCGCTGTCTCGTCGTCGGTGATCGCGTACGCGGGGGCCGCGTCGGCGGCGGCCTGAGCTGCGGCGCGTGCCTGTCGCACGGCCTCGTCGGCCTGAGCCACGCGGTGCGCCCGCGCCTCGGCGGGGGTCGCCGGTGGCGCGGCAAGGGCGGCGAGGTCCCTGCGGACGGTGTCCTTCGAGATCTCGAGCTCCTCCCCGATGCGGCGGTAGGACATGCCGGCCTGCGCCAGTCGGCGCACCTCGATGCGCCGACTGGCGATCTTTGCGGGTGTGGTCACCGGGCTTCCTCGACGGTGGCGCGGAGGAGGGCGGCGTAGTGGGCGCGGGTGGCGCCGGGGGCGAGGCGGGGGGCGTGGCGTACGGCCTGCCGGACGGTGGCGGCGAACGCGATCTCCGAGGCGCTGCCCGTGCGGGCGTACTGGCGGAGGAGGTTGGCCCAGGTGTCGGGCCACAGCATTTCGCGGGGCTGGCAGCGGTCGAGGTGACCGGCGAGGCGGAGCAGGAGGTTGAGGCAGGCCTCGGTGGGCTGCTGGGCGCGGCGCAGATGTTCGTCGGGCTGGGTGAGGTGGGTACGCTCGGGCATGGCTGTTCCTCCTGTGTGGCAGGTGGACGGCTGGCCCCGGCGGAGTGGCTGCTCCGCCGGGGCACCAGGTGGTTAACCACCCGATGCCTTCACTGTTGCACAGGCTCGACAGGTGGTCAACCACCTGACAGGATGCTGCCCATGGCGAACCAACACCGGCAGAAGTTGCGCGGGATCCGCGGCGTGGACGACTCCCTCTGGGAGGACTTCGAGACCGCGGCCCGGCGCGCGGGGACCGACCGGTCCGCAGTCGTCCGCCAGCTCGTCGAGTGGTACGTGCGCCGCCCCGGCGCCGAACTCCCCGACCGGCCTGCCGCCGAGTAGCCGTACGCGCCGATGCCCCCGACCGTCGTGGTCGGGGGCATCGTGCTGCCTACCGTCCGGCGATGGCGCGTTCCGCGGCGGCGACGGCAAGAAGCACCGCCCGAGCCGCGATGGGATCGCAGTGCATGCGCCCGGCGTGCTCGACGGCGTCGATCAGGGCCGCCGCAACCCGCGGCTGGCTGGCGAGCCGGGCCGCGCGCAGACACTCCTGTAGGACGGCCTGCCAATCGGCGGTGTCCGGGGGGTCGGGCAGTGCAACTGCGTAGGCCGGCCGGAGCCATAGTTCGATGTGGTGGGCGAGGGCCTGCAGGTAGGGGCGGTGGTCGGTGGCGTGGCCGCACGCCTGGTCGGGCGGGGTGGGCTGGAAGCGGCCGGGCCAGTCGCGCTGGGTGTCGGCACGGTGGCGGATGCATGTGTGCGCGGCGGTCTGTAGCTGGCCGAGGACGTGGTGGGTGCGGAGGAGGGTGGCGGGCCGGGTGCAAATGCGGGTGGTGCGGGTGATCGCGTCCATGGGGTAAGCGTGGCCGCTGGCTGCGGCTGGTTCCGGTCCTGTCGCCCACGCGCGCTGTGGCGTGGGTCACCGGGGGCCCGTACTGTCCGGATGCGTCCGAAGCCGTCCGGATGCAGGCTGGAGGGATGCCGGACCGTGCACGGATCGTCGTCTACCCGCCCGCCCCGTCCGGTGGCCGGCGGGTGGTGGCGCATGTGCACGGTGAGGACGCGATCCTCGGAACGGCGTACTCGGCGGCCGATCTCGCGGAATTCCTCAGGCGGATCGGGGTGGACGCCCCTGAGGACGTGATCGCGACGGCGGATCCCCTGCTGGAGTGGCGCGGCGGCGGGCCCGGGACCTGGACGGCGGAAGCCCCGCCCGATGCGTGATCGGGCGGGGCCGGGTCCGAGAGCGCCAGCAGCTCGGATGTGGGATGCCCTCGCGGGACACCCCCACGGTACGACCGGGCTCTGACATCCGCCGGGGCCTACGCGGCCGCGGGAAGCGTCCACGCTCGCGCGCAGCCGGCGCACTCCGCGGTCGGGTCCTGTCCGCCGCCCGCTGTGACGACGATCGTGCCGCGGCATGTGGGGCAGGGGAGCGCGGCGGCGTACTGGCGGGCGAGGAGGTCTAGGGCGGTCTCGATGCGCTGGACGGCGCCGGCGGCGGTGGTGGTGATGTGGTGGAGCTGGGCGGCGGTGAGCTCCCGGAACGGGCCGGGCTGGCCGTCGGTGCGGGCGAGGAGCCACCCGGTGGCGTACTCGGCGGTGCGGAGGCCGACGTACCGCCAGCGTCGGGGGTCGGCCTGCTCCTGGTCGGCGGCGCGGTTGCGGCGGTCGCGGTCGGTGCGGGTCCAGCCGCGGGCCTGCCAGTCCGTGGGGGCGTGGGTGAGGGCGGGGCGGGTGATCTGCGGGGCGATGCGGTCGGCGAGGTCGACGAGGACGCGCTCGACGAGTCGGGCGGTGTCGAGGATGCGGATCGAGAGGGGTGCGGCGGACGCGCCGATCTGCTCGGGAGACCGCTCCAGAGCACGGAGGCCGGCGGCTTCGGTGGCGTCGGCGTGGTCGAGGTGGGCGAGGAGCTCGGCCTTCGACGAGAGCCAGTTGGTGCCGCAGGTGTCGAGGGCGTCGTCGAGGTGGGGCCAGAGGGTGAGGATCTGGGTCAGGTGGTGGCTGGCGGTGGCGGTGGTCACGTCTGCTCCAGGGCGGGTGGGCGGTACGGTGGGGCCACCTGGGGGCGCATCCGGTCTGTGGCGGACGGAGGATGCGCCCCCTCTCGCGTGCTCAGGCGGGCTGCTCGACCACGAAGAAGATGACGAGGGCCTCGTCGGTGGTGGTCACGCAGAGGGAGTCGTCCGGCAAGGTCACGAGGTCGCTGATGTCGAAGTAGTGCCGGTAGTCCTGCGCGGCGGCCCGGAACGCAGCTTCGACGTCGCCGAGGCAGGCGCCATGCGGGCCGGTGGGCACGGTCCATTCCCTGCGTACGGTGGTGACGGTGCGGCTGGTGAACGTGGCCATGGTCAGTTCTCCTTCTGCGGGTCGAGGGCGGCGCGGGCAGCCGACAGGCGGGCGCAGTGATCGCACGGGCTGCCGTCGCGGTCCCACTTGCCGGGGGCGAGGTGGCAGTGGCCGGGGCCGTCGTAGTCGAGGACGTAGCGGAGGTGGCCGCGGACCTCGGTGAGGGCCGTCTCGGCGTCTTCCAGGCGGAGCACCTTGTCGTTGAACGCTGCGCAGGCGGTGTCCCGCTCGGTCTCGGCCTGCTCGGCGCGGGCGTACAGGGCATCGAGTACCGGGTCCGTGATCGTGTCCGCAGTGTGCCGGGCGGGCTCGGGCGTGGGCCGGGTGCAGGGGATGGTGCCGCAGGAGCAGTCGCAGCAGTGCGTGCAGAACGGCTTCTCCTGGTAGTTGCGGTAGACGACGGGCCCGCCGCCGCACCCGCAGCAGGGTTCGCACTGGGGGTGCCAGCTTCGGGCGGGGACGTCTGCCGGTCCCGTCCACTCGCGGACGCGGGGGTCGGTGATGGGCTGGCCGCAGGCGGCGCAGCGTGTGGTCATCGGATCGTCCCGATCTCTCCGGCGGCGGCCGCGTGTGCCTCGTGCTCGGTGGCGGTGAGGAGGCCGTACGCGGTGGACAGCAGTGCGCGGAGGAGGTTGCGTTCGCGGAGGCTGAGTGGGGCGCGGGGGTCGACGCGGGTGCGTTCGGGGAGTCCGTCGGGGCCGGTGTTGACGAACTCCAGGGCGGGGAGCGGGGCGGGCTGGTTCATGTGGGTCTCCTGGGGTGGCTGGTGAGGTGCCAGTGGAGGCAGTACGGGCAGTGGTACGGCTGGCGTTCGGCGCGGTGGCGGGCGCGGAGTGTGCGGAGGGTGCGGCGGGCGGCCCCACGGCTGGCGTAGGCCCGCTTGCCGGACGGGCAGGTCACCCCTGCTGGCCCGATCCGGGCGGGGCGATCGGCGTCATGGCCCAGGTCGGGAGGTCGTCGTCGCCGATCTGGCCGACGAGGGTGAGCTCGACCGCGCAGTAGGCGGCGAGGAAGAGCTCGAGTCGTGGCCAGACCGCGGGGTGGACGAGCAGTTGGCGGATCTCGCCGGGGGCGGGCGGCGGCGTGGTGCTCATCGTGGGTTCCTGTCGTCTCGGGTCCGTGCGGGCCGGTGTGGGGCCGCGTGACGGCCGTGGGGCGGTCGGGGCGGGGGTTTTCTCAGGGCCCGGCCGATGCGGGCGACGAGGAGGCACAGGAGGACGCTGGCGGCGCACCAGAGGGCGAGGGCTACGGCGACGATCGCGGGCGCGGACACGGCTACCCCTCGCCCCCGGCGGCCATCCGGCGCGTCCATTCGCGGACCTCGGCGAGGGCCTTTCCGCGCAGCTCGGTCATGTACGCGAGCAGGTCGGCCGGGTGGATCGTGCCGCCGTCGTCTACGGCCTCCTGCACGTAGCCGGTCAGCTCGGTCCAGGCGGAGGCGTAGTCCGCGGTAGGCAGGTCGAGGTCGGTCCACACGATCTGGGTGGCGCCGCCGTGGCCGTGGACGTGGTCGACGCTGGTCTGTCCGCGGTCCCAGAACACGATGCTGGGGTGGTCGCCGCGCCAGCGGACGGAGGCGGTGCCGTCGGGCCAGAGGATGCCGTCAGCAACGCGGCCGGTGCCAGAGACGCCGGACACGTCGGTGTGGCGGTCGAGGTGGAAGCGGCGGGGCTTGGTCATGGCGTGTGCTCCTCGGGTTCGGGCGGCCAGGGGGCGAGTCGTACGGGCGGGGACAGCGGCGCGGGCGGGTCGTGGCGGGCCCGCCAGGCGCGCACGCTCTTCCGGGGCCGGGTGGTGAGAAGTACGGCGATCTGGCAGGCGTACACGGGCTGCGCGGCCCACCAGCGCCACTCCCGCCGGGAGAAGCCGGGGCGGCGCCAGGGGAGGCGTTCCGCCCAGTCGGAGGCGTGGCGGGCGGGGCGGGCGCGGCCGGCGAGGTAGCCGACCGCGACCGCCACGACCAGGAGGAGGCCGGTCACCGGGGGGCTGTCTCGGCGGCGAGTTCGTGGCCCACGGTGTACCGGGGGCACGTGGCCGCGTGGAGGCCCCAGGACCGGGCGCAGGTGCAGCGGGGCGGTTCGCTCGTGCCCATCTGCCGTGCGAGCTCGCGGAGTCCGGCGATCACCTCCTCCAGCCGCTCCAGCGGGACGGTGGTCTCGGCGTGGCCAACCTCGGTGCTGCCGACGGTGAGGCGGATCGCGGGCCGGCCGTCGGGGGTTCCGCTCGGCTGGGCGGCGAGGTCCTGTCCGGCGGTGTCGGTGAGGAGGAACCCACCGCGGGGGAGCTGGAGCTGCGCGGGCGGGGTGGTGAGGTCGGTGTAGGTGGTGGTTTCCAGCACGATGCGGCGCTCGCGGGCGGTCCCGTCGGGCCAGGTGGGGACGTGCTCGTCGAGGCGGGTCTTCTTGGCGACGGCGGCCTGACGGCTGGCGTCCGCCAGGCCGCCGGACCATTCGTTGGCGATGGGGTCCCAGGACTCAACGTGCCAGCGGGTGCGGGGCGGGTGGGCGTACATGGGGGTCTCCTGGGTGGTGGTGTGGCGGCCGGGTCGGCGTGGGCGAGGACGGCTCACCGCGGGCCCCCGGCGAGCTGCCGGTCGACGCAGGCGGAGCGGGCGGCGCAGACGGTGCCGGCCGAGGTGCGGAGGAACTGGCGGATGCCGATCCGGCCGCACTTCACGCACGACTTCAGCTCGGGTCCGGTACGCGGCTGGGGGCCGGGCTCGGGGCCGTCGAGGACGCTGCTGGTGTTCTGGACGCTCACGAGGTGCTCCTTCGTGGTGTGGTGGTGGTCCGGTTGCCGCGCACTGCCCGCGCGGCGACCGGGCCCGGGTCAGGGGTTCGCGGGGCCGACGTAGCGGGCGTAGATCCGGAACTGGCCGTCCACCGTCCGGGACTTCGCGTCGTACGACCCCGCGGGCAGGTAGCAGGCGAGGCGCCCCTGTCGGATCTGGAAGGCCGTGCTGGCCGCGGAGGCCTTCGTGGAACGGGCATCGATGAGCGCCCATTCGCCGGGCTTCGCCCGCAGCGCGGCGGCGATGGCCGCGTGCTTGCCTTCGATCTGCTTGCGGGCGGGCAGGTTGGTGAACGTGATAGCGGGCTGGTTGGCCATGGTCGGCGCCTTCAGGTGGTGGGTCGGGGGCGGGCGATGCCGACGGGCCGGTATCCGGCGAACTCCCGGTGCGTGACCGGCCGGGCCGTACCGTGCTCCCACACCGCGGCGACCCGCATGTCCGGCAGACCGCCGGCGGTGACGCTGGGCGCGGAGAAGAACGGCTGCACGGGGATCGCGGCGACGTGGCTGGGCGTGCTGTCGGCGACGAGGAGGTGGTGGCCGGCGGGGGTGAGGTAGACGGTGCCGGGGTCGGGGTGGGGCATGGCGGTGCTCCTGTTCAGGCGGGCAGGTCGAGGACGCCCTGCGCAAAGCGCGCGACGGCGACGTCGTGGTAGTCGGGGTTGAGGTCGATGCCGATGTAGCGGCGGCCGAGCCGGTGGGCGGCGACGCCGGTGGTGCCGGTCCCGGAGAACGGGTCGAGGACGGTGCCGTCGGGCGGGGAGCCGGCGGTGATGCAGCGGGTGGGTAGGTCGAGCGGGTAGCTCGCGGTGTGCGTCCCGCCGGTGGCCTGGCTGGTGAAGGTCCACAC
The DNA here is from genome assembly GCF_055600495.1 of Streptomyces sp. NPDC038213. Classification (NCBI taxonomy): domain Bacteria; kingdom Bacillati; phylum Actinomycetota; class Actinomycetes; order Kitasatosporales; family Streptomycetaceae; genus Streptomyces; species Streptomyces sp. NPDC038213. Next base: position 95,606 of record NZ_JBVJYM010000010.1, read on the forward strand.
GTCGCCGGGGTTCTTCCGGTCGCCGGTGAGCAGCTCCCGGTAGTAGCCGCCGAGCGCGGCCTTGGCTTCGTCGGCAAGGGCCTGCACGCCGGGCCGGTTGCGGCCGGTGCCGGTCTGCACGACGCGCGCTTTCCCGGCGTCGGTCATGCCGCAGGCGCGCATCGCGGCGAGGTGGTCGTCGGTGAGCCCGGCCGCGGCGAACAGCTGCTCGGCGCGCTTCCGCTGGGGCCGGCCGTGCGCCGTGACGGTGGGGACCTTGATCGCGTTGAGGTCGAAGTGGTAGCCGGAGGCCCGCTTGGTGAGGAGGTAGAGGTGCTCGTGCCGCCCGGTGAGCCGGTCCCGCACCGCGGACGGCACACCGCCGGCCTTGGCCCAGATGATGTCGGAGCGCAGGACCCAGCCGTCGTCCTGGAGGGCGATGGCGACCCGGGCGGGCACCTGCTGGAGGGCCTTGCGGAGGTAGCTGTCACCGAGGTTGAGCCACAGGGTGCCCGTGTCGGCCAGGATCCGGCGGGCCTCGGAGAACGCGCGCCGCATCGTCTCGACGTAGGCGCCGACCGTCGGCTCCTGGCCGTACTGGCCGGTGACTCCGTAGTCGCGGAGCCGGTAGTAGGGCGGCGAGGTGACGATGCAGTCGACCGAGCCGTCGGGCAGGGTGCGCATCTGCTCAATCGCATCGCCGCGAAGGAGGGTGACCTGTTCGTTGCAGTAGTAGGCGGGCTCGTTCAAGAGGGGGTGGCTCCTTTGTGCGCGAGGGCGGGCAATCCGGATGTACGCCGGTCAGGCGGCGTTGTGGGTGGTGGCGTTGTCGATGCGGCTGGGGTGGGGCTGGCGGCCGCCGCGGCGGGTGGTTTCGGGGTCGCGGTGGTTGGGGGTGATGCGGCGTCCGCGGCAGTGCTGTCCGGCGGGGGCGTTGCACCAGGGGCAGGGGACGGACAGCGGGTCGGGCTGGCCGGCGGCAATGGTTTGCTCGCGTGCGGCGGCGGTGGGCCGGTACGGAGCGAGCTGCTCGCGGGCGCTGGCCGGGACGTAGCGGCCGATGGCGTCGAGGCGGGCGCGTACTTCGTCGGGGAGGGCGGTGAGTTCGCGGAGTCCGACGGGGGCGGTGTGTCCGTGGGCGACGGCACGGCGGCGGGCGGCGAGGGCGTGCCGGTAGGCGGCCTCGTTGTCGGGGTCGACGGGGGGTTCGGGGTCGGTGTCGCGGTTCATGCGGTCGCGGACGGTGGCGGCCCAGCGGGTGGCGACGTCGGCGGGGAGGATCGGGTACCGGGACTCGCGGTAGTGGCGCTGGGCGGCGGCGACGGCGTACTCGTACGGGACGTCCGCGAGGATTCCGGCCCACATCAGCACCTGGGCTCGGCGTTCGATGGGGTCTTCGCGGCGGACGCGGGGGTCGGCGAGGGCGATCTCGGCGAGGAGCTGGGGGACCTGCTCGGGGTTCATGCGGTACCTCCGGTGCTCTGCTGGCGGAGTTCCTCGGCGATGGCTTGCATGTCGGCGAGGTAGGACTGTGCGGGTGAGGGCGGGCTGACGGCGCGGGGGCCGGTGTAGGTGGTGGGGGGCTGGAGGGTGGTCCAGCCGGGGAGGAAGTAGCGGGCGGAGAAGGGTGGGGTGCGGGCGCCCTGCCATGCGCGTTCGGCGTGTTCGAGGAGGGCGGGGAGGCCGGCGCGGCGTACGGCGTCGCGGACGGCGAGCCATTCGGCGGGGGCGAGTTTCCAGGCGACGCCCATGCCGCGGGCGGCCATGCCGGCGATAAGGGGCTGTACTTCGTCGGCTCCGTCGGTGGGCGCCAGGTCGGTGCTGGGGCGGTGCTGCGGGGGGTAGGGGGGAGGAGGTACTTCCGTAGGAAGTACCTGGTATGGCGTGGATGTGGCTTGGGCAGGCGTACCCCCCTCAAGGCCTGTGCTGTGTGACGAGGGGTCCTGACCTGCGGCGGGGTCCGGAAAAGGGGGTTCGTTCTGCGCGCGATCCGCGCGGTTTCCGGCGCCGGTTGTACTGTGAATGTTGTTCATTTCGCGCGCGGATTGAGTGCGCTTTCGGGTCTCGCGGCTCTTCGCGGCCCGCTCCGCAGCGCCCTGCCGGGACGCCTCGACCTGTGCCCGGGTGGCGTTCCGGCCGCCCTCGAAGAAGTCGTGGACCACGTACCCGGCGACAGGCTGGGGGCAGCGGGAGCACCCGTGCCCGGCGGTGTGCCAGAGGCCGACCGCGACGAGCTTCCGGGCCTGCGCCGGGGTCCCGTACGCCTTCGCGACCGCAGCGGGGACGTGGCCCTCGGTGAGGTGCTGGGCGGAGTAGGCCCCGCAGCGCAGCCACAGACCGAGTGCCGCGTTCCCGGCAGCCATGAACTTGGGGTGGCTGTGGGACGAGTCATCGATCTTGAACCAGGGCACTGCGGTCTCCGTTCGGTGGAGCTGGTGGGGTGTGGTGCCCGCCCGCGGCGTCGAACCGCGGGCGCCGGCCGGGGGGGGGCCTCCGGGCGGGCGAGAGGGGCTACTTCGGCATGGGCATGGGCGCGTCGGGGGCCTGGATGATCCGGCCGAGCTCGCGGCCGTCGCGGACGGCGTTCCAGGTGCGGACCAGGTACGCCATCAGCCGGTAGTCGGGGATGGCGCGGCTGTCGGCCCGGTCCGAGATGATCCGGTTCCGCAGGGTGAGAACCGGGTGGCCACCGGGCAGCTCGGCACCGTCGCCGAGGCGGGCGAAGAACCAGACGGCGTCCTCGGGGGCGATGCGGGTCAGGAGGTGGTGGGCGGTCCCGGTGATGGACTGCGGCATGTACCGGAACTGCGAGTGGACCCGGGCTGCGATCTCGGCGGACCGGCGGATGTCCGGGCGCTTCTTCAGCAGCTCCGACATCTCGGCGGTGGTGGGGGTGGCCCGGCCGTTGAACCGGTAGTCCCCTTCGTCCCACTGCCACACCCGGCGGAGCACGGACGCGAGGACGCTCGCGTTGGCCTCGCCGCGGAGGCTGAACGCGTCGGAGGCGTTGCGCTTGCGGCCGCTGTCCATGGTTTCCTGCGCGACGACGGCCACCCCGGTGATGACGAGCATGGGGACGGCGACGCCGGCCTCGATGACGGCGAGCAGGCGGTGCTGCCCGTCGAGGAGGGTCCCGTCCGCGGCCCGCTTGATGGCCTCGCCGTTCATCAGCCACTTGCCGGCGGTCATGTCGCGGGCGTAGTCGGTGACGGCGCGCTCCCGGATCCGCCGGTTGTGGTCGTTCTGCTTGAGCCACAGCTTGGCCATGTCGGGGGTGACGAGGACGATTTCGATGCTGGGGGCGGGTACGCTGGTGGTCATCAACTTCTCCTTGATGGGGCGGTGCCGGGCCGGGCGCCGCGGTTGTGGGGCCCGCCGCTCGTCGGCGGGCCTCTCTCGTTCAGGCGGCCTGTACGGGCCGCGGACGGGGTGCGTGGCTGGTGCAGCGCCAGCCACAGGGGTAGAGACGGGCGGGCCCGTAGTGGTCCGGCACGGGCACGTCGCAGACGCGCGGCCGCGGAGGGCCGGTCACGCCGCGGCTTCGCGGGCGGCCTTGCGGCGGCGGACATACCGGTCGTGCCGCTGTGACGGAGTCAGGCCTCCGCGGATGCCGTACCGGCTGTCCTTCGTGCGGCCGCCCTCCTCGGCCATGGCCTCCGCGAGGCACGGCTCCCGAACCGGGCACCGCGCGCAGACCTCCTTGGCCGCAGCGATGTCCGCCGTCTTGCTGGGGGCCGGGTACATGAAGTCCAGGTCCGGCAGGGCCGCGCAGACCGCGGCGCGCGTCCAGTTCGGGGGCGCGTCCAGGGTCTCGGGGGCCCGGTGCGGGTTGTACGGTCGGACGTTCATGCGGCGCCCCTCTGGCGGGCTCGGACGCGGGTGACGGTGCGGGAAGCGCACCCGAGCCGGTCTGCGATCTCAGCGGCGGACCAGCCCTCCGCGGTGAGCTGAGCGATGGCCCGGTCCCGGTCCGGGTGCAGCGGGATCGGGCCCCCTTGGCGGGCGCGGGCCTTCGCGCCGCGGCCGCCCCAGGTGCCGAACCGGCGGGACGCCGGGATGTCGCCCTCCAGCGCGGCAGCGTGGCTGGCGCACGCTGCCCGTACCGGGCACCCGCAGCAGATCTGCTGCGCGGCCTGGACGTGCCCGGTCTCCGGGAACCACGTCTTCGGAGTGCCGATCTGCGCGCAGAGGGCCTGGTCCATCCACTCGTACGGCCGGCCGGTGGGGCCCGCGGCCGGGCGGGTCGTCAGCCCGACCGCGGGCGGCATGGTGGTCACCGGGCACCCCCGGTGTAGCGGGCGTACACACGGTGCTCGCCGAAGAGCGTGCGGGACTCCGCCTCGAAGCCGGGCCCGAACGCCCGCCACCCGTAGAGCCCCTTACGGATGGCGTAGGCGGTCTGCCGGGCCGTCTTCTGCTGGTGACGGCGGCCAATCAGCGCCCACCGGCCCGGGGCGAGCTGGAGGGCCTGCGCCAACTCGGAGCGGTCCTCCGGTTCGGTCGGGATGTCCTCGGCGGGCTTCTCGAATCGGAGCATCAGACCCTCCTGAACGGCTTGTCGGTGCGTCGGGCCTGCCAGTCGGCACCAGCCTCAACGTCTGGGTGGCTGAGCCCGGTCGCCATGTCGAGGCGCTCCTGCAGACCGGCGGCGTACCGGGCGAGGCGGGCCTCTGCGGCTCGGTAGCGGGCGCAGGCGCGGAGCGCGCGGCGGAGCCGCTCGTCGTAGATGCCGACGAGGTCGGTGCCGTTGCGCAGGGCGCTGCGCATGTTGGCGTGCGCGTCCTTATAGTCGCCGCGGGCCTCGTCACGCTCGGCGGTCCGTACCCGCAGGGCCCGGCGCAGGTCCGCGATCTTGCGGGACTTCCGGCCCCACATCACGCACCACCGCCGGTGCGCTCGCCGTAGATCCGGCGACCGAGAGCGTCGAGGGTCTCCCACCCGCCCGTCTCGTTCTGGACTCGGGACCCGAGCATCCTGGCGTTGCTGACCTCGTACCCGATCTGCTGGATCCGGCCCGGTGTCGTCTGCGGGTTTACCAGCTCGTCGCGGTAGGACTCGGCCGACCGGGCCGGGGCGTCCATGCCCCGCTCGATGCGCTCGGCGTCGGGGTCGCGGTCCCCGGTCGGAATCAGCCCAGCCCCGAGAAGCAGCGTCCGCAAGGCGACGGTCTGCGCCTTGGTGGTGGACTTGTCGGAGGTGTCGAGGGCCTCGCCAGCGGACTGGAGCGAGATGGAGTCGCCCTTGGGGCCGACGATCATCCACGTGACGATGACCGTGCACTCCCGCATCGTGCTGCCGGACTTGGTGTTCTTCGAGCCGTACGTCGCCTCGACCTTGACCGGGAACACGTTCACGCCGTGCCGCAGAGTGACCGGACCGAAATGCTGTACCACGGTGTCGGCCCCGCGGAAGCTGTAGCGGGTCCGGCCCTCCTCGTACTTCTCGCCCTTCGCGATCGAGCGGATCTCCCGGCGGACGCGGAGCCAGGCAAGGTGCACCGGCAGCATGATGGGTTCGGCGTCGCCCGGGTCGTAGTCGGCCATCGGATCCGCTACGGGCAGCTGCTCGGCGGACTCCTCAGGGCCCGGCAGGCTGTCGTTCTGGTGTGCGTCGGCGGTTCGGCCGGCGGCGGCCGCGGCCCGCTCTGCGAGCGTGCTCATGCGCTGTACTCCTCACGGACGGGGCGGGGGATGTTCAGCCGGGTCGAGGGCCGGTCCTCGACGCACTCGGCGTAGGCGTCCGGCCAGTGCTCGGCCAGCCGCTCCAGGTCGCAGTGCCGGGTCGCGGCCGCGTCGAGGCTGTAGACCACCCGGTCCAGGACGACCGCGGCCTCCCCGCCGCCGAGCGCACCAACCATCGCGGCCTTCGCACGCTTCTTCCGGCACTCCGCCGCGGTGACGGCGGAGTGCGCGGCCAGGTACTCGGACAGCGCGTCTTGCGCGTCGCCGTCCCGGGTGATGTCCACGGCCCCGGCGCGAACCGGGTGCAGCTGCTCGTACAGGCCGAGCAGCACGTCCGGGTCGGCGTCGTGCGCGAGGACCGGGGGCCGCCGGTCGGTGATCTGCTGCCAGGCACGCGCGCCGGCCGCTCGGAGATCCGCGAGCAGCTGCGCGTGCTCGGCCGCCCGCACGACGTACTGCCGGTAGTCGTTGCCGCCGATCAGGCAGGCCACGTGCATGTGGTCGTAGCCGCACACGTCGGCCTGCCACAGCGTCTGGACGAGGACATCGTCCGGGACGCCGGTGCGCCACTGGTCGGCCTTCATCCGGTCGCGGCACTTCACCTCGACCGCGCACCGCTCTGCGTCGGCCGCGAGGGGGCAGGAGAACACGCGGCGGTCGAGCGTGCACATCTGCCACGGCCGGTCCACGTTGGCGACGAGGCCAACCCGGCGGACGACCGCGCGGTTTCGGCGGGCCCACTCGCGGGCGACGGTCTCCTCGATCAGCCGCCCCCACAGGGCGGGTTCGGAGTCGTCGCCCTCCAGGGGGAGGGCGCCGGTCTTGTCGTGGTAGACGGACAGGGCGTTGCCGTAACGGCTGATGCCGAGGATTGCGGCGAGGTCGGAGGAGCCGAGGCCGAGGCGGCGGGCGGTGAGCCAGGCGGCTCGGTCGGCGTCCGCGGAGAGGATGAGGCGGCCGGTGGGGGTAACCCGGCGGCCGGCGGCCGGGCCCGCAGGCCCGGCCAGCACGGTCTCGGTCATGCCGCCCGCCGGTTCCGCTGCGCCGGGACCGCACCGCCGATCGTCGCGAGCAGCTGCTCGACGAGGCGCTGCACGCCGGACCCGTACAGCGTCACCCGGGACGAGGCGCGGGCGACGAGCTCGGACTCCAGCCGCTCCCGGTCCAGCGGCTCCGTGGAGCCCTCCGCCCGCGGCGCCGGATTCGCGCACGCGGTCAGGAGGTCCCACAGGTCCGTCGACTCCGGGTCGAGGAGCGCGTCCAGGACGTCACCCACCACGTGCGCGGTCAGGGCCTGCATGTCCAACTCGGCCCCCGCGGGGATCCGGCGGACGTAAATCGGGGTGGGCCCGTGCACGGGCTGTTGCTCAGACACTGGGGTACTCCGGAAGGTCGCGGGAGATGCGGTAGTCGTGGGGCTCCGGGCCCTCGGCCGGGGCGTCCGGCTGGCACGGCGTGAGGTTGGAGTGCGCGTCCAGACCGCAGCCGCACGGGACCCCGCGCGGGCCGTACGCGATGGGGTCCGCGTCCTCTTCCGTGGCGGGCCAGCCGACCGGCAGCCCGAGGAGCTGCGACAGCTGACGCCGGGCCTCCGCGTGCCCGGTCCACCGGTTGTAGTCGTGGTCCGCGTTCGGGTTCGCGTGCCGCAGGTTGGTCACGTACTGTGCGCGGTCCGCACAGAACTTGCGAACCAGCTCGGCGAACGACTCCAGGTAGTTCACGGTCGCCCGGAGCTTGCGCAGCTCCTCCGCGGTCTCCGGGGTGTTCAGCCACCCCGCCGCGTCCAGCGCCACCGCGATCGTCACCGGGACCGTGGACTTCTTCTCCGCGGCACAGATGATCTCCGCCGCCGCGCGGATCGACTGGGTGTTCACGCCGCACGCACCAGCGACACCGGCGCCGACGCCAGCACCTGCGCGGCCGTCAACGACAGGCCGTGCCCCGTCAGGTGCAGACGCACCCCCCGCCACAACGTGTCCGCCGCCAGCCACGTCGAGTTGTCGTACGCGTGCAGCGTCACCACCGCCGGCGCGACTCCGAGCGCGGACCGCCAGGCCTCGAAGTCCTCCGGGCCGCGCAGCTGCAGGTCGATGTCCGTCGTGACGCTGTGCACGACGATGTACGGGGCAGGCAGGTTGCTGTGGACGTCGGCAAGCGCGGCCAGAGCAGCGAACGCGGCAGCCTGGTGGGTAATCTGGGTGGTCACGGTGTACCTCTCTCTCGGTTGGTGAGGTGTGCCGGGGGTCGTTCCGGATGGCCGTCCGGGCGGCCCCTTCTTGCTGATCAGGCGGCCAGAGGGGTCGCCCGACTGGCCTGCGTGGTCGTGGGCACGGAGTCGAATACGGCCCGTACCCGCAGCCGGGTCTCAGTCGGCATGGGCGGAGCCGCGTCAACGAGGGCTCGGATCGCGGCGACCGCCGCGGGGCCGAGGCGGCGCTCGGCGGCGGCCCGGTCGAAGGCGTTCACAGCACGGCCCGGAGGGGCAGGCGCCCTGAGTGCCGCGTGGCGCGGCCCGTCGGGGTGAACAGAATCAAGACATCTACGCCGATCGCTGATGCGATCTCGCAGGCACTCGGGTAGAAGACGGACTCCTGCTCGCCAGTCAGCAGGTTTCCGACGGTGCTGTGCGGGATTCCAGCCGCGGCGGCGAGCTCCCGAACCGTCATTGGGGCGCCGGTGCCGGTGCGCTTCATCAGCGTGGCCAGCAGGTTGCGGTCGACCAGGCGGAACAGAGGGATGGGTTTGGGGTCAGACACGGATGGTCCACCTCGTGCAGTAAGTCGTTGCACTGCTTGGATGGATGAAGCATTGCATAGCTTGGACGTGCCGTCCAGCCTCTTGGGTGTTGAGTGCGAATTTGGCCAAGGTCTGCTTTGCGCTCTAGCGTGCGCCGTCCAAGAGACTGGACACTCTGTCTGGCGAGCTGGATGGCAGACCAGCCGCCACCAGCGAGATTCGAAGACGCATCCCGCTGGCCACATGGACACCCCACGGCCCATGACCTGACGCGGAGTGGCAGGATGAGCCTCATGGCTGCACAAGATCGTTCGCCCGCGGCGAAGCGCTCGCAGCTCAGAGATCTAGTGCGGGAGCGCAAGGCCGCCCTGAACCTGAGCTACGACCGCCTCGCAGCACGCTGCATCGACCCAGAAAGCGGGGAGCAGGCGGTCAAATCGTCCTGGCTCCACCGGCTCGCCACAGATCTCCCGGTCCAGATCCCCGACTTCCCCATGCTTCGCGGCCTTGCCGTCGGTCTCGAAGTGCCGCTCGGGAAGGTTCAGGATGCGGCCGGCGCCGAGTTCTTCGGGATCGACACGGTGTGGTCGGCGTCCGGCGAGGCGCGCGCGCTGGTCGAGGGCGCGGACAAGCTGACATCTACTCAGCGTGAACAGCTGCAGCGGCTGATCGAATCGTTCACTCGACAGGAATAGAGCCCCGGGCATATGCCGGAAGCCTCGACCACTACGGACGGTAGTGCTTCTGTGCAGGGTGTAGTCACAGACGGTTCAATACGGCACTATTGAACCGCCGCCTGGGGGCGCAACGTCCGATAGCCTGCCCGTACTCCTGCATGTTCGAACTCATGCACGATATGTGGGGCAGGTCGCGCCAAGGGGGTCGCATGGCACAGGGAAGCACGAGCGAATCCGCAGACGGCCTGCCGTCCGCCGCACCTACAGTGGTGCTGTCGGACCTCGTGCCAGACGGCAGGGCGCTGATCCCCGTGCAGGCGGAGGGGCGGACGTATCTGGCGGTCCACCCGCGCGCCGAGCTCGCGCAGGTGGTGCACGAGCTCAACCACCACTTCCAGCACGCCTACGCGGTGGGGATCTCCGTCCCCTATACCGCCCCCGATGACGCCAGGGGCCACCCCGTCGATTAAATCCGTCCTTCCGCAGGATTCGACCTCGCCGTTGCGACCGCGGTGCTCGGTGCCGCCGAGCGGATCGACCCGCGGGAGATCGCCGACCTCGTCCTCATCGGGGAGCTCGGGCTCGACGGCCGGGTCCGGCCCGTCCGCGGGATCCTGCCCGCCGTGCTCGCCGCCGCCGAGGCCGGGTTCCGCAGGGTGGTGGTGGCCGAGCAGTCCGCTCCCGAGGCCGCCCTGGTCCCCGAGGTCTCCGTGCTCGGCGTCCGCAGCCTGCGCCAGCTGATCGCCGTGCTCACGGACGGCGAGGTCCCCGAGGAGGAGCCCCCCGCCCACCCCGGCCCCGGGACCCGGCCCGATCCCACGGCCGGGCTCCTGCTGCCCGGCTCCGGCACCGGTGGCGGATCCGCGTCCCGCAGGGCCGAACCGGCCGACCTCGCCGACGTGGCCGGACAGCGCGGGGCTCGGCGGGCCCTGGAGGTGGCCGCCGCCGGAGGACACCACCTGTTCCTGTCCGGCCCGCCCGGCGCCGGGAAGACCATGCTCGCCGAGCGGCTGCCCGGCATCCTCCCGCCGCTGACCCGCCAGGAGTCCCTGGAGGTCACGGCGGTGCACTCGGTCGCGGGCGTCCTCCCGCCCGGCGAACCGCTCGTCGCGGCGGCCCCCTACTGCGCCCCGCACCACTCGGCGACCATGCAGTCCCTCGTCGGCGGGGGGAACGGGCTGCCCAGGCCCGGCGCCGTCTCCCTGGCCCACCGGGGCGTGCTCTTCCTCGACGAGGCACCCGAGTTCAGCACCCGCGCCCTCGACGCCCTGCGCCAGCCCCTGGAGTCCGGACAGGTCGTCATCGCCCGCGCCGCCGGGGTCGTCCGTCTCCCGGCCCGCTTCCTCCTCGTCCTGGCCGCCAACCCCTGCCCCTGCGGCAGGCACACACTGCACGGCTCGGGCTGCGAATGCCCCGCCTCCGTGATCCGCCGTTACCAGGCCCGCCTGTCCGGGCCCCTCCTCGACCGGGTGGACCTCCGGGTGGAGGCCGAGCCCGTGACCCGCTCCGACCTCCTCGGCCGGGGCGGGCGCGGAGAGGCCAGCGCCGCCGTCGCCGAGCGGGTCCGCGCGGCCCGCGAGAGGGCCGCGGCCCGGCTGGCCGGCACCCCGTGGTCGCTCAACGCCGAAGTGCCGGGCCACGAACTGCGCACCCGCTGGCACCCGGACCCGGGAGCCCTCGCCCAGGCCGAGCGGGACATGGAGCGCGGGCTGCTCACCGCCCGCGGGCTGGACCGGGTGCTGCGCGTGGCCTGGACCGTCGCCGACCTCAGGGGGCGCGACCGCCCCGAGGCCCTCGATGTGGCCGTCGCCCTCGAACTGCGCACCGGCATCGCCCGCGGGGTGCCGGTGGCCGTGGGAGGCGCGGTATGAGCGGCACTCAGGCCGACCGTGCCGCACCGGACATGCCCGACGGCCCCGCCGCCCCCGGTCAGGGGAGCCCGGCCGGGGTGGGAGGGCCCGCCCCCCGGGAGCGGCTGGCCAGGGCCGCGCTGACCCGGGTCCTCGAACCGGGCGACGAGCACGGCGGGCGCTGGCTGCGGCAGTTCGGGGCCGCGGGCCTGATGCGGCTGCTGACCGCACCGGGGTTCGAGGAGGGCACGCTCACCGGCGTCGGCCCCGACCGGATCGCCGGGTACCGCAGACGGGCAGCGGCCGCCGACCCGGAGGCGGACCTCGCGGCGGCGGAGGCGGCCGGCAGCCGGTTCATCTGCCCCGGTGAGCCGGACTGGCCCGGCCAGCTCGACGACCTCGGGGACGCCCGGCCCCTCGGGCTCTGGGTGCGCGGCCGCCCCTCGCTGCGGATGTGGGCCCTGCGCTCGGTGGCCGTGGTGGGCGCCCGCGCCTGCACCCCGTACGGCGCGCACATGGCGGCCAGGCTGGCCACCGGGCTCGCCGAGCGGGGCTGGGTGGTGGTCTCCGGCGCCGCCTACGGGATCGACGGGGCCGCCCACCGCGGGGTGCTCGCCGCGGGCGGGGCCACCGCCGCCGTTCTGGCCTGCGGGGTGGACACCGGGTACCCCCGCGGCCATGCCGGACTACTCGCCCGGATCGCCGAACAGGGCCTGGTCCTCGGGGAACTGCCGCCCGGCAGCCATCCGACGCCCAGCCGGTTCATCCTGCGCAACCGCGTGATCGCCGCGCTCACCCGCGGGACGGTGGTGGTGGAGGCCGCGTACCGCAGCGGCTCGCTCGTCACGGCCCGCAGAGCGCAGCGGCTCGGCAGGCACACGATGGGCGTGCCGGGCCCGGCGACCAGCGGTCTCTCCGCGGGGGTGCACGAACTGCTGCGCGGCGAGGCCGTGCTCGTCACCGACGCCGACGAGATCGTGGAGCTGGTGGGGGACATGGGCGAGCTGGCGCCCGCGCGCCGGGGGCCCGTCTGCCCGCGGGACCTCCTCGACCCGGGGACCGCCCGGGTGCTGGAGGCCCTCCCCGCGGGCCGCCCCGCCGGGACCGCCGAAGTGGTGCTCGCGGCGGGCTCGGACACCGATGAAGTCATCGGCAGACTGTACGAACTTCACTCTCTGGGGTTCGTCGAACGGCTGGGCGACGCATGGCAGTTGAGCCGGACGCCGAAGGGGGGTGAGGCGCCGTGCGGCCGGCCGGGGGACGGGCGGATCCGCGGGGAAACCGGCCAACAAACCGGGGGCGCCCGGCGAGGCGGTCCTTGACCTGGGGCGTTCCGGTGAAAGGGTGAAGCCGATGAGATACGCCGCCCTCCCGGCCCCGCCCGCCGGGGCCGCGCACCAGGTGCCGGCCCCGGGCCGCCCGCGTGACGGAGGAAGCCCGGGTGCTCCTCCCCGATCCCGTACTCTTCGCGCACCGCGACCGCTTGCTCACGCTACGCTCGCAAGGACTCCCCACCGGCCGAGGCCCCCCGCTCCGACCAGCCAGCACACAGCAGAACGGCACAAGGCGACGCATGCCCCAGCACACCTCCGGGTCTGACCGCGCTGCGGTGCCCCCCGCTGCCCGAGGCAGCGAGCGGTCCACCGCGCCCTCGTCCCTGGACGAGCTCTGGCGGTCGTACAAGGACACGGGAGACGAGCGCCTGAGGGAGCAGCTGATCCTGCACTACTCACCGCTGGTGAAGTACGTCGCGGGCCGGGTCAGCGTCGGTCTGCCGCCCAATGTCGAACAGGCCGACTTCGTCTCCTCGGGGGTCTTCGGCCTGATCGACGCCATCGAGAAGTTCGACATCACCCGGTCGATCAAGTTCGAGACCTACGCGATCACCCGGATCCGCGGCGCGATGATCGACGAGCTGCGGGCCCTGGACTGGATCCCCCGGTCGGTCCGGCAGAAGGCGCGCGCCGTCGAGCGGGCCTACGCCACCCTGGAGGCCCAGCTCAGGCGCACTCCCACCGAGGCCGAGGTGGCCTCGGAGATGGGTATCGGGGTGGAGGACCTCCATTCGGTCTTCAGCCAGCTCTCCCTGGCCAACGTGGTCGCGCTGGAGGAGCTCCTGCACGTCGGCGGGGAGGGCGGCGACCGGCTCAGCCTCATGGACACGCTGGAGGACACGGCCGCCGACAACCCCGTGGAGGTGGCCGAGGACCGGGAGCTGCGCCGCCTCCTGGCCCGGGCCATCAACACGCTGCCCGAGCGCGAGAAGACCGTCGTGACCCTCTACTACTACGAGGGCCTGACCCTCGCCGAGATCGGCAACGTGCTCGGGGTCACCGAGAGCCGGGTCAGCCAGATCCACACCAAGTCCGTGCTCCAACTGCGGGCGAAGCTCGCCGATGTGGGCCGCTGACCCCCGACCGTCCGTAGAGTGGAAGGGTGCCCAGGATTCGAGCGGCCTCGGTGGCCGAGCACCGGACGATGCAGCGAGGCGCCCTGCTGGACGCCGCGCGTTCCCTGCTGTCCGAGGGGGGGACGGACGCGCTGACGTTCCCCGCCCTCGCCGAGCGGACCGGTCTGGCCCGCTCCTCCGTCTACGAGTACTTCCGCTCCCGCGCCGCCGTGGTCGAAGAACTCTGCGCCGTGGACTTCCCCGTCTGGGCCGCGGAGATCGAAGCGGCGATGGAGGCCGAGGAGACCCCCGCGGCCAAGATCGAGGCCTACGTGCGCAGCCAGCTCCTGCTGGTCGGCGACCGCAGGCACCGGGCCGTGGTCGCCATCTCCGCGGGCGAGCTCGACGCGGGCGCCCGCGAGAAGATCCGCGCCGCGCACGGCGGGCTCATCGCGATGATCGTCGAGGCCCTGGCCGCCCTCGGCCACCGGCAGCCCCGGCTGGCGGCCATGCTCCTCCAGGGTGTCGTCGACGCCGCCGTGCGGCGGATCGAGCTCGGGGCGGCCGAGGACCCCGCCGAGGTCACCGACGCCGCCGTGGCCCTCGCCCTGCGCGGGGTCACGGGCTGAACCCGACCCGCCCCGCCCGCCGCCCCGGGGGACCGAGCGGCAGCAGCCGCGGCACGGGGCGGGGGAGCAGGCCGAGGGGGTTCAGGTAGGTCTCGCCCGCCAGCAGGCCCCAGTGGAGGCAGGGCACGGAGCAGTGCGCCCCCGCGGTGAGCACGGCCACCGGCCGGCCCGCCTCGACCAGGTCGCCCGTGGCCACGAGCGGGCGCACCGGCTCGTACGTGGTCCGCAGCCCGCCCGGGAGGGTGAGGGAGAGCACTCCGCGCCCCGCCACCTGTCCGGCGTAGTGCACCCGCCCCGGGCCGACGGCCCGCACCTGCGTGCCCACCGGGGCCGCCAGGTCCACCCCGCGGTGCCCGGCGGCGTAGGGCGTCGGCGGGGGCCGCCACCAGCGCAGCACCCGCAGCGGGGCCGGCAGCGGGCGCCGTGCGGGGCCGCCCGCGGCGCGCTCCGCGGCCACGGCCGCACCCGCGCCCGCAGCCGGCGGGAGGTGCCCCGCGGGCCCCAGTGCACCGGCGGGCGGAGCCGACGGCAGCAGGCACAGCAGGAGGCACAGGAGCAGGACCGGCAGGCAGATCGGGCGCCGGGCCGCGAGCCGCACCGTGGGCCGAGCCATGGGTACGGCCGCAGGCAGGACCCTGAGTCGCGCTGCGCGCAGGGCCGGGGGCAGGGCCCTCGGCCGGGCCGCGAGCCGAGCCGTGAGGCGAGCCGTGAGCAGGGCCGGTGGCCGGGTAGGGCGGGGGGCCGGTGGCCGGGATGGGCGGGGGGCCGGGGGCAGGGCCGGGCAGGGCGCGGGCGGCGGGGCCGCGGGGCGGGGAGGGGTCATGGGTCCACGGTGGGGCCGCAGGCCGGACGGGTGCGGCGGGCTGTGGACGGCGGGGGCGGTGTGGACAGGCGCGTCACCCGGCACCGGCGCCGGTCCCGTACACTTCTTGTGGCGATCCGGGTCACCGGGTCGACTTCGCACGCCCCGCCACCGGATCCCGCAAGGGCCGGTGGCCGCGCTCCTCGGTCCCTCGTGGCACGGCGCGTCGGGGCGTCAGGCGCGGCAGCCGTCCGGCGGCCGCGGTAACCGAGTACCTCAAGGAGTACGGCCATGGCCGTCGTAACGATGCGGGAGCTGCTGGAGAGCGGCGTCCACTTCGGTCACCAGACCCGTCGCTGGAACCCGAAGATGAAGCGCTTCATCTTCACCGAGCGCAACGGCATCTACATCATCGACCTGCTCCAGTCGCTGTCGTACATCGACCGCGCCTACGAGTTCGTCAAGGAGACCGTCGCGCACGGCGGCTCCATCATGTTCGTCGGTACGAAGAAGCAGGCGCAGGAGGCGATCGCCGAGCAGGCGACCCGCGTCGGCATGCCCTACGTCAACCAGCGCTGGCTGGGCGGCATGCTCACCAACTTCTCGACCGTCTACAAGCGTCTGCAGCGCCTCAAGGAGCTCGAGCAGATCGACTTCGAGGACGTGGCCGCCTCCGGCCTCACCAAGAAGGAGCTCCTGGTCCTCTCCCGCGAGAAGGCCAAGCTCGAGAAGACCCTCGGCGGTATCCGCGAGATGCAGAAGGTGCCCAGCGCCGTCTGGATCGTGGACACCAAGAAGGAGCACATCGCCGTCGGCGAGGCGCGCAAGCTGCACATCCCGGTCGTCGCGATCCTCGACACCAACTGCGACCCCGACGAGGTCGACTACAAGATCCCGGGCAACGACGACGCGATCCGCTCCGTCACCCTGCTCACCCGCGTGATCGCCGACGCCGTCGCCGAGGGCCTCATCGCCCGTTCCGGCGTTGCCGCCGGTGACTCGAAGCCGGGCGACAAGGTCATCGGCGAGCCGCTGGCCGAGTGGGAGCGCGACCTGCTCGAGGGTGACAAGAAGGCCGACGAGGCCCCCGCCGCCGAGGCGCCGGCCGCTGAGGCCCCGGCCGCCGAGGCCGCTGCCGACGAGGCTCCGGCCGCCGAGGCCCCCGCCGCGGACGCCGAGCAGGCCTGACCCACTGGGGGCGCCCGGAGTTCACGCTCCGGGCACCCGCAGCGCGGACGATGACGACGGGGGACGGTGCTCACGAGGCGCCGGCCCCCGCCGTTCACCCGTAGATCTACGACTTCGAGAGAGAATCACAGACTCATGGCTTACACCGCCGCTGACGTCAAGAAGCTCCGCGAGCTCACCGGCGCGGGCATGATGGACTGCAAGAAGGCCCTGGACGAGTCGGACGGCAACGTCGACAAGGCCGTCGAGGCGCTGCGCATCAAGGGCCAGAAGGGCGTCGCCAAGCGCGAGGGCCGTTCCGCCGAGAACGGTGCCGTCGTGTCCCTCATCGCCGACGACAACACCTCCGGTGTCCTCGTCGAGCTGAAGTGCGAGACGGACTTCGTCGCCAAGGGTGACAAGTTCCAGGCCGTCGCCGCCCAGATCGCCGCCCACGTGGCCGCCACCTCCCCGGCGGGCATCGAGGAGCTCCTCGCCTCCGAGATCGAGGCCGGCAAGACCGTCCAGGCCTTCGTGGACGAGGCCAACGCGAACCTCGGCGAGAAGATCGTCCTGGACCGCTTCGCGCAGTACGGCGACGGCTTCGTCACCGCCTACATGCACCGCACCATGCCCGACCTGCCCCCGCAGATCGGTGTCCTCATCGAGCTGGACAAGGACAGCGACGTCGCCCGCGGCATCGCGCAGCACATCGCCGCCTTCGCGCCGAAGTACCTCTCCAAGGAGGACGTCCCGGCCGAGGTCGTCGAGTCCGAGCGCCGCGTCGCCGAGGAGACCACCCGCGCCGAGGGCAAGCCCGAGGCCGCCCTGCCGAAGATCGTCGAGGGTCGCCTCAACGGCTTCTTCAAGGACGCCACGCTCCTGGGCCAGGCGTACGCCCTGGACAACAAGAAGTCCGTCCAGCAGATCCTGGACGAGGCCGGTGTCACCCTGAAGCGCTTCACCCGCATCAAGGTCGGCATCTGAGTCCGTCCGTACGCGACGGACACCGGACCCCGGTAGGGTCTGAGGCAGTCGGCCGCGCTCGCGCCGGACGACCGCAGATCTGACGAGGAGGCCATTGCCGTAGAGGGAACCGCAAGGACCCACCGGCAATGGCCTTCTTCGTATGTGCACGAGGAGATCTCCATGAATCAGGGCGTGGACACCCACACCGCTTCCCACGACAAGAGCGACCACGAGAAGAAGGGCGCCCGGCGATTCCTGCTGAAGCTGTCGGGTGAGGCCTTCTCCGGCGGCGGCGGCCTGGGAGTCGACCCCGACGTCGTCCACGCGATCGCGCGCGAGATCGCGGGCGTGGTCCGGGACGGCGCGGAGATCGCGGTCGTCATCGGCGGCGGCAACTTCTTCCGCGGCGCCGAGCTGCAGCAGCGCGGTATGGACCGGGCGCGGTCCGACTACATGGGCATGCTCGGCACCGTCATGAACTGCCTCGCCCTCCAGGACTTCCTGGAGAAGGAGGGCATCGACTCCCGGGTCCAGACCGCCATCACGATGGGCCAGGTCGCCGAGCCGTACATCCCGCTGCGGGCCGTACGGCACCTGGAGAAGGGCCGCGTCGTGATCTTCGGCGCGGGTATGGGCATGCCCTACTTCTCCACCGACACCACCGCCGCCCAGCGCGCCCTCGAGATCGACGCCGAGGCGCTCCTCATGGGCAAGAACGGCGTGGACGGGGTCTACGACTCCGACCCGAAGACCAACCCGGACGCGGTCAAGTTCGACGCGCTCGAGTACGGCGAGGTGATCACCCGCGACCTGAAGGTCGCCGATGCCACGGCCGTCACCCTGTGCCGCGACAACAAGCTGCCGATCCTCGTCTTCGAGCTCCTTGCGGAGGGCAATATCGCCCGCGCCGTCAAGGGTGAGAAGATCGGCACCCTGGTGAGCGACCAGGGCACCCGGGCCTGAGCCGCCGGGCCCGTACCGCCTCCGCTGAACCATCCACTCAAGACATGCAGGAGCACGTGGTGATCGAAGAAATCCTCCTCGAGGCCGAGGAGAAGATGGAGAAGGCCGTCGTGGTGGCCAAGGAGGACTTCGCCGCGATCCGCACCGGCCGTGCGCACCCGGCGATGTTCAACAAGATCGTGGCCGACTACTACGGCGCCCTGACGCCCATCAACCAGCTGGCGTCCTTCTCGGTGCCCGAGCCGCGCATGGCCGTGGTCACCCCGTTCGACAAGAGCGCCCTGCGCAACATCGAGCAGGCGATCCGCGACTCCGACCTCGGCGTCAACCCGAGCAACGACGGCAGCATCATCCGGGTCAACTTCCCGGAGCTGACCGAGGAGCGCCGCCGCGACTACATCAAGGTCGCCCGCACCAAGGCCGAGGACTCGAAGGTCTCCATCCGCTCCGTGCGCCGCAAGGCCAAGGACGCCCTCGACAAGCTCGTCAAGGACAAGGAGTCCGGCGAGGACGAGGTGCGCCGCGCGGAGAAGGAGCTCGACGACACCACCGCGAAGTACGTCGCGCAGGTCGACGAGCTGCTGAAGCACAAGGAAGCCGAGCTCCTCGAGGTCTGATGAACGACTCTCCCTGGGCGGCCGCGCCGGGCGCCGGACTCTCCGGCGGCCGGCCGCCGTCCGATCCGGGGCCCGTCCCTGCGCCGGTACCGGCGGGTCCCGCCTACGATGCGCTGGAGGGCCCGCACACTCGGCCCATGCCCATCGTGCCCGACGGCTTCGGAGACCACGAAGCACGCGACCGGGGGGCCGCCCAGCCGGGCGGTCCCCCGTTCCGCGACGAGACGCCGCCGCAGGAGCCCATGCCCACGCCGCCCCCGCCCCAGGCCCCGCAGGCCGCGCAGCCGCCGCAGAAGAAGCGCGCGGGGCGGGACCTGCGTGCCGCCATAGGGGTCGGCGTCGGCCTCGGTGCGGTGATCTTCGCCTCGCTGTTCATCGTGAAGGCGGTCTTCGTCGGCGTCGTCGTCGTCGCGGTCGTCGTCGGCCTCTGGGAGCTGACCTCCCGGCTGGCCGAACGCAAGGAGATCAAGGCCCCCCTGGTGCCGCTCGCCCTGGGCGGCGCCGCCATGGTCGTCGCCGGGTACGTCCGGGGACCCGAGGGGGCCTGGGTCGCCATGGCCCTCACGGCGCTCGCGGTGCTGGTCTGGCGGATGACGGAACCCCCCGAGAACTACCTCAGGGACGTCACGGCCGGCGTGTTCGCGGCGTTCTACGTGCCCTTCCTGGCCACGTTCGTGGCGATGCTGCTGACCGCCGACGACGGACCGCAGCGCGTGGTGACCTTCCTCGTGCTGACCGTCGTCAGCGATACCGGCGCGTACGCCGTCGGCTGGCGCTTCGGCAAGCACAAGCTCGCCCCGCGCATCAGCCCCGGGAAGACCCGCGAGGGGCTGTTCGGGGCCGTGGCCTTCGCCATGGCCGCCGGCGCGCTGTGCATGGAGTTCCTGATCGACGGCGGCGCCTGGTGGCAGGGGCTGCTGCTGGGGCTCGCGGTCGCGGTCAGCGCCACGCTCGGCGACCTCGGCGAGTCGATGATCAAGCGGGACCTCGGCATCAAGGACATGGGGACCCTGCTCCCGGGCCACGGCGGCATCATGGACCGGCTCGACTCCCTGCTGCCCACCGCCCCGGTGGTGTGGCTGCTGCTCGCCGCCTTCGTCGGCACGGGCTGAGCGGTACGGGTACGCGGTACGGGCCCCGGCCCGCACCGCCCCGCCGACCCGGTGGCGGACCGCTTCCGCGCGTCACGCAAACCGGGCACTGTATCCTGAAGGGCGCGCCACTTCCGAGTGGCGCGCCCTTCTCCGTCCCGCGACCGCGCGGACGGACCCCGTGAGGTCTCCCGGCTCCGGTTCTCGAGCCACCCGTCCGCCCCGCACCGCCGCGGGGGCGCGCCAGGCCTCGACCCACCGAGGAGTACCGTTCATGGCCCCCCGTCCCGCCCCGGGCGAGCTGACCTTCGTCGCGCCCCGCGGAGCCAAGAAGCCGCCGCGCCACCTGGCCGACCTCTCGCCCGCCGAGCGCCGCGAGGCCGTCGCCGCGATCGGCGAGAAGCCCTTCCGGGCCAAGCAGCTCTCGCAGCACTACTTCGCGCGCTACGCCCACGACCCGGCCGAGTGGACCGACATCCCGGCCGCGTCCCGCGAGAAGCTCCGCGAGGAGCTCCTGCCGGACCTGATGTCCGTGGTCCGGCACATCAGCTGCGACGAGGACACCACCCGCAAGACCCTGTGGCGGCTCCACGACGGCACGCTCGTCGAGTCCGTGCTGATGCGCTACCCCGACCGGGTCACCATGTGCATCTCCTCGCAGGCCGGCTGCGGGATGAACTGCCCCTTCTGCGCCACCGGCCAGGCCGGCCTGGACCGCAACCTGTCCACCGCCGAGATCGTCCACCAGATTGTCGACGGGATGCGCGCCCTGCGCGACGGCGAGGTCCCCGGCGGCCCGGCGCGGCTGTCCAACATCGTCTTCATGGGCATGGGCGAGCCGCTGGCCAACTACAAGCGGGTCGTCGGCGCCATCCGCCGGCTGACCGACCCCGAGCCCGACGGCCTGGGCCTGTCCCAGCGCGGGATCACCGTCTCCACCGTCGGCCTGGTGCCGGCCATGCTGCGCTTCGCCGACGAGGGCTTCAAGTGCCGCCTCGCGGTCTCGCTGCACGCCCCCGACGACGAGCTGCGCGACACCCTCGTGCCCGTGAACACCCGCTGGAAGGTCCGCGAGGTGCTCGACGCGGCCTGGGAGTACGCCGAGAAGTCCGGCCGCCGGATCTCCATCGAGTACGCCCTCATCCGCGACATCAACGACCAGGCCTGGCGCGGCGACCTGCTGGGCCGCCTCCTCAAGGGCAAGCGGGTGCACGTCAACCTCATCCCGCTCAACCCGACCCCGGGCTCCAAGTGGACCGCCTCCCGCCCGGAGGACGAGCGGGCCTTCGTCCAGGCCATCGCCAACCACGGGGTGCCGGTCACGGTCCGCGACACCCGCGGCCAGGAGATCGACGGCGCCTGCGGGCAGCTCGCCGCGGCCGAGCGCTGAGGCCTCCCGCGGGCGGGTGTCCGCGGGGGCGTCCGCACTGCGGGAGCAGCGGAAGCGGCGGATCGGGCCCGGGGTACCCTGGGCCCGAACCAACTGCATATTCCGACAGGGGAGCGCCACAGCGCTGAGAGTGCGGCATCCGTCAGTCCGCAGACCCTCTGAACCTCGCCCGGGTCATTCCGGGTAGGGAGTTCGGTCTTCACACCTCAAGCTGTTGCGCCCTGCGCCGGCGTCCGCTCTCCATGAGCGCCGGGGCGGGGCCGCGTCTTCTCCTGGTCACTCCAGGAGGAATGTCTCGTGAGCACCACCAAGAAGACGGCGGCCGTCGCGCTCGCCGCGGCCCTCGGGGCCGCCGCCCTCGCCGCGTGCGGCGGGGAGTCCGGCAGCGGCGGGACCGCCGCATCCGGCTCCGCCTCGGGCGCGCCGAAGAAGTCCACGACCGTCACGCTCGTCAGCCACGACTCCTTCAACGCCACCCCGGCGGTCCTGAAGGAGTTCGAGAAGCAGAGCGGCTACACCGTCAAGGTCCTCAAGAGCGGGGACGCCGGCACCGCCCTCAACCAGGAGATCCTCACCAAGGGCTCGCCCCGCGGCGACGTGTTCTTCGGCGTGGACAACACCCTGCTCTCGCGCGCCCTCGACAACGGGATCTTCACCCCGTACGAGGCGAAGGGCCTGGCCGCCGTGGGCGGGCAGTACCAGCTCGACAAGGCGCAGCACCGGGTCACGCCCGTCGACTCCGGCGACATCTGCGTCAACTACGACAAGAAGTACTTCGCGGACAAGAAGATCGCCCCGCCGCAGACGCTGGACGACCTGGTCAAGCCCGAGTACAAGGACCTCCTCGTGGTCGAGAACGCCGCGACCTCCTCGCCCGGCCTCGGCTTCCTCCTCGCCACCGTCGGCAAGTACGGCGAGCAGGGCTGGGAGGGATACTGGGGCAAGCTGAAGGCCAACGGCGTCGAGGTCGTCGACGGCTGGGAGCAGGCGTACAACGAGCGCTTCTCCGGCTCCGCGGGCGGTAAGAAGGCCAAGGGCGACCGCCCGCTGGTGGTCTCGTACGCCTCCAGCCCGCCGGTCGAGGTGCTCTACGCCGAGCCGCAGCCCAAGGAGGCCCCGACGGGCGTCGCCACCGGCACCTGCTTCCGCCAGACCGAGTTCGCGGGCCTGCTGAAGGGCGCGAAGAACGAGGCGGGCGGCAAGGCCCTGCTGGACTTCCTGGTCAGCAAGACGTTCCAGGAGGACATGCCGCTCAACATGTTCGTGAACCCCGTGGTCGAGGGCGCGGCCCTGCCCGAGCTGTTCACCCAGCACGGCGCCGTGGTGGACAAGCCCTGGGACGTGGCCCCGGCCGAGATCGCCGAGAACCGCGAGCAGTGGGTCAAGGCATGGACCTCGACCGTCCTGAAGTAGGACGGGACACCCCGGCGGCGGCTCCGGCAGCCCCGGCGCGGCCGGACACGGCCCTCAGGCTCGCCCTGATGGCCCTCCCGCTCGCCTTCTTCGGGCTCTTCTTCGCCTATCCCGTGGCCGCGATCGTCGGCCGCGGGTTCAAGACGGACTCGGGCTGGCACTTCGGCCGGATCGGCGAGGTGCTGGCCCGGCCGGACATCGGCGGGGTGCTCTGGTTCACCACCTGGCAGGCGCTGGCCTCCACGGTGCTGACCCTGCTGGTCGCGCTGCCGGGGGCGTACGTCTTCGCGCGCTTCTCCTTCCCCGGCAAGCAGCTGCTGCGGGCGGTGGTCACCGTGCCGTTCGTGCTGCCGACCGTCGTGGTGGGCACCGCCTTCCTGGCCCTGGTGGGCCGCGGCGGGCTCCTCGACGAGCTGGCGGGCGTACGGCTCGACACCACGGTGTGGGCCATCCTGCTGGCCCACGTGTTCTTCAACTACGCCGTGGTCGTGCGGACCGTCGGCGGGCTGTGGGCCCAGCTGGACCCGCGGCAGGAGGAGGCCGCCCGGGTGCTGGGCGCCGGGCGGTTCGGGGCCTTCCGCAGGGTCACGCTGCCCGCGCTCGGCCCGGCCGTGGCCGCCGCCGCGCTGATGGTCTTCCTGTTCACGTTCAGCTCCTTCGGCGTCGTACAGATCCTGGGCGGTCCGGCGTACTCCACGCTGGAGGTCGAGGTCTACCGGCAGACCGCGCAGCTGCTCGACCTGCCGACCGCGGCCGTGCTCACGCTCGTGCAGTTCGCGGCGGTCGGGGCGATCCTCGCCGTGCACGCCCGCACCGTGCGCCGCCGCGAGAGCGCGCTCGCGCTCGTCGACCCGGCCCGCACCTCGCACCCCCCGCGCGGCGCCGCCCAGCGGGCCCTGCTCGGCGGGGTGCTGCTGAGCGTGGTCCTGCTGGTCCTGCTGCCGCTGGGCGTCCTGGTGGAACGGTCCTTCGACACCTCGGAGGGCTACGGGCTCGGCTTCTACCGGGCCCTGCAGGACGCGGACGCCACCGGGACCTTCCTCGTGCCCCCGCTGGAGGCCATCGGCAACTCCCTGGAGTACGCCCTCGCGGCCACCGCCATCGCCCTGCTGATCGGCGGGCTGGCGGCCGCGGCGCTCACCCGGCGGGCCGGCCGGCTGGTGCGCGGGTTCGACGCCCTGCTCATGCTGCCCCTCGGGGTGTCCGCGGTGACGGTCGGCTTCGGCTTCCTGATCACCCTGGACGAGCCCCCGCTCGACCTGCGGACCTCGTGGATCCTGGTGCCGCTGGCGCAGGCGCTGGTCGGGGTGCCCTTCGTGGTGCGGACCATGCTGCCCGTACTGCGGGCCGTGGACGGGCGGCTGCGCGAGGCCGCCGCGGTGCTCGGCGCCTCCCCGTGGCGGGCCTGGCGCGAGGTGGACCTGCCGCTGGTGCGGCGGGCCCTGCTGGTCGCCGCCGGATTCGCCTTCGCCGTCTCCCTCGGCGAGTTCGGCGCGACCGTCTTCATCGCGCGGCCGGACCACCCGACCCTGCCGGTGGCCGTGGCCCGGCTGCTGGGCCGGGCGGGCGAGCTGAACTACGGGCAGGCGATGGCCCTGAGCACCATCCTCATGCTGGTGTGCGCCGCCGCGCTGCTGGCGCTGGACCGCCTGCGCCCCGACCGAACCTCCGGAGAGTTCTGATGACGCTGCAGCCGCTGCTCGCGACCGAGGGGGCGACCGTGCGGTTCGGCGGCCGGGCCGTCCTCGACTCCGTGGACCTGTCGGTGGCCGAGCACGAGACCGTCTGCGTGCTCGGCCCCAGCGGCAGCGGCAAGTCCACCCTGCTGCGGGCGGTGGCCGGGCTCCAGCCGCTCACCGCGGGCCGGATCCGGCTCGCCGGGGCCGACCAGGCCTCCGTACCCGTGCACCGGCGCGGGGTCGGGCTCATGTTCCAGGACCACCAGCTCTTCCCGCAGCGGGACGTCGCCGGAAACGTGGCCTTCGGGCTGCGGATGCACGGCGTGGACCGGGCCGGACAGCAGCGGCGGGTCGCCGAGCTGCTGGAGCTCGTCGGACTGCCCGGGGCCGGGGGCCGGGCCGTGGCCGCCCTCTCCGGCGGGGAGCAGCAGCGGGTGGCGCTGGCCCGGGCCCTGGCCCCGCGGCCCCGGCTGCTGATGCTCGACGAGCCGCTCGGCCAGCTCGACCGGGGGCTGCGGGAGCGGCTCGTGGTCGAACTGCGCGCGCTGTTCGGGCGGCTCGGCACCACCGTGCTCGCCGTCACCCACGACCAGGGCGAGGCCTTCGCGCTCGCCGACCGGGTCGTGGTGATGAAGGACGGCCGGATCGCGCAGGCGGGCACCCCCCTGGAGGTGTGGCAGCGCCCGGCCTCGGAGTTCGTGGCCCGCTTCCTCGGCTTCGACAACGTCGTGCCCGCCGCCGTGGCCGCGGGCGCCGCCGCCACCCCCTGGGGCCGCATCCCCGTACCCGACGGCACCCCCGACGGGCAGCGGCGGCTGCTGGTCCGCCCGGCCGGGGTGCGGCTCGTCCCCGCGGGTCAGGGGCTGGAGTGCACGGTGGGGGCCCGGACCTTCCGGGGGACGCACGTGGCGCTCCGGCTGCGCCCGGCGGACGGCGGGCCGGTCCTGGAGGCCGAGTGCGAGCTGCGCGAGGCGCCCGCGGCGGGGGACCGGGTGGCCGTGGCGTTCAGCGCGTCCGAGGTCGTGGTGCTGCCGGAGGGCTGAACCGGTCAGCGGCGGGCGGGGGCCCCGGCCGGTACGGGGGCTCCGCGGGCCTCCCCGGGGTCCCCGGCACCGGGTTGCTGCGGCCCGGCCCCCTCGTGGTTGCCGAACCAGGCCACCGCCACCGCTCCCGCCACGGCCAGCACGAAGCCGAGTACGGCCAGCCAGGCGTACCCCGGCCGGGAGGCGTCCCCGAGCCACAGCACGCCGATCGCGCCGGGCAGCACGGTCTCGCCGACCACCAGCGCGGCCGTCGCGCCGTTCACCGAGCCGATCTGGAGGGCCACGGTGTGCAGGTACATGCCCACCGAGCCGGCCAGCACGATCGCGTACAGCGCCGGGTCGGCGAGCAGGACGGCCGGGTCGAAGGGGTCGATCCCGTCGAGGATGCGCACGCCCACCCCGAGCGCGCCGAAGCCCAGGCCGGAGAGCAGGCCCGCCAGGATCGCGGCCCGCGCGCCCAGGAGGCGTACCGCGACCGTGCCGCCGCCCATCAGCAGGACGGTGACGGCGAGCAGCCACCAGTGGGTGGCCGCCGGGGCGTGCCGGTCGCCCTCGTGGCCCGCGGCGCTCCCGAGGAGGACGAGCGCGGCGCAGACCGTCGCGATGGACGCCCACTCCCTGCGGCTGAGCCGCAGGCCGAGCAGTTTCACGCCGAGGACGGCGGTGACGACCAGGTTGGCGCTGATCACCGTCTGGGAGAGGAAGAGGGGCAGCAGGCGGGCGGCGAGCGCGCCCAGCCCGAAGCCGATGAAGTCCAGCACGGTCCCGGCGATGAACTCCCAGGTGGTCGCGGCCTTCGCGGTGGAGGACAGGCTGGGGCCGCCGTGCTGGGTGCGGGTGCCGGCGCGGGCCGCTTCCAGGCGGGCGGACCTGCGGGATCCGAGGGCCTGGAGGACGGATCCCGTGCCGTAGCAGAGCGATGCCGCGATGGCGGTGAGCAGGCCTATGAGCACCGGGGGCTCCGTTCGGGTCGGGCAGGGTGTGCGGACGTACCTCTGCCAGACGGGAGAAGAGGGCCCCGAGTTGCCTCGGATGCGCACAAACCGTGCGGGGAGTTCCGGCGGCGGGCCGCGGCCCCGGGGTCAGGAGAGGGCCGCGAGGGCCGCCGGGGCCTCGTCCACCGACTCCACCAGGGCGATCCGGTCCGCCATCGGGCGCCCGGCGGCCAGGGACCGCAGCAGCGGCCAGGCGGGCAGGGTGCGGGTCCAGTGCTCCCGGCCGACCAGGACCATGGGGGCGGGCTCGCCGCGCGAGGAGTAGTAGTTCGGGGTCGCCGCGGTGAACACCTCCTGCACGGTGCCCGCCGCCCCCGGCAGGAAGACCACGCCCGCGTTCGCGCGGGCCAGCAGGCCGTCCTCGCGGGTCGCGTTGGCGAAGTACTTCGCGATGCGGCTCGCGAACGCGTTCGGCGGCTCGTGCCCGTAGAACCAGGTCGGGATGCCCACCGAGTCCCCGCCGTCCGGCCACTGCTCCCGCACCTCGAAGGCCGCCCGCGCCCAGTCCGTCACCGAGGGGGTGAAGGAGGGGGCCGCCGCCAGCAGCTCCAGGGCCCGGGGCAGGGCCCCGTCCCCGTACGGGGCGAGGTACGCGCCCAGGTTGGCGGCCTCCATCGCGCCCGGGCCGCCGCCGGTGGCCACGGTCAGCCCGGCGCGGGCCAGCGCCCGGCCCAGCCGGGCCGCGCCCGCGTACTCCGCGCTGCCGCGGGCCAGGGCGTGCCCGCCCATCACCCCGGCCACCCGGACCCCGGCCAGGTGCTCGTCCAGGGCGTCCGAGACCGAGTCGTCGTGGATCGCGCGGAGCATGGAGGAGAGCACGTCGCCGTCCCCGGCGCTGGTCTTCGCCCAGTCGTAGGCGAGGGCGTCGGTCGTGGCCGCGTACCCCTGCTCCAGCCCGTCGAAGAGCTCCTGCGGGGTGTACAGCACCCCGCGGTACGGGTTGAAGGGCAGGTCGGGGACGGGTGGGAAGACCAGCGCCCCGTCCGCCCGGACCTTCGCGGCGGCGTCCGGCTCCATCGGGCAGCCGAGGAACACGGCGGCCGTCGCGTCCGCCGACAGCAGGGCGAGGGTGCGCCCGCGCAGGTCGACCGACTGGATGCGGCAGCCGGCCAGCGAGCCGCGGGCCGCCGCCCGGTCGAACTCCGCCAGGGTCTCGATCTCGGTGTCTGCAGGATGCCCGTACGCCACCCGGCAAGCCTAACGAGGGGCCCCAGGCCGCGGCCCGCCGAGGCCGGGGCCCCGCGCCTCAGCCGCCCAGGGCCGCCAGTGCGGGCCGGGCGGCCGCCCAGGCCAGCGCGGACCAGCACACCAGCAGGACCGCGATCCGCACGGCCGCCGCCGCCCGCAGCACCCCGGCGGGTGTGCCCAGCTCCAGCAGGTCCTGGCGGGTCCGCGCCCGGGCCTGCCGCGCCTCCACCGCCGTGACCAGCACCGTCGCCGCCGCGCAGAGCAGGACGAGGAGCGCGGCCGGCAGGGTCAGCGGGCCCAGCAGGGCCGCGGAACCGGGGGCGCCGGAGCGCCCCGGCAGCCCCGCCGCGCTCGTCCCGGCCGCCGCCACCGCGCACAGCACCCCGAGCGGGGGGCCGATCCGGGGGGCCTCCTCCTGGAGGGAGCGGCCGGCGAGCAGGCGTACCGCGCCCGGCCGGACGAGCTGCACCGCGGCCCCGCAGCCGTGCACCACGGCGGGACCGGCCAGGGCCAGCCCGGCGGCGGCCAGGGTCCATCCGGCCAGCATCCCGGCCGGGCGCGGTCCGGCGTACCCGAGCACGGCCAGTCCGGTGGCCAGCAGGGCCACGCCCCAGGGGAGCTGCTGCTGCGGGGCGCGGGCCGGGGCGGTGCGGGGCCGCAGCGCGAGGGCCGTGGCGGCGGCCGCGGCGAGCGGGGGCAGGGCCAGCAGGGTCAGTGCGGCCGGTACGGGCAGGGGCCGGTCCGCGTGGAGCAGCGAGCCGCCTGCCCCGTCGAAGGGCAGTCCGCCGATGTCGCCGCGCAGGTGGAGGAAGGCGAGCAGGGCCAGGGCGCTGCCGAGGGTGCAGGCGACGGCGGTGGAGACGGCGCCGACGAGGGCGAGCCGGACCGGGCCGAAGCCCAGGACGGAGAGCCCGTCGCGGGTCCGGGCCGCGGGGTCGGCGCGGGCCACGGCCACGGCGAACTGCACGGTCGCGGCCAGGGGGACGAGGCACCACAGCAGCCGGGGTGCGGAGCCGTCGGGGCGGGCGACCGCGGCGGCCAGGATGTACAGGAGCAGGAAGCCGGTGCCGGCGGAGGCGGCCGCGACCAGCAGCCGGCGCAGCTGTGCGAGCGGGCGGGAGCCGCGGACTAGGCGGAGAGCGAGCACGCGGTGCGGCCTTCCGCGTCGGCGGGGAGCGCGGCCCCGGGGCTGCCGGCGAGCCGGCCGTCGGACAGGGCCAGGGTGCGGTCGGGTCCGGCGGCGGCGACGGCCTCCCCGTCCTGGGCGGTGAGGACCACGGTGACCTCGTGGGAGCGGGCCGCGGTGGTGAGGGTGCGCAGCAGCTGGGCGCCCTCGGCCCGGTGCAGCGGGGCGGCCGGCTCGTCGGCGAAGACCACGGCGGGTTCGGCGACCAGGGCGCGGGCCAGGGCGACGCGCTGGGCCTGGGAGCGGTCGAGGGAGCCGGGGCGGCGGCGGGCGCAGCCGCCGATGTCGAGGCGGTCCAGCCATTCGGCGGCCGCCCGCTTGGCGGCCCGGTGGGGGCGGCCGGCCAGCAGCAGCGGCAGGGCGGCGTTCTCCCACACGTTCAGTTCGGGGACGAGCTGGGGCTCGGGGCCGATCCAGCCGAAGCGGTCGCGGCGCAGCCGCTCCCGGTGGAGGGCCCCCATGGTGTGCACGGGGACGCTGTTGAACCACACCTCGCCCTCGGCGGGCAGCAGCCGGCCGGAGAGGCAGTGCAGCAGGGTGGTCTTCCCGCTGCCGCGGGGTCCGGTGATCGCGAGCACCTCGCCGGCGCGGATCCCGAGGGAGATCCCGGCGAGGGCGGGCGAGGGGCCGTGGGCGTAGTGGAGGGAGCGTGCCCAGAGCACGTCGTTGTCCGGCGGGGCCACCATGGCGTACACCTCGGTTCGGCGGGGACGATGCGACTGCGGACCGGAGGAGACGGCCCGGTCCGCCCGTCCGGGGGAACGAACGCGGAGCCGATCGGTCACGCGGGCGGTCTCCGGGCACCGTAAGGAGACGGTGCGCCGTACGCCGACAGCACACGGCCCGGACGCGGCCGTTCTCACTCGAACGGGCGTATCCGGGCCGTGTGGGGGCATGACGGCGGTGAGGGTGGCCGTCATGGGCTCGCCGGGATCCGCAACATCCCGGGGGGAGCCTGGCTCGCCGGGCGGGACGGGTGCCCGGCGAGACGGGGGAGGGTTACAGCTTGGTCCAGGCCTCGGTGAGCACCGAGCGCAGGATGCCTTCGATCTCGTCGAAGGTGCCCTGGTCGGAGATCAGCGGCGGGGCCAGCTGGATGACCGGGTCGCCGCGGTCGTCGGCCCGGCAGTACAGGCCGTTCTCGAAGAGCGCCTTGGAGAGGAAGCCGTAGAGCACGCGCTCGGTCTCCTCGTCCGTGAAGGACTCCTTGGTGTTCTTGTCCTTGACGAGCTCGATGCCGTAGAAGAAGCCGTTGCCGCGGACGTCGCCGACGATCGGCAGGTCGTGCAGCTTCTGCAGCGTCGAGAGGAAGTTGCCCTCGTTGTCCAGCACGTGCTGGTTGAGGCCTTCCTTGTCGAAGATGTCGAGGTTCGCCAGGGCCACGGCGGAGGACACGGGGTGGCCGCCGAAGGTGTAGCCGTGGAGGAAGGTGTTCTCGCCCTTGTAGAAGGGCTCGGCGATGCGGTCCGAGACGATGCAGGCGCCGATCGGGGAGTAGCCCGAGGTCATGCCCTTGGCGCAGGTGATCATGTCCGGCACGTAGCCGAACTTGTCACAGGCGAACATCGTGCCGAGGCGGCCGAAGGCGCAGATGACCTCGTCGGAGACGAGCAGCACGTCGTACTCGTCGCAGATCTCGCGGACCCGCTGGAAGTACCCGGGCGGCGGCGGGAAGCAGCCGCCGGCGTTCTGCACCGGCTCCAGGAAGACGGCCGCGACGGTGTCGGGGCCCTCGAAGAGGATCTGCTGCTCGATCTGGTCGGCGGCCCAGCGGCCGAAGGCCTCGGGGTCGTCGCCGTGGATCGGGGCGCGGTAGATGTTGGTGTTGGGGACCTTGTGGGCGCCCGGTACCAGCGGCTCGAAGGGGGCCTTCAGGGCCGGCAGGCCCGTGATGGACAGCGCGCCCTGCGGGGTGCCGTGGTAGGCGACCGCGCGGGAGATGACCTTGTACTTGGTGTGCTTGCCCTTGAGCTTGAAGTACTGCTTGGCGAGCTTCCAGGCGGTCTCGACGGCCTCGCCGCCGCCGGTGGTGAAGAAGACCTTGTTCAGGTCACCCGGGGCGTAGTGCGCGAGGCGCTCGGCGAGCTCCACGGCCTTGGGGTGGGCGTAGGACCACACGGGGAAGAACGCGAGGTCCTGGGCCTGCTTGTAGGCGACCTCGGCCAGTTCCTTGCGGCCGTGGCCGGCGTTGACCACGAACAGGCCGGCGAGCCCGTCGAGGTAGCGCTTGCCCTTGTCGTCGTAGATGTAGGTGCCCTCGCCCCGCACGATGGTGGGGACGGGGGAGTTCTCGTACGAGGACATGCGGGTGAAGTGCATCCACAGGTGGTCGTACGCGGTCTTGGACAGGTCCTGGCTCACGGCTATCGGGTTCCCCACATGTAGGTCTGCTTCTTCAGCTTCAGGTAAACGAAGCTTTCGGTGGAGCGCACGCCGGGGAGCGTGCGGATCCGCTTGTTGATCGTCTCCAGCAGGTGGTCGTCGTCCTCGCAGACGATCTCCACCATCAGGTCGAACGAGCCCGCGGTCATCACCACGTACTCGCACTCGGCCATTGCGGTCAGCGCGTCGGCCACCGGGTCGAGGTCCCCCTCGACGTTGATGCCGACCATCGCCTGGCGCCGCAGGCCCACCGTGAGCGGGTCCGTGACGGCGACGATCTGCATGACGCCCTGGTCGAGCAGTTTCTGGACCCGCTGGCGCACGGCGGCCTCCGACAGGCCGACGGCCTTGCCGATTGCTGCGTACGGACGGCGGCCGTCCTCCTGCAGTTGCTCGATGATCGCCAGGGACACAGCATCGACCGAAGGGGACGTCTGTCTGTTCCTGGCATCTGTGCTTCGACTGACCACGAGCTCACTCTGCACGAGGAGTCAGCAGTTCCGCAACCCGGAATCAATGAAATCCGTTGTTCGGGAGATCGGATCCAACTGATTTCGTAGTTGGTGACGTCTGGCTCTGTCGAAAGCGTCGGCTCAGGGGTTAGGCTGGGGAACTGTCTCACTCATTGGACATGTGATCAGGAGAGTGGCTGTAGTGACCACCGAACTGCGTCGTCTGCGCAACTACATCGGCGGAGAGTTCAGGGACGCCGCCGACGGGCGGACCACCGAGGTGGTCAACCCCGCCACCGGCGAGGTCTACGCGACGGCTCCGCTGTCCGGCCAGGCCGACGTGGACGCGGCCATGGCCGCCGCCGCTGCCGCCTTCCCGGGCTGGCGCGACACCACCCCGGCCGAGCGCCAGAAGGCCCTGCTCAAGATCGCCGACGCCTTCGAGGCCCGCGCGGACGAGCTCGTCGCCGCCGAGTCGGAGAACACCGGCAAGCCGCTGGGCCTGACGGCCAGCGAGGAGCTGCCGCCCATGGTCGACCAGCTCCGGTTCTTCGCCGGCGCCGCCCGCATGCTCGAGGGCCGCTCGGCCGGCGAGTACATGGAGGGCATGACCTCGATCATCCGCCGCGAGCCCGTCGGCGTCTGCGCCCAGGTGGCGCCGTGGAACTACCCGATGATGATGGCCGTGTGGAAGTTCGCCCCGGCCATCGCCGCGGGCAACACCGTGGTGCTCAAGCCCTCGGACACCACCCCGGCCTCGACCGTCCTGATGGCCGAGATCATCGACTCCGTGCTGCCCAAGGGCGTCTTCAACGTCATCTGCGGCGACCGCGAGACCGGCAAGGCCATGGTCGAGCACTCCACCCCCGCGATGGCCTCCATCACCGGCTCCGTACGCGCCGGCATGCAGGTCGCCGAGAGCGCCTCGAAGGACGTCAAGCGCGTCCACCTGGAGCTCGGCGGCAAGGCCCCCGTCGTCGTCTTCGAGGACTGCGACATCGCCAAGGCCGTCGAGGACATCGCGGTGGCGGGCTACTTCAACGCCGGCCAGGACTGTACGGCCGCCACCCGCGTGCTCGTCCACGAGTCCATCCACGACGAGTTCGTCACCGCCCTCGCCAAGGCCGCCGCCGACACCAGGACCGGCCAGCCGGACGACGAGGACGTGCTCTACGGCCCGCTGAACAACCCGAACCAGCTCAAGCAGGTCGCGGGCTTCATCGAGCGCCTCCCCGCCCACGCCAAGGTCGAGGCGGGCGGCCACCAGGTCGGCGAGAAGGGCTACTTCTACGCCCCGACCGTCGTCTCCGGCCTCAAGCAGGACGACGAGATCGTCCAGAACGAGGTCTTCGGCCCGGTCATCACCGTCCAGTCCTTCACGGACGAGGCCCAGGCCGTCGCGTACGCGAACGACGTCGAGTACGCCCTCGCCTCCTCCGTCTGGACCAAGGACCACGGCCGCGCCATGCGCATGTCCAAGGCCCTCGACTTCGGCTGCGTGTGGATCAACACCCACATCCCGCTCGTCGCCGAGATGCCCCACGGCGGCTACAAGAAGTCCGGCTACGGCAAGGACCTCTCCGCCTACGGCTTCGAGGACTACACCCGCATCAAGCACGTGATGACCTCGCTGGGCGGCTGACACCCGGCCGGGAGCCGGTCCGCGCCTGACGCGTGATCAACCCCGTTCCCCGGAGGGGCGGGCAGTAGACACCTTGTCTATTGCCCGCCCCTCCTGCGTGAGCCGAACCTGTGCGCATGCCCGTACGCACCGCACCCCGCGCCCCCGCCCGCCGGGGAATCCCCCGCCGCACCGCGCTGCGCGGACTCGGCTCGGCCGGACTGCTGGCCGCCCTGGCCGGCTGCGGGGTCCCCCCGGCCTTCATCGAGGAGGAGGACCGGTCCGCGGCCGACCGCTCGGACCGGGACCGGACCGTCTCCTTCGCCAACTGGCCCCTCTACATCGACACCGACGACGAGGACGAGACCCGCCGCCCGACCCTGGAGTCCTTCACCGGGCGCACCGGCATCCGGGTCCGGTACACCGAGGAGATCAACGACAACGACGAGTTCTTCGGCAAGGTCGGCCCGGCCCTCATGAACGGCCAGGAGACCGGCCGCGACCTCGTCGTGGTCAGCGACTGGATGGCCGCGCGGTTCGTCCGGCTCGGCTGGGCGCAGGAGATGGACCGCGCCGCCCAGCCCAACGTCGCCCGCCACCTCGACCCGCAGCTGCGCTCGCCCGCCTTCGACCCCGGCCGCGCCCACACCGTCCCCTGGCAGTGCGGGATCACCGGGATCGCGTACAACCGCAGGAGGCTGGGGCGCGAGCTGAAGTCCACCGCGGACCTGTGGCGCCCCGAGCTGGCGGGCAAGGTCACCCTGCTGTCCGGGCTGGACGAGTCCTTCGCGCTGCTCATGCAGGGGGACGGCGTGGACGTGACCCGCTGGACCGAGGCGGACTTCCACCGGGTGTGCGACCGGGTCGAGGACCTGGTCCGCCGGAAGCACATCCGTCGCTTCACCGGCAACGACTACATCAAGGACCTGTCCACCGGCGACGTCCTGGCCTGCCAGGCCTACTCGGGGGACGTGATCCAGCTGCAGGCCGACGACCCCGACATCGAGTTCGTGGTGCCCGAGGAGGGCGCGGAGCTGTGGGCGGAGAGCCTGCTCATCCCCAACCTCGCCCCGCACAAGGCCAATGCGGAGGCCCTCGTCGACCACTACTACGACCCGCAGACCGCCGCCGAGCTCGCCGCCTGGGTCAACTACGTCTGCCCCGTGCCCGCCGCCCGCGACGTGCTCGCGGACTCCGACGACGAGGAGACCGCGGCCCTCGCCGAGGACCCGCTCATCTTCCCGGACGGGCCGATGCGCAAGCGGCTCGCCGTGGCCCGGGACATCTCCCCGGCCGAGCGGCGGACCCTGGCCCGGCGGTGGAACGGCATCGTGGGCCTGTGAGGCGGCCGCGCCGTCAGAGGCCGGCCGCCGCCCGGACCGCCGTCAGGGCGTCCACGCGGTTCGTGGTGATCGAGTCCACGCCCGCGTCGATCAGGCGGCGCATCGTGCGCCGGGTGTCCGCCGTCCAGGCGGAGACCAGGAAGCCGTCCGCGTGCAGGGCCGCGGTCAGCTCCGGGCTGAGCAGCCCGAAGCGGTAGTTGAGCCAGCGCGGGGCCAGCGCGTCCACCAGGGTCCGGCTGGGCGGGCACAGCGAGGTCCAGCTCAGTGCGATCTCCGCCCCCGGGTCCGCCGCCCGGACGGCGAGCATGGTGTCAGCGCCCGCGCAGTAGTACGCGCGGTCGCGGGCCCCGCACTCGCGGACCTGGCCCACCACCGTCCTGACCCCCGCGGCCGTGGCGCCCGGCAGGTCGATCATCACCCGGCCGGCCCCGGTGGCCATCAGCGCCTCGCGCAGGGTGGGGACCCCGCCGCCGGTCAGCTCCCGCAGCCGCTCCGCCGTCACGGAGTCCACCCGCGCCTCCCGCCCCCACAGCCGGCGCAGGTCCTCGTCGTGCAGCAGGACCGGCACCCCGTCGCGGGTGAGCCGCACGTCGATCTCGACCGCGTCCGCTCCGCGCGCGAACGCGGAGCGGAGCGAGGCGAGGGTGTTCTCGCGGGCGGCGTACGGGTCTCCGCGGTGGCCTACGGCCGTCAGGGTGCGCATGTCCCCATTCTGGCGGTGCGTCAGCGGGCGAGCCAGGCGGCCGTGTACGTGTCGATCTCCGCGGCCAGGCGGGCCTTTCCGGCCGGGTCGAGGAACGAGGCCTCGACGGCGTTCTTCGCGAGGCCGGCGAGCCCGCGCTCGTCCAGGTCCAGCAGCCGGGCGGCCACCGCGTACTCGTTGTTGAGGTCGGTGCCGAACATCGGCGGGTCGTCGCTGTTGATCGTCACCGGCACCCCGGCCGCCACCATCTCCCTGAGCGGGTGCTCCTCCAGGGTGGCCACCGCGCGGGTCGCGATGTTCGAGGTCGGGCAGACCTCCAGGGCGATCCGGTGCTCCGCCAGGTACGCCAGCAGCCCGGGGTCCCGGACGGAGCTGGTGCCGTGGCCGATGCGCTCGGCGCCCAGCTCGCGGATCGCGTCCCAGACGGTCTCCGGACCGGTGGTCTCGCCCGCGTGCGGGACGCTGTGCAGGCCGGCCGCCCGGGCCCGGTCGAAGTACGGCTTGAACTGCGGGCGCGGTACGCCGATCTCCGGGCCGCCGAGGCCGAAGGAGACCAGGCCCTCGGGGCGCAGGTCCACCGCGAGCCGCGCGGTCTCCTCGGCGGCGGCCAGGCCGGCCTCGCCGGGGATGTCGAAGCACCAGCGCAGGACGACCCCGAGCTCGGCCTCGGCGGCCTTGCGGGCGTCCTCGATGGCCTCCATGAACGCCTTCTCCTCGATGCCGCGGCGCGTGGAGGAGTAGGGGGTGATGGTCAGCTCGGCGTACCGGATGTTCTGCCGGGCCATGTCGCGGGCGACCTCGAAGGTCAGCAGCCGGACGTCCTCGGGGGTGCGGACCAGGTCCACCACCGACAGGTACACCTCGATGAAGTGGGCGAAGTCGGTGAAGGTGAAGTAGTCGGCGAGGGCCTCGGGGTCGGTGGGCACCTTCGAGTCGGGGTGCCGGGCGGCCAGTTCGGCGACGATGCGGGGGGAGGCCGAACCGACGTGGTGGACGTGGAGCTCCGCCTTGGGCAGCCCCGCGATGAACGGGTGCAGATCGGGCATGAGGGCCTCCGGGTGACGGGTGCGGGCAGGTCGGGATCATCGTAGGCAGCCGGGGGAGCCGTCCGGGGCAGCCCTTAGCATGGCCCGAGGAGAGGGGGGCCTGAACACATGTCCGACCAGCACGAGGGACCCGCACGCAACGAGCCCGCGGACCCCTGGGCGCCGCCGGAGCCGGGCGTCACTCCGGGCAAGTCCGGCGCACCGGGCGCGGCCGTACCGCAGCCGCCCTCCGTCCACGACCAGCCCACCCAGGCAGGCAACACCCCCGGTCCGGCCACCCCGGCGTACGGCTATCCGGCCGACCCCGCGCCCGGCACCGGCCCGGCCCCCGCCGCGCCCGCGTACGGCTACCCGGCCGCGCCCCAGGCCCCGTACGGCAGCGGGCCCGGCTACGGCTATCCGGCCGCGCCCCCCGGCGCGTACGGCGCCCCCGGACCCGGCCACGGCGCCGCGCAGCCCGCGCACCCCGCCGGGGCCCCGCCCTACCCGTGGGGCCCCGCCACCCCCTCCCACCTGCAGCCCGGCTTCTACGGGTACCTGCCGCCGGCCGGGGACGGCAGCCCGCCCCCGGACAACTCGCTGTGCAACGCCGCCCTCTGGCTGGGCATCTGCTCCGTCGCCGTCTTCTGCACGGGCTTCCTCAGCCCCGTGCTCGGCATCGCCGCCGTGGTCTGCGGGGTGCTCGGGCGCGCCCGGTACCGGCGGGGCACCGCCACCGAGGGCGGCAAGGCGCTCGCCGGGATCATCCTGGGCGCGGTCGGCATCCTGATCGGCACCGTCATCGTGGTGGGCCTGGTCATCGGCATCGCGACCTCCACGGAGGACGGCGGACAGAACCCGGCGCCGCCGGAGCACTCCACCGAGCAGGTCGTCCACCCCTCCGGCTGAGCCCCCGGCCGGGCCGCCCCCTCCAGGCCCGGGCCCCCTGGCTCAGCCGCCCGCGGCCAGCCGCTCCCGCGCCTCCATCAGGGCGAAGCCGAGCAGGTTGAGCCCGCGCCAGCGGGCCGGGTCGCCGGCCCGCTCGTCGTCGGCGGCCAGGCCGATGCCCCAGATCCGGTCCACCGGCGAGGCCTCGACCAGGACCCGCCCGCCGGTGCCCAGGAGGAAGGCGGTCAGCTCGGGGGAGGAGGCGAACTTGTGCACGCTGCCCTCCACCACGATGCCGAAGCGCTCCCGCTCCCAGACCGCGTTGTCGAACCGGCGCACCAGCCGCCCGGCCTTCTTCGCCTCCGCGGGCGTACGGGCGGACAGGACGGCCTCCAGGGCCTCCCCGTCCCCGAACAGCCGGGCCTTCTCCGCCATCATCCAGTGCTCGGCCGTTGCATACGTGACGTCACCGACGGTGAAGGGGGAGGGCCACCATTGGCTCAGACAGCCCGCCCCGAGACTGCCGTCGGGCCGCGGGCGGTGTCCCCAAAACGGCAGGTACTTCACCCGGACACCGGCGTTGACCTGCCCGATCAGCTTGTCGATCATCTCCATGCACGCGAGTCTGGCAGTCGCCACTGACACTTCGTACGGGATTTTCGGATCGACGCGACACATGGTCGACCGATTCCGTCGCGTAATCAAAAGGCAACCACGGAATCACTTGGCGGAGGGGAACACCTCTGCCAGGATCGGCACTCAATTCGAGCTGGAGCTACGGAGAGCGTGATGGGCAACCGCTTCCAGGTTAAGGACCGCTTCGCAGACGGCGCGCAGTACATCGCCGGCCGGCTGAGGCCCGGCACCTCCGGACAGTCACACAGCGTGGTGGACCCGGCCACCGGCGAGGAGGTGCTCACCTACGAGCTCGCCTCCGCCGCTGACGTGGACGAGGCCGTCGCCGCCGCGCTGTCCGCCTTCCCCGCCTGGTCCGCCGCCACCCCCGGCGAGCGGTCCGACGCCCTGCACCGGCTGGCGGCGGTCCTTGCCGCGCAGGCAGAGGACTTCGCGTACGCAGAGTCCCTGCAGTGCGGCAAACCCCTCAAGCTGAGCACCGAGTTCGACGTGCCCGGCACCATCGACAACACGGCCTTCTTCGCGGGCGCCGCCCGGCACCTCCAGGGCCAGGCCGCCGGCGAGTACTCCGGCGACCACACCTCGTACGTGCGCCGCGAGGCGATCGGCGTGGTCGGCTCCATCGCCCCCTGGAACTACCCGCTCCAGATGGCCGCGTGGAAGATCCTCCCGGCCGTGGCCGCGGGCAACACGATCGTCCTCAAGCCCGCTGAGCTCACCCCCCTGACCTCCCTCATGTTCGCCCAGGCGGCCAAGGAGGCCGGGATCCCCGACGGGGTGATCAACATCGTCACCGGTTCCGGCCGGGTCGCGGGCGAGCACCTGGTCGCCCACCCCGACGTGGTCATGACCTCCTTCACGGGCTCCACCGCCGTCGGCAAGCGGGTCGCGGAGGTGGCCACCGCCACGGTCAAGCGCCTCCACCTGGAGCTCGGCGGCAAGGCCCCCTTCCTCGTCTTCGACGACGCCGACGTCGAGGCCGCCGCCCACGGCGCCGTCGCGGGCTCCCTGATCAACACCGGCCAGGACTGCACCGCCGCCACCCGCGCCTACGTCCAGCGCCCCCTCTACGAGGCCTTCACCGCCCGCGTCGCGGAGCTCATGGAGACCGTGCGGGTCGGCGACCCCTTCGCCCCCGGCACCGACCTCGGCCCGCTGGTCTCCCACGCCCAGCGCGACCGCGTCGCCGGCTTCGTCGAGCGCGCCCGCGGCTACGCCACCGTCGTCACCGGCGGAGAGGCCCCCGGCGGGGAGCTCGCGGACGGGGCGTACTACCGCCCCACCCTGATCGCCGGCGCCCCCCAGGACAGCGAGGTGGTCCAGTCCGAGATCTTCGGGCCCGTGCTGGTCGTCCTGCCCTTCGACACCGACGACGAGGGCATCGCGCTGGCCAACGACACCCCGTACGGCCTCGCGGCCTCCGCCTGGACCCGCGACGTCTACCGGGCCGGGCGCGCCACCCGCGAGGTCAAGGCGGGCTGCGTCTGGGTCAACGACCACATCCCGATCATCAGCGAGATGCCGCACGGCGGCTACAAGGCCAGCGGCTACGGAAAAGACATGAGTGCCTACTCCTTCGAGGAGTACACGCAGGTCAAGCATGTGATGTTCGACAACACCGCGGTGGCGGCGAAGGACTGGCACCGCACGATCTTCGGGGACCGATAGCAGCCGCCGTCCGACCGACGGCCCACCCACCCGAAAGGGAACAGCGCATGGAGCAGTACGAGCACGACCGCCTCTCGTCGGCGCAACTCGCCGCGGTGCGGCGCAGCCTGACCAGCGGCCGCGGCGCCCTGACGCGCCGTTCGCTGCTGCGCGCCTCCGGAGCCGGAGCGCTCACCCTCGGCGGGCTCGCGGGCCTGACCGCCTGCGGGATCCCGCCGGCCAAGCGGGAGGGGGAGGGGGCCGCGGCCTCCTCGGACTTCTCGGCCAAGGAGAAGACGGTCAACTTCTCCAACTGGACCGAGTACATGGACACCAGTGAGGACGAGAAGTCCCGGCCGACCCTGGAGGCGTTCACCAAACGCACCGGGATCAAGGTCAAGTACACCGAGGACATCAACGACAACGTCGAGTTCTTCGGGAAGATCCGCCCCCAGCTCGCGGCCGGCCAGGACACCGGCCGCGACCTGATCGTGGTCACCGACTGGCTGGCCGGCCGCATGATCCGGCTCGGCTGGGCGCAGAAGCTGGACGCCTCGCACCTGCCCCACGCCTTCGCCCACCTGTCCCCGCAGTTCCGCAGCCCCGACTGGGACCCGGGCCGGGCGTACTCGTACCCCTGGACCGGCATCTCCACCGTCATCGCCTACAACTCCAAGGCGACCGGCGGCAGGACGGTCGACTCGGTGAGCCAGATGCTCGACGACCCCGCCCTCAAGGGCCGCGTCGGCTTCCTGACGGAGATGCGCGACACCGTCGGCATGACCCTGATCGACATGGGCAAGGACCCCCGGTCCTTCACCGACGCCGATTTCGACGCGGCGGTGGGGCGGCTCCAGAAGGGCGTGGACCGCAAGCAGATCCGCCGCTTCACGGGCAACGACTACACCTCGGACCTCAGCAAGGGCGACCTCGCGGCCTGTCTGGCCTGGGCCGGCGACGTCATCCAGCTCCAGGCCGACAACCCGGACATCAAGTTCGCCATCCCGGCGGCCGGCTACATCACCTCCAGCGACAACCTGCTCGTCCCGTCGAAGGCCCGGCACAAGGCCAACGCCGAGAAGCTCATCGACTACTACTACGAGCTCCCGGTGGCCGCCCAGCTCGCCGCCTACATCAACTACGTCTGCCCCGTCGAAGGGGTCAAGGACGAGCTCGCGAAGATCGACCCCGAGCTCGCCGCCAACACGCTGATCCTCCCGGACAAGGCCATGGCCGCGAAGTCCCGCGCCTTCCGCTCGCTCAGCAGCGCGGAGGAGACGGCGTACGAGGAGAAGTTCGCCAAGCTCATCGGCGCCTGACCGGCGTACGCCCGCACCCCGCCCCCATTCGACGTTCGACTCCACCACCGGGACCGCGACCCATGACTGACAACACCGCGGGCGGCGACGTCCGCCTCACCGGGATCAGCAAGCACTACGGCTCCTTCCAGGCCGTGCACCCGCTGGACCTGACCATCCCGCAGGGCTCCTTCTTCGCCCTCCTCGGCGCCTCGGGCTGCGGGAAGACCACCACGCTGCGCATGATCGCCGGCCTGGAGGACCCCTCCACCGGCACCGTGCACCTCGGCGACCGCGAGGTCACCCACCTGCCGCCCTACAAGCGCCCGGTGAACACGGTCTTCCAGAGCTACGCGCTCTTCCCGCACATGGACATCTACGAGAACATCGCCTTCGGCCT
Source organism: Streptomyces sp. NPDC038213 (assembly GCF_055600495.1). NCBI lineage: Bacteria > Bacillati > Actinomycetota > Actinomycetes > Kitasatosporales > Streptomycetaceae > Streptomyces > Streptomyces sp. NPDC038213. Next base: position 136,445 of record NZ_JBVJYM010000010.1, read on the forward strand.
GCGCCGGCGCGGCATCAAGTCCGTGAAGAAGCAGGTCGACGACATGATCGGGCTGGTCCAGCTCGGCGAGCACGCCCGCAAGAAGCCCCACCAGCTCTCCGGCGGCCAGCAGCAGCGCGTGGCGGTCGCCCGCGCGCTCATCAACCACCCGCAGGTGCTCCTCCTCGACGAGCCCCTCGGCGCCCTCGACCTCAAGCTGCGCCGCCAGATGCAGCTGGAGCTCAAGCGGATCCAGACCGAGGTCGGCATCACCTTCGTCCACGTCACGCACGACCAGGAGGAGGCCATGACCATGGCCGACACCGTGGCCGTGATGAACGGCGGCCGGGTCGAGCAGCTGGGCGCCCCCGCCGAGCTGTACGAGAACCCGCGCACCACCTTCGTCGCCAACTTCCTCGGCACCTCGAACCTGATCGAGGCCGCCGTGGAGCAGACCGGCGACGAGGTCGTGGTCTCCGCCGCCGGCACCCGGCTGCGGCTGCCCGGCGCCCGCTGCGCCACCACCCCCCGCTCCGGGGGCCGCCTGCTGGTCGGCGTACGGCCCGAGAAGATCTCCGTGGTGCACGCGGACGAGGCGCACAGCGTGGCCGGGGGCCGCAACACCGTCCGCGGGAAGATCGCCGCCTCCTCCTTCATCGGGGTCTCCACGCAGTTCGTGGTCGACAGCCCGGTCTGCCCGGAGCTGGAGGTGTACGTCCAGAACATCGAGCGCGACACCCGCCTGGTCCCGGGCACCGAGGTCGTCCTGCACTGGAACCCGGCGCACACCTTCGGGCTCGACGCCGACCAGGACATCGACGCCGGCACCGAGACGGTCGAGGAGGGCGCGTGACCGCCACCGAGGCGCCCCCGCAGGCGCCCGCCCCCGCCGGGCCGCCGGTCCACCGGCCCTCCGTGCGCAAGCGGCTGGTCCCGTACTGGCTGCTGCTGCCCGGCATCGTGTGGCTGCTCGTCTTCTTCGTGCTGCCGATGGTCTACCAGGCCTCGACCTCGGTGCAGACCGGCTCCCTGGAGGAGGGCTACCGGGTCACCTGGCACTTCCAGACCTACTGGGACGCCTTCACCGAGTACTACCCGCAGTTCCTGCGCTCGCTGCTGTACGCCGGCACCGCCACCGCGCTGTGCCTGCTGCTCGGCTACCCGCTGGCCTACCTGATCGCCTTCAAGGCGGGCCGCTGGCGCAACCTTCTGCTGATCCTGGTCATCGCGCCGTTCTTCACGAGCTTCCTGATCCGCACCCTGGCCTGGAAGACGATCCTCGCGGACGACAGCGTGGTCGTGCAGACCCTCAACACCCTGCACGTCCTCGACGTCACCAGCTGGCTGGGGATGACCGAGGGCGAGCGGGTGCTGGCCACGCCGCTGGCGGTGGTCTGCGGTCTGACGTACAACTTCCTGCCGTTCATGATCCTGCCGCTGTACACCTCGCTGGAGCGCATCGACACCCGCCTGCACGAGGCGGCCGGCGACCTGTACGCCTCCCCGGCCACCGCCTTCCGCAAGGTGACCTTCCCGCTGTCGATGCCGGGCGTGGTCTCGGGCACGCTGCTGACCTTCATCCCGGCGAGCGGCGACTACGTCAACGCCGAACTGCTCGGCTCCACGGACACCCGCATGATCGGCAACGTCATCCAGTCGCAGTACCTGCGGATCCTGGACTACCCGACGGCCGCCGCGCTGTCCTTCATCCTCATGGCCGTCGTCCTGGTCATGGTCACGCTCTACATCCGCCGCGCCGGAACGGAGGACCTGGTCTGATGCAGTGGCTCCGACGCAACCTCGTCGTCATCGCCGGGCTCGGCACCCTCGCGTACCTCATCCTGCCGAACGTCGTCGTGACGGTGTTCTCCTTCAACAACCCCACCGGCCGGTTCAACTACGACTGGCAGGAGTTCTCGCTGGAGGCCTGGAAGGACCCCTGCGGGGTCGCCGACATGTGCGGCTCGCTCGCCCTGTCGTTCCAGATCGCCCTGTGGGCCACCCTCGGCGCGACCGCGCTGGGCACCGCCATCGCCTTCGCGCTCGTGCGTTACCGCTTCCGGGCCCGCGGGGCGGTGAACTCGCTGATCTTCATGCCGATGGCCATGCCGGAGATCGTGATGGCCGCCTCGCTGCTCGCGCTCTTCCTCAACATGGGCGTCGAGCTGGGCTTCTGGACCATCCTGATCGCCCACGTCATGTTCTGCCTCAGCTTTGTGGTGGCCGCGGTCAAGGCGCGCGTGCTGTCGATGGACCCGAGGCTGGAGGAGGCCGCCAGGGACCTGTACGCGGGCCCCCTGCAGACCTTCCTGCGGGTGACCCTGCCGATCGCCGCCCCCGGCATCGCGGCCGGCGCCCTGCTGTCCTTCGCCCTGTCCTTCGACGACTTCATCATCACCAACTTCAACTCGGGCAACACCGTCACCTTCCCCATGTTCGTGTGGGGATCGGCCCAGCGCGGTACGCCCGTACAGATCAACGTCATCGGTACGGCCATGTTCGCCATCGCCGTCCTGGTGGTACTCGTCGGCCAGAGCGTCGGCAACCGCCGCAAGAAGATGCAGCACAAGTAACGCCAAGCAGTCCCGTAGGGAGTTGGAAGCCATGGCCCCAGTCGCCATGCGAAGTGTCACACGATCCCTTTCCGAAGCGCTGCCGGTCTCGTACTGGCTCGACGACCCCGGCAAGCCCGCCCCGCAGCCCGCCCTGACCAGTGACGAACACTGCGACCTGCTGGTCGTGGGCGGCGGCTACAGCGGCCTGTGGACCGCGCTCCTGGCCAAGGAGCGCGACCCCGGCCGGGACGTGGTCCTGATCGAGAGCAGGGAGGCGGGCTGGGCCGCCTCCGGGCGCAACGGCGGCTTCTGCGCCGCCTCCCTGACCCACGGGTTCTCCAACGGGCTCGCCCGCTGGCCGGGCGAGCTCGCCAAGCTGGAGGAGCTGGGCGCCCGCAACCTCGACGCCATCGAGGAGGCCGTGGCCCGCTACGGCATCGACTGCGACTTCGAGCGCACCGGCGAGATCGACGTGGCCACCGAGCCCCACCAGATGGAGGAGCTGCGCGAGCTGCACGCCGAGGCCGAGAAGCTGGGCTTCGGGGGCTCCGTCCTGCTCGACCGCGACGAGCTGCGGGCCGAGGTGAACTCGCCCACCTTCCTCGGCGGGCTCTGGGACAAGGACGGGGTGGCCATGCTCAACCCCGCCCGCCTGGCCTGGGGCCTCAAGGAGGCCTGCCTGGGCCTCGGGGTGCGGATCTACGAGAACACCCGCGGCCTGAAGATGGCCGCCTCCGGGGCCGGGATGACCGTCAAGACCCCCTACGGCCGGGTCTTCGCCCGCCGGGTGGCCCTCGGCACCAACATCTTCCCCTCCCTGGTCAAGCGGATCCGCCCGCTGACCGTCCCCGTCTACGACTACGCCCTGATGACCGAGCCGCTCACCCCCGCGCAGCTGGAGGCCATCGGCTGGAAGAAGCGCCAGGGCCTGGGCGACAGCGCCAACCAGTTCCACTACTTCCGGATCACCCCCGACCACCGGATCCTGTGGGGCGGCTACGACGCCATCTACCCGTACCGCGGAAAGCTCGACTCCGAGTACGACCACCGCCCCGAGACCTACCTGAAGCTCGCGCAGCACTTCTTCACCTGCTTCCCGCAGCTGGAGGGGGTGAACTTCAGCCACGCCTGGGGCGGTGCCATCGACACCTGCTCCCGCTTCTCCGCCTTCTTCGGCACGGCGTACTCCGGGAAGGTGGCGTACGCCGCCGGCTACACCGGCCTCGGGGTGGGCTCCACGCGCTTCGGCGCCGACGTGATGCTCGACCTGCTGGCCGGGGAGCGCACCGAGCGGACCGTGCTGGAGATGGTGAGGTCCAAGCCGATGCCGTTCCCGCCCGAGCCCTTCGCGTGGACCGGGATCGCGCTGACCAAGTGGTCCCTGGCCCGGGCGGACACCCGGGGCGGGCGGCGCAACCTCTGGCTGAAGACCCTGGACAAGTTCGGGCTCGGCTTCGACAGCTGATCCGCCGCACCCTCCCGACGTGCACGGGTGTGCGCCCCCGCAGGAGCGGGGGCGCACACCCGTGACCCATATGTGACCCGTCTCACTACCAGTCGGTAGCCGAACCCGCGTCATGTCCGGCGCCCCGGCCGCTCTCTCCCGTTGACGCGCCGTCCAAGAAGGGGCGGCCGCTGATCGCGAGGCGAGGGAGAGCGGACATGAACGGTTCGGGAGCGAGGGCCGCGCTGGAGTGGCTGGCCTCGGCGGCGCCGGATCCGGACGCCTGCCGCTGGGAGTGGGAGCGCAGTGCGCACGGGGTGGCCCTGCTGCCCGCCGGCCGCCGCTGGGACGTGCTGATCCTGCCCCCGGAGCTGGCCCGGTCCACGTACGAGGTGCTGGGCCGGCTCGCCGGTCGGCCCGGTCCGGTGCTGGCCGACTTCGGCGAGGGGCGGCTCGGCTTCTTCGTCCCGCCGGGCACCGCGGCGCGCTGGCTCGGCACCGGGGTGCGGGGGGCGGGCAGCGGGACGTGGATCGTGGTCCCGCACCCGGGGCGGGCCTCCGGCGGGGTGCGCTGGGTGGTCCCGCCGGACGGCTCGGGGCACCTCAACGACCCGGTGCTGCTGGAGCTGGCGATGCACGAGGCGGCGGCGTTCCTGGCAGGAGGTGCAGCAGGCGGCGCGGCGGGCGGGGCGGCAGGGGAGGCGGCCGGGGAGCTGCCCGTACCGGAGTGAACGGGGCGCGGGGCGTGGGGAGTTGGTGCGCGATCCCTTGACAGCCGCATTGGTCTGGACCATGTTGTGCTCCCGTCACCCCCTCCGTCCCCCCATGCTCCGGAGGCAGCAGTGCAACGCACCCCCACCCGGATCACCTCCTGGGCCGCCGGCGCCCTGGCCGCGGCCGCCCTGCTCGCCGCAGGGCTGCCCGGCGCCGCCGCGGCCGCCCCGGCCGCCGACGCCGACCTCGCCCGCAACGGCGGCTTCGAGGCCGGCCTCAGCGGCTGGACCTGTACGGCCGGCAGCACCGTCACCGCGCCCGTCCACGGCGGCGCCGCCGCCCTCAAGGCCGTCCCCGGCGGCCAGGACCACGCCAAGTGCAGCCAGACCGTCACGGTCAAGCCCGATTCGACGTACACGCTCGGCGCCTGGGTGCAGGGCGGGTACGTCTACCTCGGCGCCTCCGGCACCGGCACCTCCGACGTGTCCACCTGGACCCCCTCGGCCGCCTCCTGGCAGAAGCTGAGCACGAGCTTCCGCACCGGCCCGGCCACCACCTCCGTGACCGTCTACACCCACGGCTGGTACGGCCAGAGCGCCTACTTCGCCGACGACCTCACCCTCGTCGGCCCCGACCCCGGCACCGGGCAGGAGCAGCCGCCCGCCGCCCCCGCCGGGCTCGCCGCGGGCTCCGCCACCTCCTCCAGCCTCACCCTGACCTGGTCCGCGGCGGCCGGGGCCACCGGCTACCGGGTCCACCGCGAGGGCGCGGCCCCCCTGTCCGTCACCGGCACCTCCGCCACCGTCACCGGACTCGCCCCCTCGACCGCGTACTCCTTCCAGGTCAGCGCCGTGAACGCGGCCGGCGAATCGCCCCGCAGCGCGGCCGTCACGGGCATCACCACCTCCGGGGGCGGCCCCGGCCCCGGACCCGGCCTGCCCGAGCGGGTCCTCGTCGGCTACCTGCACTCCAGATTCGCCAACGGCTCCGGCTACCTCCGCATGGCCGACGTCCCCGCCTCCTGGGACATCGTCAACCTGGCCTTCGGCGAGCCCACCTCGGTCACCTCCGGCGACATCCGCTTCTCGCTCTGCCCGGTGAGCGAGTGTCCCAACGTCGAGAGCCCCGCCGAGTTCAAGGCCGCCATCAAGGCCCGGCAGGCGGCCGGAAAGAAGGTGCTGATCTCCATCGGCGGCCAGAACGGCCAGGTCCAGCTGGGCACCACCGCCGCCCGCGACACCTTCGTCTCCTCCGTCTCGAAGATCATCGACGAGTACGGGCTCGACGGGCTCGACATCGACTTCGAGGGCCACTCCCTCTCGCTGGCCACCGGGGACACGGACTTCCGCAACCCCACCACCCCCGTGATCACCCACCTGATCTCGGCCCTGCGGACCCTCAAGGCCAAGTACGGCGAGGACTTCGTCCTGACCATGGCCCCCGAGACCTTCTTCGTGCAGCTCGGATACCAGTTCTACGGATCCGGCCCCTGGGGCGGCCAGGACCCGCGGGCCGGCGCCTACCTGCCCGTCATCCACGCCCTGCGCGACGACCTCACCCTGCTGCACGTCCAGGACTACAACTCCGGGCCGATCATGGGCCTCGACAACCAGTACCACTCCATGGGCGGCGCGGACTTCCACATCGCCATGACCGACATGCTCCTCACCGGCTTCCCGGTGGCGGGCAACACCTCCCGGGTCTTCCCGGCGCTGCGCCCCGAGCAGGTGGCCATCGGCCTGCCCGCCACGGTCAACGCGGGCAACGGGCACACCGCCCCGGCGGAGGTGAACAAGGCGCTGGACTGCCTCACGAAGAAGACGAACTGCGGCTCGTACCGGACCCACGGCACCTGGCCCGCGCTGCGCGGGCTGATGACCTGGTCGGTGAACTGGGACCGGTTCGGCGGCTGGGAGTTCTCCCGGAACTTCGACACGTACTACGGCCGCCGCTGACCGCTGCCGCCGGCGCGGACGGCCGCCGCGACCCCGAGCAGCAGGGCCGCGCTCAGCAGGGCGCTGGCCAGGACGTCGAGGGGCCAGTGGAACCCGCGCAGCACCAGTCCGGTGCCCGTCGCCGTCGCGAGAGCGAGGGCGGCGGGCACCGCCCACGCCCGGCGCAGGTACGGGGTGACGAGCAGGGCGGCCCCGACGTAGGCCACGGCGGCGGTGGCCGTGTGCCCGGAGGGGAAGTAGCCGGAGGCCCAGGGCTCCAGCGGGCCCGGGCGGGCCGTCCACAGCTTGAGCGGGACCACCACCGCGGGGACGAGCGCCATCGCCAGGGCCGCAGCGGCGGGCGGGCGCCAGCCGCTGCCGCGCCGCAGGGCGTACGCCATGGCCAGGACCAGGACGGGGACGGCGACCGGGATGTTGCCGAGGTCGGAGAGCCGCTCGGTGACCGGGTCGGGCACGGAGCGCACCAGGGCGCGGCTGAGGGCCTCGTCCGGGACCAGCAGCGGGCCGGACACCAGGACCTGCCAGGCGGCCAGGGCGAGCCCGGCGAGGCAGAGCAGCGCGGGGAGCAGCGGCTTCGCGCGGCGCGGCACGGGCCGGTGCGGGCCGGGTCCCGGTGCGGGGGAGGAGGTGGCCGGCCGTCCGGGAACGGGGGGGATGGTTCCGGGACGGCCGGCGGGACCGGGCTGCCGGCCGCCCCGGGGGGTGTGGGGCGGCAGGCCATCCGATCGGAGAGGAGTGCGCGCCTGAGCGCGCCCGGCAGGGGGTTGGGGAAGCCCGGTACCGGTGTCGCCCGCAGTGCCCTGCGGACGGGGTGTTTCACTCATCTGCAGAAACCGTACGGCAGCGGAAGGGGGACCGACAGCGGGAACGTGCTCCCGCCATCGGCCCCCCACACCTTCTTCACAGCGCCCGCCCGTTACCGGCGGTACAGGTCGAACGGCTTCCGCAAGCCTGTTCCTGATCCTCGATCAGAGGGCCGCGAGCGCGGCCTCGATCACGTCCAGGCCCTCGTTCAGCAGGTCCTCGCCGATGACGATCGGCGGGAGGAAGCGGAGCACGTTGCCGTAGGTGCCGCAGGTGAGGACGAGCACGCCCTCGTTGTGGCAGTACTTGGCGAGCGCGGCGGCGGCCTCGGCGTTCGGGGCCTTCGACTCCGGGTCCTTGACCAGCTCGATGGCGATCATGGCGCCGCGGCCCCGGATGTCGCCGATGATCTCGTGCTTCTCCTGCATGGCCGTCAGGCGGGCCTTCATGACCGACTCGATCCGCTTCGCCTTGGCGTTGAGGTCGAGCTCCTTCATGGTCTCGATGGAGCCGAGCGCGCCGGCGCAGGCCACCGGGTTGCCGCCGTAGGTGCCGCCGAGGCCGCCCGCGTGGACGGAGTCCATCATCTCGGCGCGGCCCGTGACGGCGGCGAGCGGCAGACCGCCCGCGATGCCCTTGGCGGTGGTGATCAGGTCCGGGACGATGCCCTCGTCCTCGCACGCGAACCACTGGCCGGTGCGGCAGAAGCCGGACTGGATCTCGTCGGCGACGAAGACGATGCCGTTGTCGTTGGCGAACTTCACGATCGCCGGGAGGAAGCCCTTGGCCGGCTCGATGAAGCCGCCCTCGCCGAGCACCGGCTCGATGATGATCGCGGCGACGTTCTCGGCGCCGATCTGCTTCGAGATCTGGTCGATCGCCTGGGCTGCGGCCTCGGGGCCGCAGTTCTCGGCGCCCGTGGGCCAGCGGTAGCCGTAGGCCACCGGCACGCGGTAGACCTCGGGGGCGAACGGGCCGAAGCCCTGCTTGTACGGCATGTTCTTCGCCGTCAGCGCCATGGTGAGGTTGGTGCGGCCGTGGTAGCCGTGGTCGAAGACGACGACGGCCTGGCGCTTGGTGTACGAACGGGCGATCTTGACGGCGTTCTCGACCGCCTCGGCGCCCGAGTTGAACAGCGCCGACTTCTTCGCGTGGTCGCCCGGGGTCAGCTCGGCCAGCGCCTCGCAGACCTCGACGTAGCCCTCGTACGGCGTGACCATGAAACAGGTGTGGGTGAAGTCGGCGAGCTGCGCGGAGGCGCGGCGCACGACGGCCTCGGCGGAGGCGCCGACCGAGGTCACGGCGATGCCGGAGCCGAAGTCGATCAGGCGGTTGCCGTCGATGTCCTCGATGATGCCGCCGTCCGCGCGGGCGGTGAAGACGGGCAGCACGGATCCGACGCCGCCGGCCACCGTCTCCAGGCGGCGGGCCTGCAGCTCCTGCGACTTCGGGCCGGGGATCGCGGTGACGATCTTGCGCTCCTGCGGGACAGCGGTCATGGGGGCTCCTGGGGGGTGTTTCGGACGCACTTGTGTCTTTGTCCGCAGGCTAGGCCCGCCCGGGGGGCGAAAGCATGCTCCATCAGGGAGTGGTGCCCGCGTGTCCTTGTCCGCAGCGGCCATAGGGAGTGTCTTGTGGCTCGTGCCCGGTCCCGGCCCCCGCGCCGGGACCGGGCACTAGATTGAGCGGCGCAGTACGGGATCACGGTCAGGGGGCAGGGGTTCATGGACACCGAAGGCACGTACGACGCGGTGGGCCGCGCGGGGGTACCCCGGCCCGCGGGCCCCCAGGAAACGCCCGCACCCGCTGTGCCCCCCCGCGCCCCGCAGGTGCCCCCGCCGCCCGCCCACGCCCCCCGCTCGGGCCCGGCCCTCGCCGACTGGCTGCGGGTCCCGCGCCCGGCCGCCGAACCGGGGGTCTGGCGCTACGGGCACGTGCCGCGCGCCACCCACGCCCCGGACCGCACCCCCTCCCGCGCCCTGCTCAGCGGAGCCCTCATCTCCTTCCTGACCTGCGTGCTCGTCTGGTCGCTGGTCCACAACCGCTACGTACCGCAGTGGGACCTGCCCCTGCGCCTGTTCACCCCGAACGACTGGTGGACCGCCACCGGCGCCCCCGCCCTGGCCACCGGAGGGCTCACCGCCCTCGCCGTCTACGAGCTCCTGATCACCGGCGGCCTCCTCTACGGCTTCGGGAAGCTCGGCAGCTGGCCCGAGGCCTTCCGCCGGCTGGTGGCGGCCCGCGGGCCCGCCGCCCGCGCCCTGTTCGCCGTGGCCGCCGCCGTGCTCGTGGTCTCCCTGGTCAAGGCCGGGACCCTGCCCGTACGGCAGGTCGCGTACGGCTTCCTGCCCTTCGACTACTCCCGGCCCGCCGACCCGGCCGCCGCCCTGGCCGTGGCCCGCTACAACATGGACCTGCCCGGCCGGGCCGACCCCGTGGTCTACACCCTGGTCCTGCTGCCCTTCTGCTGGCTCGCGGGCTGGTTCGCCCCGCTGGCCCGCGCCCTGCGCGGCCGCAAGGGCGCCGGAGCGGCCGTGCCCGCCGACCCCGCCGCCGCGGCCGCAGCCCCCGCCGTGGACCCCGCCGACTGGCCCGAGCTGCGGGCCGCCGGGCTCCCCGGGGCCGCCGACCGGCTGGCCGCCGAAGCCGCCTCCGGCCGCATGAACGACGTGGACTGCGCCCGCATCCGCCGCGCCTGGCAGTCCGTGCAGGCCGACCCGGGGCGGCTGCGCGCCTTCGACGCTGCCGTCCGCGACCAGGGCGCGGCCGCCTGCCTCCACCCCTCCCGCGCGCGCGACCTGCCCGTCCGCGCCGCCCGCCACGACCTCGCCGTCCGCCAGGTGCGGATCGGGGCCGTCGACCCCGGCGAGCGCAACCCGTACCCGCGCCGCGGCACCGGGCTCGCCCTCGACCCCGACGTGCTCGGCACCTCCCTGCTCGCCGTCGGCCCCTCCGGGACCGGGAAGACCCGGCGGCTCGTCCGGCCCGTGGCCGAGGCCCTGGCCCTGCAGGCCCTCGCCGGACAGGCCGCCGTGATCGCCGTGGGCGCCGCCGGCACCGCCCTCGGGCCCGACGGGGCGTACGACGTGGTGGTCAAGATCGCCGACCCCGCCTCCGTGTACGACCTCGACCTGTACGGCGGCGCCGCCGACCCCGACGAGGCCGCCGCCCTGCTCGCCGAAGGCCTCGTGGGCGACGCCCCCGGCGACCCCACGCGCCGCGCCGCCACCGCGCTCGCCCAGCTCCTCGGTCCCTTCCGGGCCGCGCACGGTCGCTTCCCCGGCGTCCCCGAACTGCGCGAGCTGCTCGACGTGCCGGCCGCCGCCCGTGCAGGGCTCCGGTCCGCCCTGGAAGGCGCCGGCCACCACGCCATGCTTCGCGAACTCGACGCCCGCGACCGCCAGACCGGGGCCCCCGGCGACCCCGGCCCGCTGCTCGCCGACCGGATCGCCCTCCTCGACCGGCCCGCCTTCGACGGCTTCTTCGACACCTCCGGCCGCGGCCGGCCCTTCTCCCTGCGCTCCCTCGAACACCCCCTGCGGGTCCGCATCGACCTGCCCGAGCGCGGCCACGCCGAGGCCGCCCGGATGCTGGCCCGGCTGCTGCTCGCCCAGTTCACGGCGAGCGCCGCCGCCCGCGCCGACCGCTCCCTCTTCGCCTGCCTCCTCCTCGACGACGCCGCCCGGACCCTGACCGCCGAGACCGTCCGCGGGGTCCAGCGGCTGCGCTCGGCCAACGCGGGCGTGCTGCTGGCGCTGCGCACCCTGGACGACGTACCCGAGCCGCTGCGCACCCCGCTGCTGGGGGCCGTCGGCTGCCGGATGGCCTTCTCCGGGGTGACCACCTGGGACGGCAAGCGCTTCGCCGAGGCCTGGGGCACCGAATGGGTCGAGACCCGGGACGTCACCAGCCGCACCGTCTACGCCGACCAGCCGCTGACCCGCATGGTCAACTCCTTCCGCAAGCTGGTCACCGGCCGGGCCGTCACCACGGACGCCGTGACCGTGCGCCAGGTGGAGCGGGAGCGCTGGTCGGCCTCCGAGCTCGCCCACGCCGTGCCGCCCGGGCACGCGGTGCTCTCCCTGACCTCGGTGCGCGGGGAGCGCACGGCCCCGCTCCTCGTCCACCTCGACGGCTGATGCCCCGACCCTTACGGGGTGGCAGAATCGACCTGCGCCGTTCGTACGACACGGCGAAAATCCACGGCCGAAAGCGCACGGTACCGATGCCGCTCACCCTCGCCTCGCTCGTCCAGCACTCGGCGCTCAAACTCGCCGTCCGGGCCGGCGAGGGGAAGCTGGACACCCCCGTCCGCTGGGCCCACGTCAGCGAGCTCGCCGACCCCGTCCCCTACATGGAGGGCGGCGAGCTGCTGCTGATCACGGCGATGAAGCTGGACGCCGAGGACCCCGAGGAGATGCGCCGCTACGTCCGGCGCCTCGCCGCCGCCGGGGTGGTCGGCCTCGGCTTCGCCGTCGGGGTCAACTACGACGCCGTCCCGCAGGCCCTCCTCGACGCGGCCCGCGCCGAGGACCTGCCCCTCCTCGAAGTACCCCGCCGCACCCCCTTCCTCGCCATCAGCAAGGCCGTCTCCGCGGCCCTCGCCGCCGACCAGTACCGGGCCGTCACCGCCGGCTTCGAGGCCCAGCGCGAACTGACCCGGGCCGCGCTCTCCGCCGACGGCCCCGGCGAACTCCTCACCCGCCTCGCCGCCCACGTCCAGGGCTGGGCCGCCCTCTACGACGCCTCCGGCATGGTCGTCGCCGCCGCCCCCGACTGGGCCGCCCGGCGCGCCGCCCGGCTCACCGCCGACGTGGAGCGGCTGCGCGAGCGGCCCGCCCCCGCCAGCGCCGTGGTCGGCGGCTCCGAGGACCGGGTCGAGCTCCAGTCCCTCGGCACCGGGCGGCGGGCCCGCGGCGCCCTCGCGGTGGGCACCGGCGCCCCCCTCGGCACCGCCGAGCGGTACGCCGTCCACTCCGCCGTCGCCCTCCTGACCCTGACCACCGAGCGCTCCCGCTCCCTCCACGACGCCGAGGCCCGGCTCGGCGCCGCCGTCCTCGACATGCTCCTGGCCGGGGAGGCCGGGCACGCACGGTCCGTTGCCGCCGCCCTGCACGGCGGGCTGCTCGCGTCCCCCTTCCGGGTGGTCCTCGCCGAGTCAGCGGCCCCCGAGCCGCTGGCCCTGCTCGCCGACGCCGTGGAGTCCGCCGCCGCCCGCGCGGGGGAGCCGCTGCTCACCGTCCCCCGGCCGGAGGAGGGCCGGCTCGTGGTCCTCGCGGCCGACGGCGGAGCCGCCGTACAGGCCTGCGCCGACCACGCCGAGTCCGTCGAAGGGGCCGCCGCCGCGACCGCCCCCGCCGGGGACCCCGCGCCGGCCCCGGCAACGCCGGCCGCCCCCGCCGACCCGGACCGCGGCCCCGAGGCCGGGCTCGTCGTCGGGCTCTCCGCCCCGGCCTCCCCCGAGGACGCCCCCGCCGCCTACAAGCAGGCCGACCAGGCCCTGGCCGTGGCCCGCCGCCGCGGCCGCACCCTCGTCGAACACGAGGAGCTGGCCAGCGGCTCCGTCCTGCCCCTGCTCGCCGACGACGCCGTGCGCGCCTTCGCCGACGGCACCCTGCGCGCCCTGCGCGAGCACGACGCCACCGGCCGCGGCGACCTCGTCGCCTCCCTCCAGGCCTGGCTCTCCCGGCACGGCCAGTGGGACGCCGCCGCCGCCGACCTCGGCGTGCACCGGCACACCCTGCGCTACCGGATGCGCCGCGTGGAGGAGATCCTCGGGCGCTCCCTCGACGACCCGGACGTCCGCATGGAGCTGTGGCTCGCCCTGAAGGCCGGCGGCGGCGCCTCCTGACCGCCCGGCGCTGCGGGTCCGGTACGGGTGCCCGTACGGAATCCGGTACGGACGCCCGCACCGGACCCGCCGCAGCGGAGCACGTGCATCCGCCGACAGTGACAAACCGGCGCGCCCGCGCCCCGGCGTGCTCCAGAGCGGACAAGCGCCGATCCGCCCGCTCCGCCCTACCGTGGGAGGGACAGCACCCCACCGCACAGATCCGAAGGGCCGGGACTCCGCATGACTTCCACCCACGCCTTCTGGCTCGCCGGCCGCCAGGCCACCGGCGAGGACAGCTTCGACGTCCACAACCCGTGGGACGGCCGTCTCGTCGGCACCGTCAGCGTGCCGACCGACGAGCAGGTCGAAGAGGCCGTGGCCGCGGCGTACGCCGTGACGGCGGAGTTCTCCGCCACCCCCGCCCACGTCCGTGCCGCCGCCCTGGACCACGTGTCCAAGCGGCTCACCGAGCGCACCGAGGAGATCGCCCAGCTGATCTCCGCCGAGAACGGCAAGCCCATCAAGTGGGCCCGCGGCGAGGTCGGCCGCGCGGTGTCCGTCTTCCGGTTCGCCGCCGAAGAGGCCCGCCGCTTCAACGGCGGCGAGGCCCAGCGCCTCGACACCGACGCCGGCGGCACCGGCCGCCTCGCGCTGACCCGCCGCTTCGTCAAGGGCCCGGTCCTCGGCATCGCCCCGTTCAACTTCCCGCTGAACCTGTGCGCCCACAAGGTCGCCCCGGCCATCGCCGTCGGCGCCCCCATCATCCTCAAGCCCGCCCCGGCCACCCCGCTGTCCGGTCTGATCCTCGGCGAGCTCCTCGCCGAGACCGACCTGCCGGCCGGCTCCTGGTCCGTGCTGCCCGTGGCCAACGAGAAGATGCCGGCCCTGGTCAAGGACGAGCGCCTCCCGGTCATCTCCTTCACCGGCTCCGACACCGTCGGCTACGCCATCCAGCAGTCCGTGCCCCACAAGCACTGCACCCTGGAGCTCGGCGGCAACGCCGCCGCCGTCGTCCTCGACGACTGGGCCTCCGAGGCGGACCTGGACTGGGCCGCGACCCGCATCGCGACCTTCTCCAACTACCAGGCCGGCCAGTCCTGCATCTCCGTGCAGCGCGTCATCGCCGTGTCCTCCGTCTACGACCGCCTCGCCGAGAAGGTCGTCGAGAAGGTCCGCGCCCAGGTCACCGGCGACCCCGGCGACGACGCCACCGACGTCGGCCCGCTGGTCTCCGAGGACGCCGCCAAGCGCGTCGAGGCCTGGGTGGACGAGGCCGTCTCCGCCGGCGCCAAGCTCCTCACCGGCGGCGGGCGCCAGGGCGCCACGGTCGAGCCCACCGTGCTCGCCGAGGTCCCGGACGGCGTCAAGCTGGCCTGCGAGGAGGTCTTCGGACCGGTCCTGACCCTGCACCGCGTCGAGAACACCGACGAGGCCTTCGCCAAGGTCAACGACTCCAAGTTCGGCCTCCAGACCGGCGTCTTCACCCGCGACGTCCAGACGGCGTTCCGCGCCCACCGCGAGCTCGAGGTCGGCGGCGTCATCATCGGCGACGCCCCCTCCTACCGCGCCGACCAGATGCCGTACGGCGGCGTCAAGCAGTCCGGCGTGGGCCGCGAGGGCGTCCGCTACGCGATGGACGACTACACGTACGAGCGCGTCCTGGTCCTCACCGGCCTCGACATCTGATCCGTACGTCCACCTGGCCGACGGCCTGAGCCCACTGTGCGGGGGTTCAGGCCGTCCCCCTTTTCCCGGGCGGGCGAAGCGGGTACGACTCACTGGTAGCACCAGCCGGTAATCCGGCGATCCGATGAGTGACCCGACTTCGGCGGCGAGGTGAGCCCCCTCATGTCCGCAACACAGCCCGCACAGCCCGCACGGCCCGCACCCCCCAAGGTGACCGAGCGCGAGGCACGGCAGGTCGCGGAGGAGGCCCGGGAACAGGACTGGCGCAAACCCAGCTTCGCCAAGGAGCTCTTCCTCGGCAGGTTCCGGCTCGACCTGATCCACCCCCACCCGCTCCCCGCCGACGAGGACGTCCGGCGCGGCGAGGCCTTCCTCGCCCGGCTGCGGGAGTTCTGCGAGGAGCACGTGGACGGCGCCCGCATCGAGCGCGAGGCCCGCATCCCCGACGAGACGGTCCGCGGGCTCAAGGAGCTCGGCGCCCTCGGCATGAAGATCGACCCCGAGTACGGGGGCCTCGGCCTCACCCAGGTCTACTACAACAAGGCCCTCGCCCTGGTCGGCACGGCCAGCCCCGCCATCGGCGCCCTGCTCTCCGCGCACCAGTCCATCGGGGTCCCGCAGCCCCTGAAGACCTTCGGCACCCAGGAGCAGAAGGACGCCTTCCTGCCCCGCTGCGCCACCACCGACATCAGCGCCTTCCTGCTCACCGAGCCGGACGTCGGCTCCGACCCCGCCCGCCTGGCCACCACGGCCGTCCCGGACGGGGACGACTACGTCCTCGACGGGGTCAAGCTCTGGACCACCAACGGGGTCGTGGCCGACCTCCTCGTGGTCATGGCCCGGGTGCCGAAGTCCGAGGGCCACAAGGGCGGGATCACGGCCTTCGTGGTCGAGGCCGCCGCGCCCGGCATCACCGTCGAGCACCGCAACGTCTTCATGGGCCTGCGCGGCCTGGAGAACGGCGTCACGCGGTTCCACGCCGTCCGCGTCCCCGCCGCCCACCGCATCGGCCCCGAGGGAGCCGGCCTGAAGATCGCCCTCACCACCCTCAACACCGGCCGGCTGTCCCTGCCCGCCATGTGCGTCGGCGCCGGCAAGTGGTGCCTGAAGATCGCCCGCGAATGGTCCGGCGTACGGGAGCAGTGGGGCCGCCCGGTCGCCCTGCACGAGGCCGTCGGCGCCAAGATCTCCTTCATCGCCGCCACCACCTTCGCCCTGGAGGCGGTCGTCGACCTCTCCTCCCAGATGGCCGACGAGGACCGCAACGACATCCGCATCGAGGCCGCCCTCGCCAAGCTGTACGGCAGCGAGATGGCCTGCCTGATGGCCGACGAGCTGGTCCAGATCCGCGGCGGCCGCGGATTCGAGACCGCGGACTCCCTCGCCGCCCGCGGGGAGCGGGCCGTACCCGCCGAGCAGATGCTCCGCGACCTGCGCATCAACCGCATCTTCGAGGGCTCCACCGAGATCATGCACCTGCTGATCGCCCGCGAGGCCGTCGACGCCCACCTCTCCGTCGCCGGGGACCTCATCGACCCCGACAAGGCCCTGGCCGACAAGGCGAGGGCGGGCGCCCGCGCCGCCGGGTTCTACGCCCGCTGGCTGCCCCGGCTCGCCGCCGGACCGGGCCAGGTGCCCGGCACCTACCGCGAGTTCCACCCCGCGGGCCACCCCGACCTCGCCACCCACCTGCGGTACGTCGAGCGCGGCTCCCGCCGCCTGGCCCGCTCCACCTTCTACGCCATGTCCCGCTGGCAGGGCCGGATGGAGACCAAACAGGGCTTCCTCGGCCGCATCGTCGACATCGGGGCGGAACTCTTCGCGATGAGCGCCGCCTGCGTCCGGGCCGAGCACCTGCGGGCCCGCGGCGACCACGGGCGCGAGGCCTACCAGCTCGCCGACGCGTTCTGCCGGCAGTCCCGGCTGCGCGTGGAGGAGCTCTTCGGCCGCCTGTGGGCCAATACCGACGACCTCGACCGCAAGGTCGTCTCCGGGGTCCTGTCGGAGACGTACACCTGGCTCGAGGCCGGGATCGTGGACCCCTCGGGCGACGGTCCCTGGATCGCGGACGCCGCCCCCGGCCCCTCCCACCGGAAGAACGTCCACCGGCCCGTCCGCTGACCCCTCCCGGGCCTGCGATCATTCGCCGGGGCGCCGAACGGCGCCCGGGAACGGCGAACGGAGCGGGACGGACATGACGGCGGCGGATCTGGAGAGCCGGAGACTCGCCCGGTGCGTGGCGCTGCTGCTGCGCCACGCACCGGACCCGGTGGTGGCCGGGATGCTGGACCGCCTGCACGCGGCCGGCCGGAAGTACCTGTGCCGGGACGAGCCGCTGGCCCCCTCGGCCGTGACCCTGCTGCTGCGCCGCGGCTCGGCCGAGGACCGCCGCCGCATCGCCGCCAACCCGTACGTCCTGGGCCGCCCGCTGCCCGGCCTCCCCGGCGCCCACCGCTACGCCACCCGCCCCCCGGCCTCCCCGGAACTCCGCACGGCCGTCCACCACAGCGTCGGGGGCGCGCAAACGAGCGCCCTAGCTGCTGCCGCCGCAGCAGCGCCCGCGTCCGCGTCCGGTCCTGCGTCCGGGCGGGGTCCTGCGTCCGCCCCCGCGCGCGGTCCTGCGCCCGCCCCCGCGTCCGCCGCTGACGCCCTGCCCGATGCCCTGCCGAGCGGCGCCCTGCCCGCCGGCGCCGGCGGCGCGCCCGTACCCGCCGGAGGCCCCGTCGGTGCGGGCCCCCTCCTCGGCACCGCGGAGCTCGCCGGGCTGCTGCGCCGCCACGGGGCCCGCGGCCCCCGGGTCCCGCTGGACCTGCTCGGCCTGGCGGAGCGGCCGCTCGACACCGCCGTCCTGCTCGCCGAACACGCCCGCGAACCGCTGCTGCCCGGCGCGGTCGAGGCCCTGCTGCTCGCGGGCGGCCTGCCGCGCGAGGCCAGCGTCCGCCTGCTCGACGTCCGTACGACGGGCCGTCAGACCGCCGCCCACGCGGCCGATGCCGCCCCCGCCACCGCCTTCACCGCGGCGCACGCCGGCTGGCACCGGCCCTCCGTCCGCGCCGTCCGGATGGGGCTGCTGACCTGCGACGAGCTGGTCGCGCACACCGCCCCGGCGCACCGGGCCCTGCTGCTCGGCGCGCTCGTGCACCCCAGCGGCGACCGCCTGCGCCACGGGCTGCGCTGGTCCCTCGCCGAGCAGGCCGCGTACCGGTCGGCGCTCGGCCGCGCCCTGCGGCCCGTCCTGTACGGGGACCCGCGCCTGCGGGCCGAGCTCCTGGAGCGCGCGCCCGGCTTCTCCGGCACCCTCCCCGAACTCGTCGCCGCCGTCACCGGTGGCACCGGCGGCCCCGCCATCACTGCCGTCACCAGCCGCCCCGGCGACCCCGGTACCGCCTCCGGGGCCCCCGCCGTCCCCGCAGGCCCCGCCGCCCCCCTCTCCCCGCAGGAGGCCCTGCGCAGGGCGCTCGACGCGCTGGACCCGCCCGCGCCGGAGGCGCACGGCGGGCCCGAGCGCGAGCTCGCCCTCGCCGCGCTCGGCGTGCCCAACGCCATGGGCGACATCGGAGAGGACATCCGCTGGGTGCGGGCCTGCCTCGACCGCGCCCTGATCACCGGCACCGACGTGGTCCGCCACAAGGCCCCGGCCGCCTGGGCCCTCGACGAGGACCACTGGCTGGGCGAGCTGAACGGCCATCAGACCTGCATCGGCGCGGACCCGTGGTGGTCCGTCCCCGCCCCCGAGGTCCGCACCCGCGCCGCCGCCCTCCTCGCCGCCCACGCCGAGGCCGACCGGCAGCTCGCCGCCGCCCTCGGCAGCGACACCGCCGCCTGGTGGGGCACCGCCCTGGCGCTCCTCGAATTCCCCGGCAGCCTGCCCGAACTGCTCGCCGCCGGGGTACCGGGGGACTCCGTGCCCGGGCGCGGCTGAGTTGCGGCAACAATGGGGGCATGAGCGACAGCCCATCCCCCCTCGCCGACCCGCACCTCCTCTTCGACCCCGCGGGCGGCCGCCGGGACATCGTCGTCCTCGGCTCGACCGGGTCCATCGGGACCCAGGCCGTCGACCTCGTCCTGCGCAACCCCGACCGGTTCCGGGTGACCGGCCTGTCCGCCGCCGGCGGCCGCGTGGACCTGCTGGCCGAGCAGGCCCGGCAGCTGCGCGTGCAGACGGTCGCGGTGGCCCGCGAGGACGCCGTACCGGCCCTCAGGCAGGCCCTGGCCGCGCTGTACGGCGCCGAGCCGCTGCCCGAGGTCCTGGCGGGCCCGGACGCCGCCGCGGAGCTGGCCGCCTCCCCGTGCCACACGGTCCTCAACGGCATCACCGGCTCCATCGGCCTCGCGCCCACCCTCGCCGCCCTGGAGGCCGGCCGCACCCTGGCCCTGGCCAACAAGGAGTCGCTGATCGTCGGCGGCCCGCTGGTCAAGGCGCTGGCCAAGCCCGGCCAGATCATCCCGGTGGACTCCGAGCACGCCGCGCTCTTCCAGGCGCTGGCCGCCGGCACCCGCGCCGAGGTCCGCCGGCTGGTGGTCACCGCCTCCGGCGGCCCCTTCCGCGGCCGCACCCGCGCCGAGCTCGCGCAGGTCACCGTCGAGGACGCCCTCGCCCACCCCACCTGGGCGATGGGCCCGGTCATCACGGTGAACTCCGCCACCCTGGTCAACAAGGGGCTGGAGGTGATCGAGGCGCACCTGCTCTACGACATCCCCTTCGACCGCATCGAGGTGGTCGTCCACCCCCAGTCGTACGTCCACTCGATGGTGGAATTCACGGACGGCTCCACGCTCGCCCAGGCCACCCCGCCGGATATGCGCGGCCCCATCGCCCTCGGCATCGGCTGGCCCGAGCGGGTCCCGGACGCGGCCCCCGCCTTCGACTGGACCAAGGCCTCCACCTGGGAGTTCTTCCCCCTGGACACGGAGGCCTTCCCGTCGGTCGGGCTGGCCCGGCACGTGGGGGCCCTCGGCGGCACGGCCCCGGCCGTCTTCAATGCGGCAAACGAGGAATGCGTGGACGCCTTCCTCGCCGGGCGGCTGCCGTTCACAGCAATCATGGATACGGTCACGGCTGTGGTGGAAGAGCACCGGATGCCGCGGACGGGAACCCCCCTCACGCTCGCGGACGTCCTCGAAGCGGAGACCTGGGCCCGGGCCCGGGCGAGGGAACTGGCGGCCGCGGCCGCCGCGGAGGCGCGCGCATGACCCTTTTCATGACGGTGCTGGGGATAGTCGTCTTCCTGGTCGGCCTGCTCCTGTCCATCGCGTGGCACGAGCTGGGACACCTCTCGACGGCCAAGATGTTCGGGATCCGGGTGCCGCAGTACATGGTCGGCTTCGGCCCGACCATCTGGTCGCGGCACAAGGGCGAGACCGAGTACGGCATCAAGGCCATCCCCATGGGCGGCTACATCCGCATGATCGGGATGTTCCCGCCGGGGGACGACGGCAAGGTGACCGTCCGCTCCACCTCGCCCTTCCGGACGATGATCGAGGACGCCCGCTCGGCCGCGTACGAGGAGCTCCAGCCCGGGGACGAGAAGCGGCTCTTCTACACGCGCAAGCCGTGGAAGCGCGTCATCGTCATGTTCGCCGGGCCGTTCATGAACCTGGTCCTGGCGGTGGCCCTGTTCGTCGGCGTGCTGATGACCTTCGGGCTCAACACGCAGACCACCACCGTCAGCTCGGTCTCCGCCTGCGTGATCCAGCAGAGCGAGAAGCGCGACACCTGCACCGCGAAGGACCGCGAGGCCCCGGCCAAGGCCGCCGGGCTCAAGGCCGGCGACAAGATCGTCGCCTTCAACGGCGAGCGGGTGGACGACTGGTCCTCCCTCCAGAAGGACATCCGCGGCACCGTCGGCCCCGCCACGATCACCGTGGAGCGGGCCGGCCGGGAGCTCGTGCTCCACGCGAACCTGATCGAGAACAAGGTCGCCAAGACCGACGGCGACGGCCGGTACGTCAAGGACCAGTACGTCACCGCGGGCTTCCTGGGCTTCGCCCCCGCCGTGGGCTACGTGGACCAGACGTTCCCGCAGGCCGTCGGCCACATGGGCGAGATGTTCGAGGCCGGTGTGGACTCCCTGATCGCGCTGCCCGGCAAGATCCCGGCCCTGTGGGACGCGGCCTTCAACGGCGCCGACCGCGAGCAGGACTCCCCGATGGGCATCGTCGGCGCCGCGCGCGTCAGCGGGGAGATCTTCAACCTGGACATCCCGCCGCAGTACCAGCTGGAGTTCTTCCTGAAGCTGCTGGCCGGATTCAACCTGTCGCTCTTCCTGTTCAACATGCTCCCGCTGCTGCCGCTCGACGGCGGCCACATCGCCGGTGCGCTGTGGGAATCCCTGCGCAGGAACACCGCGCGGCTGTTCCGCCGGCCCGACCCGGGCCCCTTCGACGTGGCCAAGCTGATGCCGGTCGCGTACGTCGTGGCAGGGGTGTTCGTCTGCTTCACGGTCCTCGTGATGGTTGCGGACGTGGTCAACCCGATCAAGATTTCGTAGCGCGGACGAGCGATATGCACCGTCAGCGGGGAGCCGGGCGCGAAAAGGTGCCCGGCTCCCCGCGTTCGGGTGGCCGCGACGGGCCGCGTGCACGGGCAGCGGCCTGTTTGGCGTAATCTCGAAGGCTGGAGCCCGCCGAAATCGGGACCTTGATCCACACCTTGGGGTTGCACAGCAGATGACTGCGATTTCTCTCGGAATGCCCGCCGTGCCGACGAAGCTCGCCGACCGCCGGGTCAGCCGCAAGATCCAGGTCGGTTCCGTGGCCGTGGGCGGCGACGCGCCCGTCTCGGTGCAGTCGATGACCACCACCCGGACCTCCGACATCGGCGCCACGCTCCAGCAGATCGCCGAGCTGACCGCCTCGGGCTGCCAGATCGTGCGCGTGGCCTGCCCGACCCAGGACGACGCCGACGCGCTGGCGACCATCGCCCGGAAGTCGCAGATCCCGGTGATCGCCGACATCCACTTCCAGCCCAAGTACGTGTTCGCCGCCATCGACGCCGGCTGCGCCGCCGTCCGCGTGAACCCGGGCAACATCAAGCAGTTCGACGACAAGGTCAAGGAGATCGCGCGCGCCGCCAACGACGCGGGCACCCCGATCCGCATCGGCGTGAACGCCGGCTCCCTCGACGCCCGCCTGCTCAAGAAGTACGGCCGGGCCACCCCCGAGGCGCTGGTGGAGTCCGCGCTGTGGGAGGCCTCCCTCTTCGAGGAGCACGGCTTCCGCGACATCAAGATCTCGGTCAAGCACAACGACCCGGTCGTCATGGTCGAGGCCTACCGCCAGCTCGCCGCCCAGTGCGACTACCCCCTGCACCTCGGCGTCACGGAGGCGGGCCCCGCCTTCCAGGGCACCATCAAGTCCGCCGTGGCCTTCGGCGCCCTCCTCTCCCAGGGCATCGGCGACACCATCCGCGTCTCCCTCTCCGCGCCCCCCGCCGAGGAGATCAAGGTCGGCATCCAGATCCTGGAGTCCCTCAACCTCCGCCAGCGCCGCCTGGAGATCGTCTCCTGCCCCTCCTGCGGCCGCGCCCAGGTGGACGTGTACAAGCTCGCGGAGGAGGTCACCGCCGGCCTGGAGGGCATGGAGGTCCCGCTGCGCGTCGCCGTCATGGGCTGCGTCGTCAACGGCCCCGGCGAGGCCCGCGAGGCCGACCTCGGCGTCGCCTCCGGCAACGGCAAGGGCCAGATCTTCGTCAAGGGCGAGGTCATCAAGACCGTCCCCGAGTCGAAGATCGTCGAGACCCTCATCGAGGAGGCGATGAAGATCGCCGAGCAGATGGAGAAGGACGGCGTCGCGAGCGGCGAGCCCACCGTCGCCATCGGCGCCTGACCCCCGCAGCACCCGCTCACCGGCCCCGTTCCCGCAGCTCGCGGGCGGGGCCGGGGCCTTTTCGTGACCTCGCCGAACCGCCATCGCACCGTACGGGCGGGTACAGTGCGGAGATCGGCAGACATGCATGGTGAGGCCCGACAGTGTTGACGCAGACCACCACCCGGGTCCTCGAGCCCAGCGATCTCGACGCGGCGCTCGAGGTGCTGAACCGCGACCCCGTCGCGAACGCCTTCGTCACCTCGCGGGTCCAGGTCGCCGGACTCGACCCCTGGCGCCTCGGCGGCGAGATGTGGGGCTGGTACGCCAACGGCGAGCTTCGCGCCCTGTGCTACGCCGGGGCGAACCTGGTCCCCGTCTGCGCCGGCCCCGAGGCCGTCCGCGCCTTCGCCGACCGGGCCCGCCGCACCGGCCGCCGCTGCTCCTCCATCGTGGGCCCCGCCGAGGCCACCTCCCTGCTGTGGAAGCTCCTGGAGCCCTCCTGGGGCCCCGCCCGCGACGTCCGCCCCCACCAGCCCCTCATGGTCATCGAGGCGCCCTCCGCGGAGATCGCCCCCGACCCGCAGGTCCGCCGCATCCGCAAGACCGAGATGGACCTGATCATGCCCGCGTGCGTGGCCATGTTCACCGAGGAGGTCGGGGTCTCCCCGCTCGCGGGCGACGGCGGGCTCCTCTACCAGGCCCGGGTCGCCGAGCTGGTCGGCGCCGGCCGCTCCTTCGCCCGGGTCGAGGACGGCAGGGTGGTCTTCAAGGCCGAGATCGGCGCCGCCACCGCCCGCGCCTGCCAGATCCAGGGCGTGTGGGTGGACCCCGCGTTCCGCGGCCGCGGCCACTCCGAGACCGGCATGGCCGCCGTCGTCCAGTACGCCCTGCGCGACGTGGCCCCCGTGGTCAGCCTCTACGTCAACGACTTCAACACCGCCGCCCGCGCCGCCTACCGCCGCGTCGGCTTCCGCGAGGTCGGCGCCTTCATGAGCGTCCTGTTCTGACCCGCCCCGCGGACCGCGACCGGCCGGGATTTCCCGTACCGCCGGCCCGCGCGCGAAGTAAGGTCGCCGCATGACTCACGCACCCGGGGACGAGCCCCGCCTCCCCGCCGGAGTCGCCATCGGCCCGCTCGACCTCGCCGCCCGCGTGGACGAGGCCCTGGAGGTCCAGGCCGTCGCCTTCGGCCTGACCGAAGAGGAGGTCGGCATCAGGCGCCACATCGTGCTGCGCCACCTCACCTGTCCCGGCGCCTGCGCCCTGGGCGCCACCCTGCCGGACGGCACCCTGGTCGGATTCGTCTACGGGATGCCCAACGACCGCGCCCACTGGTGGTCCACGGTCGTCGAGCCGTACCTGCGCGACGGCGGCAGCGACGACTGGCTCGACGGCTCCTTCGTCATCACCGAACTCCACGTCCACCCCGGCTACCAGGGCCGCGGCGTGGGACGGGCCCTCATCACCCGGATCACGGACGGCTCCGGCCGGCCCCGCTCGATCCTGTCCGCCATCGACACCGAGAGCCCCGCCCGCGCGCTCTACCGGGACCTCGGCTACCTCGACCTGGCCCGCCGCGTGCACTTCCCGAGCGCCACCCGGCCCTACGCCGTCATGGGCGCGGTCCTGCCCCTCAACCGGCGTCCGTAGCGGACGGCTCCTGCGTCCCGGGTACGGCCTCCGGGCCCGCCGGCGGGACGGCCGCAGCGCCCCCGCCCGCCCCGGCGGCCGGCCGCGGCTGGGCCTCGGCCGCCCGCTCCAGGAAGCGCAGCAGCTCCACCGGGAAGGGCAGCACCAGCGTCGAGTTCTTCTCCGCGGCCACCGCGACCACCGTCTGCAGCAGCCGCAGCTGGAGCGCCGCCGGCTGCTCGCCCATCACCTCGGCGGCCTGCGCGAGCTTGCGCGAGGCCTGGAGCTCCGCGTCCGCGTTGATGACCCGCGCCCGCCGCTCCCGGTCCGCCTCGGCCTGCCGCGCCATCGACCGCTTCATGGTCTCGGGCAGCGACACGTCCTTGATCTCCACCCGGTCGACCTGCACGCCCCAGCCCACCGCCGGACTGTCGATCATCAGCTCCAGCCCCTGGTTGAGCTGCTCCCGGTTGGACAGCAGGTCGTCCAGGTCGCTCTTGCCGATGATCGACCGCAGCGAGGTCTGCGCCATCTGCGAGACCGCGAACCGGTAGTCCTCGACCTCGACCACCGCATGCGCGGGGTCGATCACCCGGAAGTACACCACCGCGTCCACCCGCACCGTGACGTTGTCCCGCGTGATGCCCTCCTGGGCCGGCACGGGCAGCGTCACGATCTGCATGCTGACCTTCTGGAGCCGGTCCACCACCGGCACCACCAGCGTGAACCCGGGCCCGCGGACCCCCTCGCGCAGCCGGCCGAGCCGGAACACCAGCCCGCGCTCGTACTGCTTGACGACGCGGGCGGCCGCGGCCGTGTAGACCGCGATCCCCGCCCCCGCGGCCGCCGCCGCTGTCAGGAGCTCTTCGACCATGACGGCCCCCTGGGAGGGATACCTGTACCTACGGTATGCCCGGGCGCGCCGCCCACAACCGGCCCGCCGGCCCTCCGCCGCCCCGCGGCCGGGGCCTACAGCCAGGCCGCGAACTCCAGCAGCATCTCGGCGTCCCGGCGGCGCCCCGCGGCCACCGCCCGCAGCCCCGACTCCACCGCCCGGAACAGCGTCCAGCCGCGCAGCCGGTCCCCGTCCACGTCCAGCGAGTCCGCCATCCGCCCCATCCGCCGGCGCGCCCCGGCCGCCCCCGTGCTCGACGCCACCTGGTCGTCCAGCCGGTCCCGGACCAGCCGCGCCAGGTCGTACGCCCGCTCTCCGACGAGCGGGTCCGGACCCACCGCCAGCCACGGCGCCCGGTCGCCCGCCAGCACCTTGCCCTGCCGGAACGCCCCGTGCAGCAGCAGCTCCTCCGGGGGCAGCAGCACCAGCTCCGCCCGCGCGTCGAGGGCCGCCGAGGCCAGCGCGCGCAGCTCCTCGGGAGCCTCCCGCAGCAGCCCGGCCTGGTCGCCGGTGCGCCCGGCCACGGACTCGAAGGAGTGCCCGGCGGGCGGGGCCACCCACAGCCGCCGGATCGTGCCCGCGGCCTCCAGCAGCGCCTTCGCCGAAGGCAGCGAGCGCAGCGAGACCTCCGGCTGGAGCCGCTCCAGCAGCAGTGCGCCGTCCCCGTGCCGGGTGTCGAGGACCCGTACGGCCCCGAAGCCGCCCCAGTGGGCGAGGGCGGCCAGCTCCCGGTCCGGACGGGCGCACGGCGGCGCCAGCTTGAGCGCGGCCGGGGTGCCGTCGGGATAGCGGACCAGCACCACGAGGCTGCTGCGGCCGCCCGGGGCCTGGACCCGCTGAACGGCCAGCCCGCGGAGCTCGAGGGCCCGGCCGGTCAGCTCGGGCAGCTCGTCCAGCCACTGCGCGGTCCCGGCGGGGCCGGCAGCCCCGCCGGCGCCGGTGCCGGGGTCCCCGGGCATCTCGCCGAGCGCCCGTACAAGCCGCTCCGGCGGTTCGAAAGCCATACGTGCAAGGTCCCTTTCAGCTTTTCCCTGCGCTTCATCAGCGCTTCGCGGCTCGTTCCGATCGTTCCGCGAGCCCAGGGAAGGCTACGCCGACACCGCGCCACTGCGCCGCGCGCAGGGCCGCGAGGCCGAGCGCGTCGGCCGCCGACCGGCGCAGCGGGCCCTGCGCGGCGCGCACCAGATCGGCGTACGCGCCCGCGACCCCGTCCTCGATGACGGCGGCGAGCCGCTCGGCGTCGGCGGGGGTGCGCACCGGCGCGGGGAGGGCGTACGCGGCCTCCGCGGCCCGGGGCGCGCCGCCCAGTTCGCGCACCGTGCGCGCCAGGGCGTCGCGGCGGGCGTGGTGGTCGGCGTACGCCGAGCGGGCCTCCGCGCGGCGGGCGCCGCCGATCCGGGCGCCGACGACCCCGTACCCGTACACCGCCGCGTGTTCGGCGGCCAGGGCCGCCTGGGCCGCGGCCAGGGCGGCCGTACCGGCGGCGGGCTGCTCGCTCATGCGGCGTCCTTCCGGGTCAGCAGGTGTGCGTGGACGGTCCCGCAGGCGGCGGTGGAGGCCAGCAGGCGGGCCAGCTCGCCGGGCGCGGACAGCAGGGCGGCGGTGCGGTCCGCGGCGAGCGCCCGCTCGGCCGCGGCCAGGGCCGCCAGGGCGGCGGGCGCGTCGGCCGGCACCGGCGGGGGAGCCGCGGCGGCGGCCGCGCCGGGGGAGGCGGCGGGAGAGGGGGCCGCGTCCGGAGCGGGGGAGGCGGCCGCGGGCGCCAGCGCCCGCGCGTGCGCCGCCACGGCCCGGCGCAGCGGGGAGAGGCGGCCGGTGAGGGCCGGATGGGCGGCCAGAGTGGCGTCGTAACGTTCCAGCAGGGCGCTGCTGCCACGGGCCGCGCTCTCGCGCATCCGCCGTTCGAGCGATACCGCCCGCTGCTCCTCCCGGGTGGCGGCGGGGCCGTCCGAGCAGCCGGTGAGCAGGAGCGCGCCCGCGGCTCCCGCGGTACCGGTGAGCAGGGTTCTTCGGGAGGGCGGGGGGAAGGGCACGGGAGTCCTCGCAGGGGCGGCGGCAGGCAGGTGATCACCGTACCCGGGGGTGCCCCGCCCGGGGCGGACGGCAACACCCTCCGGGACCGGATACCCTTTGACCTGACACGCGACGGAAACCACAACAGCACACGCGGCCGAGGAGTCACCCGGATGAGCACCACCCAGAGCGACAGGCTGCGCGGACTGCTGGAACCGCTCGTCGCCGCGAAGGACCTCGATCTCGAGGACATCGAGGTGTCCCGGGCGGGCCGGCGGCGGATGCTCCGGATCGTCGTGGACTCCGACGAGGGCGTGGAGCTCGACACCTGCGCCGAGCTGAGCCGTGAGATCTCCGAGAAGCTCGACGAGACCGACGTGATGGGCGAGGACGAGTACGTCCTCGAGGTGAGCTCCCCGGGCGCCGACCGCCCGCTGTCCGAGCACCGCCACTACGTGCGCGCCACCGGCCGCCTCGTGAAGTTCCAGCTCGCCGAGGGCGGCGAGCTCGTCGCCCGCATCCTCGCCGTGGACGAGGAGGGCCTCGACCTGGAGGTGCCGGGGGTCAAGGGCCGCAAGGCGACCTCCCGCCGGATCGCGTTCGCCGACGTCTCCAAGGCGCGTGTCGAGATCGAATTCAGCCGCAAGGACACCAAGGACGACAGCGGCGTTCAGAAGGAAGAGGAGGCGTAGCCGTGGACATCGACATGAGTGCCCTGCGGGGTCTGGTGCGGGAGAAGGAGATCTCCTTCGACCTGCTGGTCGAGGCGATCGAGTCGGCCCTCCTCATCGCGTACCACCGCACCGAGGGCAGCTTCCGCCGCGCCCGCGTCGTGCTCGACCGCACCAACGGTCACGTGGTCGTGTGGGCGACGGAGGACCCCCGGGACCTCGAAGAGGGCCAGGAGCCGAAGGAGTTCGACGACACCCCGTCCGACTTCGGCCGGATCGCCGCGACGACGGCCAAGCAGGTCATCCTGCAGCGCCTGCGCGATGCCGAGGACGACCTGACGTTCGGCGAGTTCGCCGGCCGCGAGGGCGACGTCATCACGGGCGTGGTGCAGCAGGGCAAGGACCCGAAGAACGTGCTCGTCGACATCGGCAAGCTGGAGGCCATCCTGCCGGTGCAGGAGCAGGTCCCCGGCGAGGAGTACACGCACGGGCTGCGCCTGCGTACGTACGTCGTGCGGGTGGCCAAGGGTGTGCGCGGTCCCTCCGTGACCCTGTCGCGCACCCACCCGAACCTCGTGAAGAAGCTCTTCGCGCTGGAGGTCCCGGAGATCGCCGACGGCAGTGTCGAGATCGCCGCGATCGCCCGCGAGGCCGGCCACCGCACCAAGATCGCGGTCCGCTCCACCCGCTCGGGCCTGAACCCGAAGGGCGCCTGCATCGGCCCGATGGGCGGCCGCGTGCGCAACGTGATGGCGGAGCTGCACGGCGAGAAGATCGACATCGTCGACTGGTCGGACGACCCGGCGGAGATGGTGGCCAACGCACTGTCCCCCGCCCGGGTGAGCAAGGTCGAGATCGTCGACATGTCGCAGCGCTCCGCGCGGGTGACCGTGCCCGACTACCAGCTGTCGCTGGCCATCGGCAAGGAGGGCCAGAACGCCCGCCTCGCCGCCCGGCTGACCGGCTGGCGCATCGACATCCGCCCGGACACCGAGCCGGCCGCGGAATAAAACCGCTACCGGCCGGGGTTGCCCGGCCGGTAGACAGGACCAGCAGGGATCAAGACGACAACCGTTCGATTTCTCGCCTGAAGGGGTGAGGTCGGTGCGGGGAGGTAGACTTAAGCGTGTCTGGCCGGACGCATGCCCGAGCGTGCCCTGAGCGTACCTGCGTGGGGTGCCGGGAGCGGGCGGCCAAGAGCGACCTGCTGCGCATCGTGGCGATCGAGGACACCTGTGTCCCGGATCACCGCGGTACGCTGCCCGGCCGGGGTGCGTATCTGCACCCCGTGCCGGTCTGTCTCGATCTGGCGGTCCGCCGCCGGGCGTTCCCCCGGGCCCTTCGGAGCCCCGGAGCGCTCGACACCGCGCACCTGCGCAGTCGCATCGAGGCGGCGCCCCCGGTGGGCAGCAGCACCGAAACACCGTAAGAAACGCGCGGATCCTCCGTGCGGTCAGGTACCTCGCGAGTTGGAAGTAGGTCGAGATTGCGATGAGCACTCGATGAGTACGCGATGAGTACGCCCATGAAGTAGCGACGGTCCGGCGGTAACCCGGACCTAAAAGGAGCGAAGTGGCTAAGGTCCGGGTATACGAACTCGCCAAGGAGTTCGGAGTGGAGAGCAAGGTCGTCATGGCCAAGCTCCAAGAACTCGGTGAATTCGTCCGTTCGGCGTCCTCGACCATCGAGGCGCCCGTTGTACGCAAGCTGACCGACGCGTTGCAGGGTCCCGGCGGCGCCGGCAAGTCCCCTGCGAAGCCCGGCGCGCCCCGCAAGGCCGCGCCGTCCCCCGCGAAGCCGGCGGCCCCCGCGCCGTCCCCGGCTGCTGCGGCCCGTCCCGCTGCCCCGAAGCCCGGCGCGCCGGTGGCCCCCAAGCCGCCCGTCGCCGAGACTCCGGCAGCCGCCCCGGTGACCCCGGCCGCCTCCGGCCCGCGTCCCGGTCCCAAGCCTCCGGCCCCGAAGCCCGCCCCGGCGGCTCCGGCCCAGCCCGAGTTCACCGCGCCCCCGTCGGCTCCGGCCGCTCCGGCGCGTCCGGCCGCGACCCCGGGTCCGCGTCCCGCGGCCGCCCAGCGTCCGGCCCAGTCCGGCGGCGCCCGTCCCGGCGCCCCGCGTCCGGCCACCCCGGGTGCGCCCGGCGGCCGTCCGCAGGGCGGCGCGCAGGCCCCGCGTCCGGGCGGTGCCCGTCCCGCGGGTCCGCGTCCGGGCAACAACCCCTTCACGTCCGGCGGCTCCACCGGCATGGCGCGCCCGCAGGCGCCCCGTCCCGGCGGCGCGCCGCGTCCCGGCGCCCCCGGCGCCGGCCAGGGCGGCCCGCGTCCGCAGGGCGCCGGCCAGGGCGGTCCCCGTCCCCAGGCCCCGGGCCAGGGCGGCACCCGTCCGTCCCCGGCCGGCATGCCGCGTCCCCAGGGCGGCCCCCGCCCCGGCGGCGCCCCGGGCGGCAACCGCCCGAACCCCGGCATGATGCCGCAGCGTCCGGCTGCCGGCCCCCGCCCCGGCGGCGGCCCCGGCGGCGGTCGTCCCGGTCCCGGCGGCCGCGGCCCCGGTGCCGGCGGCGCCGGCGGTGCGCGTCCCGGCTTCGCCGGCCGTCCGGCCGGTCCCGGCGGCGGCGGTCGTCCCGGTGGCGGCGGCGGCTTCGGCGGCCCGCGTCCCGGTGGTGGCGGCTTCGGCGGCGGTCCCGGTGCGGGCGGCGGCGGTCGTCCCGGCTTCGGCGGCCGTCCCGGCGGCCCCGGTGCCCGTGGCGGCACGCAGGGTGCCTTCGGCCGTCCCGGCGGTCCGGCCCGTCGCGGCCGCAAGTCGAAGCGTCAGAGGCGCCAGGAGTACGAGGCCATGCAGGCCCCGTCCGTGGGCGGCGTGATGCTGCCCCGCGGCAACGGCGAGACCGTTCGCCTGTCGCGCGGTGCGTCCCTCACCGACTTCGCGGAGAAGATCAACGCCAACCCGGCCTCGCTGGTCGCGGTGATGATGAACCTCGGCGAGATGGTGACTGCCACGCAGTCCGTCTCCGACGAGACCCTCCAGCTCCTCGCGGGCGAGATGAACTACCAGGTTCAGATCGTCAGCCCGGAGGAGGAGGACCGCGAGCTCCTCGAGACCTTCGACATCGAGTTCGGCGAGGACGAGGGCGGCGAGGAGTTCCTCATGCCGCGTCCGCCGGTCGTGACCGTCATGGGTCACGTCGACCACGGTAAGACCCGACTCCTCGACGCGATCCGCAAGACCAACGTGGTCGCGGGCGAGGCCGGCGGCATCACCCAGCACATCGGTGCCTACCAGGTCTCCACCGAGGTCAACGACGAAGAGCGCAAGATCACCTTCATCGACACCCCGGGTCACGAGGCGTTCACCGCCATGCGTGCCCGCGGTGCGAAGTCGACCGACATCGCGATCCTCGTGGTGGCGGCCAACGACGGTGTCATGCCGCAGACGATCGAGGCCCTGAACCACGCCAAGGCGGCCAACGTGCCGATCGTGGTCGCGGTCAACAAGATCGACGTCGAGGGTGCCGACCCGGTCAAGGTGCGCGGTCAGCTGACCGAGTACGGCCTGGTGGCCGAGGAGTACGGCGGCGACACCATGTTCGTCGACATCTCCGCCAAGCAGGGTCTGCACATCGACTCCCTGCTGGAGGCCGTCGTCCTCACCGCCGACGCCTCGCTCGACCTGCGGGCCAACCCGGAGCAGGACGCGCAGGGTATTGCGATCGAGTCCCACCTCGACCGCGGCCGCGGTGCCGTCTCCACCGTCCTCGTGCAGCGCGGTACCCTCCGCATCGGCGACACGATGGTCGTCGGCGACGCGTACGGCCGTGTCCGCGCCATGCTCGACGACAAGGGCAACAACGTCGAGGAAGCGGGTCCGTCGACCCCCGTCCTGGTCCTGGGTCTCACCAACGTCCCCGGCGCCGGCGACAACTTCCTCGTCGTGGACGAGGACCGCACGGCCCGCCAGATCGCCGAGAAGCGCGCGGCGCGCGAGCGCAACGCCAACTTCGCCAAGCGCACCCGCCGGGTGTCCCTCGAGGACCTCGACAAGGTGCTCAAGGCCGGTCTGGTCCAGGAACTCAACCTCATCATCAAGGGCGACGCGTCCGGTGCGGTCGAGGCCCTGGAGTCGTCCCTGCTCCAGCTGGACGTCGGCGAAGAGGTCGACATCCGCGTCCTGCACCGCGGTGTCGGTGCGGTCACGGAGTCGGACATCGACCTGGCCATGGGCTCCGACGCCATCGTCATCGGCTACAACGTCCGTGCGGCCGGCCGTGCCGCGCAGATGGCGGAGCGCGAGGGCGTCGACGTCCGGTACTACTCGGTGATCTACCAGGCCATCGAGGAGATCGAGGCGGCCCTGAAGGGTCTCCTGAAGCCCGAGTACGAAGAGGTCGAGCTCGGTACGGCGGAGGTCCGCGAGATCTTCCGCTCGTCCAAGCTGGGCAACATCGCCGGTGTCCTCATCCGCTCCGGCGAGGTCAAGCGCAACACCAAGGCGCGGCTCCTGCGCGATGGCAAGGTCATCGCCGAGAACCTCACCATCTCCGGTCTGCGCCGCTTCAAGGACGACGTCACCGAGATCCGCGAAGGCTTCGAGGGCGGTATCAACCTCGGAAACTTCAACGACATCAAGATCGACGACGTCATCGCGACGTACGAGATGCGCGAGAAGCCCCGCGCGTAAGCGCGTGGCGGTTCGTACCGTGTCGTGACCGGGGCCGGTCGGCGGAATTTCCGTCGATCGGCCCCGGCCGTTGCGTGTACGGTTCTGGTGTCCCTGCCGGGCGCGTGCCCGGCAGGCCACCGAACCCGAACCGGCGGGACATCCGGCACCTGCATGTACGTGGGGACTCTGTCCTTCGACCTGCTCCTCGGCGACGTCCACTCGCTGAAGGAGAAACGCTCCGTCGTCCGGCCCATCGTCGCCGAGCTCCAGCGCAAGTTCTCCGTGAGCGCGGCCGAGGTGGGCGACCAGGACCTCCACAGGAGGGCCCGTATCGGGGTGGCCCTGGTGTCCGGGGACACGGGGTACGTATCGGACGTGC
Organism: Streptomyces sp. NPDC038213; assembly: GCF_055600495.1. Classification (NCBI taxonomy): domain Bacteria; kingdom Bacillati; phylum Actinomycetota; class Actinomycetes; order Kitasatosporales; family Streptomycetaceae; genus Streptomyces; species Streptomyces sp. NPDC038213. The sequence goes on from NZ_JBVJYM010000010.1 coordinate 169,458, forward strand.
TCGACCGCTGCGAGCGGCTCGTCGCGGCGCGTCCGGAAGTGGAGCTGCTGTCGGTGCGACGGCAGCTCCATGGTGATGAAGACTGACTGCAAGGAAAAGAAGGAGACGGACCAGTGGCCGACAACGCGCGGGCGAAGAAGCTGGCAGACCTCATCCGGGAGGTGGTCGCCCAGAAGCTGCAGCGCGGTATCAAGGACCCGCGCCTGGGCACGCACGTGACGATCACCGACACCCGCGTCACCGGCGACCTGCGGGAGGCCACGGTCTTCTACACGGTCTACGGGGACGACGAGGAGCGGGAGGCCGCGGCCAAGGGGCTGGAGAGCGCCAAGGGCATCCTCCGCTCCGCCGTCGGCCAGGCGGCGGGCATCAAGTTCACGCCCACCCTGACCTTCGTCGCGGACGCCCTCCCGGAGACCGCGAAGAACATCGAGGACCTCCTCGACCAGGTGCGCGCCTCCGACGAGCAGGTCCGCCAGGCCTCCTCCGGGGCCGCCTACGCCGGCGAGGCCGACCCGTACAAGAAGCCGGGCGAGGACGACACCGAAGAATGAGCAGCCAGCGCAACCAGCACCCGAAGCCCCCGGACGGTCTTGTCATCGTCGACAAGCCGTCCGGCTTCACTTCGCACGACGTGGTGGCCAAGATGCGCGGGATCGCCAAGACCCGGCGCGTCGGCCACGCGGGCACGCTCGACCCGATGGCCACGGGCGTGCTCGTCCTCGGCGTGGAGAAGGCCACCAAGCTGCTCGGCCACCTCGCGCTGACCGAGAAGGAGTACCTCGGTACGATCCGCCTCGGCCAGAACACCCTGACGGACGACGCCGAGGGCGAGACCACCTCGTCCGCGGACGCCTCCGGGGTCACCCGCGAGGCCGTGGACGCGGGCATCGCCAAGCTCACCGGCGAGATCATGCAGGTCCCGTCCAAGGTCAGCGCCATCAAGATCGACGGCGTCCGCTCGTACAAGCGGGCCCGCGACGGGGAGGACTTCGAGATCCCCGCCCGCCCGGTGACGATCTCCTCCTTCCAGGTGTACGACATGCGCGAGGCGCAGGCCGAGGACGGCACCCCCGTCGTCGACCTGATCGTCTCCGTGGTCTGCTCCAGCGGTACGTACATCAGGGCCCTCGCCCGCGACCTCGGCGCCGACCTCGGCGTGGGCGGCCACCTGACCGCCCTGCGGCGGACCCGGGTGGGCCCGTACAAGATCGACAAGGCGCGGACCCTGGACCAGCTCCAGGAGGAGCTGACCGTCATGCCGATCGGCGAGGCCGCGGCCGCGGCGTACCCGCGCTGGGACCTCGACGAGAAGCGGGCCCGGCTGCTGGGCAACGGCGTCCGCCTGGAGATGCCCGAGGTGTACGCCTCCGGGACGGTCGCGGTCTACGGCCCCGACGGACGCCTCCTCGCCCTGGTCGAGAGCAAGGGCGGCAAGGCGAAGGCGCTGGCGGTCTTCGTCTGACACCCGTGGAGCGGTGGGGGCACCCCCCAGTGCCTCCCACCGCCCCACGATCCCCCTCCCCCTCGTTCCCCCGTCACGGTGTCTATCCATCCGACACCCGTTATTCACCCGCACGAGCAGGCGCTCGGAGTGAATCGAGGGAGCGCAAGGGGGCGCTTTCGTTTCCGGTGCTTTCCCGCTGATCTTTCCGAGCAGCCTTCCCCCCTACGGGCGCACGGAGGGCTGGGAGGTTCGGTGATGGCGGCGACGGCGGCGCTGGTGAGGATCTGCGATCTCGCCGGGAGGCCGCGCGGCAGCGGGTTCGTGGCGGACGACCGGGGGACCGTCGTCACCAGCCACGCGGCCGTGAACGGGCTGCTCCGGCTGGTCCTGTACGGGGCGGGGGAGCGCAGCTGGCTGGCCGAGGCGGAGGCCATCGTGCCGCTGCCCGAATCCGGGCTCGCGCTGGTGCGCACCGACGGGCTGGGGCTGCGGCCGCTGCCGGTCGCCGCACGCGACCTGCTCGCGCCGGGGACGCGCGTGCGCCTGGCGGTGGCGGCGCAGGCGGGGGCGGGGGCGGAGGGATCGGCGCGGGGGCGCGGCTGGCTGCGGGCCCGGCTGCTCGGCGAGGCGCGCGCCGCCTACGCCGCCGACGACCGCCGTCCGCTGCTCGGCCCCGCGGTCGAGCTCGCCCTCGGCCCGGCCGGCGGCGACCCCCTCGGGCCGGGCGGGGAGGCCGACGGCGGGCCCGTCATCGACGCGGACACCGGCTCGGTGCTGGCCGTCGTGGGCACCGGGCTGCGGGCCGGGCCGCCCGGATCCGCTGCCGCCACGGCCCTCGCCGTACCGCTGCGGGCGGCGGCGGCAGCGGACCCGGGCGGCCCGCTGGCCCTGCTGCTGGCCCGCAACGCGGCGACCGTACCGGGGTACGGCCCGGACCTGAACCTCGCCGGGGTCCTCCAGCTCACCGCCACCGCCCTCGGCTCGGTCGCCGGACCGCGGGCCTGGCGGGAGCCGGTGGAGCGCCCCGAGGCGGCGCGGGAGCTCGACGCGTTCGCGGGGGCGGCGGCGGGCGGCCGGGCCGCGGCGGGGTCCGGCCTGGTCCTCGCGCTGGTCGGCGGGCCCGGTACGGGCCGTACGACCGAACTGGCGGCGCTGGCCGCCCGCCGCGCCGACGTCGCCGAACCCGCCCCCACCCTCTGGCTCCGCGGCTCCGACCTGCACGCGGCGGACTCCTCAGTGGCCGACGCGGTGGTGCGCGCGCTCGAGGCGGCGGGCCGGATCCTGGCGGCAGACGCCGACGCCGTCGGCGCGGACGCGGGCCCCGGCCCGGGGGAGGCCGTGCCGGCGGGGGGTGATGCGGTGGGTGCGGAGGCGTGGGGGGACTCCTGGGGGGCCGGGGAGGTCGGGGGGGCCGGGGAGTCCTGGGGGTCCGGGGAGTTCGGGGTCTCCGGGGCCTCTGGAGACTTCGGGGAGGCGGGGTTCGGCGGGGGTGGGGCGCCGGACGGGGGTTCCGTGCCCGGTGGGGCCGTCGTACCCGAGGGGCTTTCCGTACCCGACGGGCACGGCGTACCGGAGGGGTACGGCGTACCTGAGGGGCACGGCGTACCGGAGGGGTACGGCGTACCCGAACGGCACGGCGTGCCCGACGGGCATCGCGTGTGTGACGGGCTCTCCGTACCCGGCGGTCCCGGTGCGGGGGCCGGGTGCGGGCGGGCGGGGCTCGCCGACCGGGTGGCGGCCCTGGCCGCGGAGGCCGGGCGGCCGCTGCTGGTGCTGCTCGACGGGCCCGAGGAGATGCCGCCCGTCCTCGCCCACCGGCTGGCGCAGTGGACGGAGGGCACCGCGCGGTGGCTGGGAGCCACCGGGGTGCGGATGGCCGTCGCCTGCCGTCCCGAGCACTGGGAGCAGGCCGGGGCGCTCTACCCCCAGCACCTCCTGTACCGGCCGGAGCGCGCCGCCCGGCGGCTTCCGTCCGCCGTCAGGCTCGGCGACCTGCCCCCGGACCAGGCCGCCCGCGCCCGGGCCCGGTACGGGCTGCCGGAGGAGGCCCTGACCGGCGCCGACGCGGCCCATCCGCTGACCCTGCGGCTGCTGGCCGAGATCAGGGCGGCCGAGGTCACGGAGGGCCGCCCCGGCCGGGACGGGGTGTTCGCGGCCCACCTGGACCTGATGTGCCTGCGGATCGCCGTCCGGCTGGCCGCCGGGGCGCCCCGGCCGCCGCGCGGCCCGGCCGTGCGCCGGCTCGCCGCCCTGGTGGCCGGGCAGGTGCACGAGGCGGCGCGGCGCTGCCTGGGACCCGGGCAGGGCGCGCTGGACCGGGAGGCCTTCGAGGAGCTGTTCCCGTGGGGGGCCCTGCCGGGCCGTCGGTACGGGGGGTACGCGGGCTGGGCCCCGGCCGTGCTCACCGAGGGACTGCTCGTTCCGGCGGGTCCGGGGTACCGGTTCGCCCACGAGGAGTTCGGGGACTGGCTCCAGGGGGTCCACCTCGACCTCCCCGCCGCCCTCGACGCGCTCGTGCACAGCCGCCCGGACCCGGCCGCGGAGGAGGCCCGCCTGCCGGTGCCGCGGCACCGGATCGGCCCGGTCCTGGAGGCCCTGAGGCGGGCGGCGGGGGAGACGGGGAGGGCGGGGGCGGAGCCCGGAACGGAACCGCGGCACTCGCGCGCACCCTCCGGCGGGCACCGGGCCGGACATCCGACCGGGCACCCGGCAGGGCCTCCGACCGGGCATCCGGCAGGGCATCCGACGGGCCCTCTGGCCGGGCACCTGACGGGACCCCGTCAGGGACCCTTGACGGGGCACCTGGTCGGGCTGGTGCAGGCCCTGGGGCGGGTGCCGGGCGGGGGCGCGGCGGGTACCGGCGCGGGTGCGGGGGCGCCGTCGGGGCACGGGTCCGGCGGGGAGGCGGCCTGGTGGGCCGCGCGGCTGCTGCGCGAGGTGCTGCTGCACTGCGCGGACGCCGAGCGTCACCTGCCCGCGCTGCACGCGCTGGCCGAGCACGCGGCCCATGCGGGTCCGGGCGGCTTCGGCGGCTGGTTCTGGAACCGGCTCCCCGTCTCCGAGCCCGTCCGCCTCGACCTCCTCCGCCGGCTGCTCCCCTCCGACCCCGTGCCGCCCCCCACCGCGCCGGCGGCGGGGGAGCGGGACCCGGGTACGGGCACGGGCGCGGGCCGGGTGCCCGAGCCCCGGCGGCCCGTCCGCGACGCCCGGTCGGCCGGGCCCGGCGCGGCTCCGTACCCGGCGCCGGAGCCCGGCCACCCGGGCCCCGGTCCCGGCCGGGACGCGGGCGCAGGCGAGGGCGCGGCCGGGGACCGGTACATCGACGCCGCCGCGCGCCGGCTCGTACGGGACCCGCACACCGTGCAGCCCCTGATCTGCCGGTGGTTCGACGACGAGCGCAGGCTGCGCGGGCGGCCCGGGGCCACCGTGGCCACCGCCGCCCAGGCCCTGCTCCACACCCACCGCGGACTCGCGCTCGACGAGCTCACCGAGACCCTCGTCGAACGGGCCCACGCCCGCGCCGACGAGCTGCTGGCCGCCCTCGCCGAGGACGAGCCCGCAGCGCTGTGCCGGGCCGTGGAGCGCTGGTCGCGCGACCCCCGCCCCGAGCGCCGGGTCGCCGCGGCCGCGTACGGGCTCGCCACCGCCCCGCACGCCACCGGTCCCGCCGACCGCGAGCTGCTGCGCCACGCGGCCCTCGCCCTGCTGGCCCGGCCCGGGGACGCGGCCCTGCACGGCGGGGCGCTCGCGGTCCTCGTCCGCGATCCCGCGAGCCGGTCCGCGCACCTCCCCGAGGCCCTGGAGCGGTTCGCGGCCGGTGACCCCCGGCTGTCCGCGGAGGCGCTCGCGGCCGCGCTGCCCACCCACCCCGAGCCGGTGTTCGCCGCCCTGCGGGCCCGGCTGCACGGCGGGGGCGAGGGGGCGGGGGAGGCCGTCGTACGGGCCCTGTCCGGGGTGGCCGGAGCCGGACCCGCGCGGCGGGCGGCCGCGCTCGTGCGGGAGTACCTCGACCTGCGCCCCGCCGAGGGCCCCGCGCACGCCGCGGCCTTCGTGGACCTGCGCCTCGAACAGGGGCCCGCCGCGCGCGCCGAGCTGTTCCCCCTGGTCGTGGGGCTGCTACGGCGTACCGCGGCCGTCCGCCGGGCCCTGGCCCCGGTGCTCGCGGCCCCCGGCACCGACCGCTCGCGCGCCCTGCGGGCGGAGCTCCTGGAGCTGCTGCTCGACAGCGAGGACCACCGCGAGGTGCTGGACGCCGTCCTGGGCGCCGCGGCCCGCGGGGCGGCGGTCCGCGGGCCGGAGCCGACCCGGGACCTGGTCCTGCGCACCGGCCGCGGCCTGCTGCGCACGCCCGAGGGCGCGGCCCTGCTGGACCGGCGGGTGGTCGAGCTGGCGGGGGACGTACCGGGCTTCGCCGCGCTGGCCGCGTCCTGGCTCGCCGGGGAACCGGAGGTGTGGGCCGCCCTGCTGGGGCCCAGTGCGCGCCGGACGGTCGCCTGCCTGGGCGGGCCCGGCGGGGTCGGCGGGGCCTTCGCGACGGGCGGGCCGGCGGGTCCGGCGGGTGCGCCCGGATCGGACCGCACGGGTGACCGCGGAGCCGCGGAGCGGGACGGTTGGCCCGATGCCGATGCGGGCCGGGGACCATGGGCATGGCAGTCTTAGTCCTGCGTAATCACGCCAAACGCGGTTGCGCACAAGGTCACCTACAGGGTTCGGGCGAGGAGCGGTCACAGTGCAGCGCTGGCGTGGCTTGGAGGACATCCCCCAGGACTGGGGGCGCAGCGTCGTCACCATCGGCTCGTACGACGGCGTGCACCGCGGCCACCAGCTGATCATCGGCCGGGCCGTGGCCCGCGCCCGCGAGCTGGGCCTGCCGGCCGTCGTGGTCACCTTCGACCCGCACCCCAGCGAGGTCGTCCGGCCGGGCACCCACCCGCCGCTGCTCGCCCCGCACCACCGCCGGTCCGAGCTGATGGCCGAGCTCGGCGTGGACGCGGTGCTGGTACTGCCGTTCACCGCGGAGTTCTCGCAGCTGTCCCCGGCCGAGTTCATCGTGAAGGTGCTGGTCGAGGCCCTGCACGCCAAGGCCGTCATCGAGGGCCCGAACTTCCGCTTCGGCCACCGGGCCGCGGGCAACACCGCGTTCCTCGCCGAGCAGGGCCGGACCTACGACTACGAGGTCGAGGTCGTGGACCTGTACGTGCGCGGCGAGGCGGGCGGCGGAGAGCCCTTCTCCTCCACGCTCACCCGCCGGCTGGTCGCCGAGGGCGATGTCGAGGGCGCGGGCGAGATCCTCGGACGGCCGCACCGGGTCGAGGGCATCGTGGTGCGCGGCGCGCAGCGCGGCCGCGAACTGGGCTACCCGACCGCCAACGTCGAGACCCTGCCGCACACCGCCATCCCCGCCGACGGGGTGTACGCGGGCTGGCTGACGGCGGACGGCGAGCGGATGCCGGCGGCCATCTCGGTGGGGACGAACCCGCAGTTCGACGGCAAGGAGCGGACGGTAGAGGCCTACGCCATCGACCGCGTCGGCCTCGACCTGTACGGGCTGCACGTGTCGGTGGACTTCCTCGCCTACGTGCGCGGGATGGCGAAGTTCGAGTCCCTGGACGGGCTGCTGGAGGCCATCGCCGACGACGTGAAGCGCTCGCGCGCGCTGACGGAGGCCTACGACTCGGGCCGGTAGGGCACGGCCGGGCGGCCCGGTCCGCCCGTCGGGCGTTCCGGGGCTCCGGGGCGTTTCGGATCGTACGGAGGGCCCGTACCGCCCGGGGGCGGTACGGGCCCTCCCGTGTGTCAGCGCGGGGGGTGGTGCGGGGGCTGCGGTGCGGGGTGCGGGGGCTGGGGGGCCTGCTGGGGCCGGCCCTGGCCCGGCACCGGAGGCGCGTACGGGCCGGGGGCGGGGGGCTGCTGGTGGTGCGGCGGCGGGGCCTGGGGCGGCGGGGCCTGCTGGTGCCACGGGTTCGGCTGTGCGTTCTGCTGCGCGTGCGGCTGCGGATGTCCCCACGGAGCCTGCGCAGCGGCCTGCTGGGCCCGTACGAAGTCCTGGGCCACCAGGGTCGCGAGGTGGAAGTACGCCTCGCGGGTCTTCGGCCGCATCATGTCGAGGTCGACCTCCGCGCCCGCCGCGAGGTGCTCGTCGAACGGGACCACGACCACCCCGCGGCACCGGGTCTCGAAGTGCTGCACGATGTCGTCGACCTTGATCAGCTTCCCGGTCTCGCGGACCCCGGAGATCACGGTGAGGGAGCGGGCGACCAGGTCGGCGTACCCGTTGGCGGAGAGCCAGTCGAGCGTGGTGCTCGCACTGCTCGCCCCGTCCACGGACGGCGTGGAGATGATGATCAGCTGGTCGGCCAGGTCGAGCACCCCGCGCATGGCGGAGTACAGCAGTCCGGTGCCCGAGTCGGTCAGGATGATCGGGTACTGCCTGCCGAGGGTGTCGATCGCGCGCCGGTAGTCCTCGTCGTTGAACGTGGTGGACACGGCCGGGTCCACGTCGTTCGCGATGATCTCCAGACCCGACGGCGCCTGCGAGGTGAACCGGCGGATGTCCATGTACGAGTGGAGGTACGGGATCGCCTGCACCAGGTCGCGGATGGTGGCCCCGGTCTCGCGGCGCACGCGGCGGCCGAGGGTGCCGGCGTCCGGGTTCGCGTCGATGGCCAGGATCTTGTCCTGGCGCTCGGTGGCGAGGGTGGCGCCGAGCGCCGTGGTGGTCGTGGTCTTGCCGACCCCGCCCTTCAGGCTGATCACGGCGATGCGGTAGCAGGAGGTCACCGGGGTGCGGATGAGTTCCAGCCTGCGCTGGCGCTCCGCCTCGGCCGCCCGGCCCCCGAAGCGGAAGAGGCCGCCCCCGCCGCCGGGGGCGCCGCGGTTGCCCTTCGGCTTCTGCCTGGTGCGCAGCAGCCGCTCCGAGGACAGTTCGACGGCTGCCGTGTACCCGAGCGGCGCACCGCCGCCCGGCGCCGGCCGCTGCCGCGGATCGTGCGCGACGGGGCCGGGGTGGGGGTGCGGCTGGGGGTGGGCGTGGGAACCGGGCCACTGGGCGCCGGCCCGCGGGTCGGTCTGGGGAGCCGGGTGGGGCGCGGGATACGGGGGCTGCGGGGCCGGCAGGGGGTGCGCGGGGGGTCCGTAGGGGCCGGCTGCCGGGGGGAGGGGCGCGGGCGGTTCACCCGTACCGGTGGCCGGGGCGGCCGGGGGGCGTTGACCCGGGGCGGGCACCGGGGGGATCCGCGGGGTGGACGGGGAGCGGGGTGGCGGCGCGTCGAGGGGCGGGGGGTCGGGGAGCGGGGCCGCGATCCGGGTGTCGGCGGCCGGGGGCGGGAGGGGGGTCCCGTCCGCCTCCTGCCGTACTTGGGGGTCGGCGCCCGCGGCCGTGACCGCGTGCGCGTCCGTGTCCGCATTCGCCTGGGCGTCCGTACCCGTGTCCGCGTCCGCTTCCGCAGGCGCGTTGCCGGGTGCGGAAGCGGGTGCGGGTACCGGGGTCGGTGTCGGCGCCGGTGCGGCGGAGTACGGGGTGGCGGCCGGGTCGGGCTGCGCGGGTGCCGGTGCCGGTGCGGCCTCCGGTACGGGTACAGCCGCGGGTGTCGGTGTCGGCGCCGCTGCCGGTACGGGCGCAGCCGGGTACGGCGGCGGGCCCGGGGTCTGGGAGCCGGGGGGAGGGCTGGTCCAGTGCTCGAAACCGCTGTTCGGCGGCAGTCCCGGGATCACGGGGGCCGGGCTCCCGGGGGCGGCCGCGCTGCCCTGCACGTACCAGGCCGGAGGGGTGTAGTCGATGGTGAACTCGCCCGTCAGTTCGGGGTCCGCGTCGGACTGATCGTCCGTCGGGGCGTCCCACTCCCCGCCGCGGCTCTCGTTCCGATCGCCGTTCACTGGTCCTCCTGGTGTCTCGCGTACCGGCGCCCCGCACCGGGCGGCACGCCCACCGTCAGCCTAATCGCGCCGCCGCCCGCACCGGCCCCGGTCCGGCAGACGGGCCCCTGTTCCCCGCGGGCCGCCCAGCGGACTCCCGGGCACTCCGGAGGGGACCGCCTAGTCGATCCGGCGGGCCGGGCCCAGGAGGCCCGATTCGGCCTCCGTGGCCCGGGTCATGACGAACTGTCGGTCGCGGCCCGCGGTCCAGAGGGTGACCCCGTCGCCCAGGGTGGGGAGGGCGTCGACCGTGGGCCGGGGGAGGGCCAGCAGACGGCCCAGCCGCTCCGCCTCGTCCGGGGAGACGCGCTGGACGCCCACCAGGGCCGACTGCTCCAGGAGGCGGGGGGCCGCCGGGCTCAGGAAGGGCAGCAGGGTGAGGACCGACTGCCAGGGGCCCGCCACCACGCGCCCGCGCGGCGGGCGCATCCCGCAGTCGCGGACGACCAGCACGGGGCTGCCCGCGGAGGCGCCCTGCGGGGGTACGCGGCCCACCTCGTGCAGGGTCACGCACGGCTGTCCGCCGCCCGCGGCCTGCGCCAGAGCCGTCCACACCGGGGCGCGGCCCGTCTCCACCGCCACCCGGGCGCCGGTGGCAGCCGCGCGCAGGGCCAGTACCTGGGCGGTCCACAGGCCGCCGATGAGCGTGATCTCGTACGGGGTCGGGCGGTGGACGCCCAGCACCGCGGGACGGCCCTCCGCGTCCACCCCGGCCACGACGCCGTCGTCGGCCAAGGGCAGCGCGAGGGAGTCCAGTTCGGCCGCGGAGAGGGTGTGGCGCCCGCGGCGCGGGCCCGGCAGGCCGTAGCCGAGGCGGAAGCGGGCCCGGCGGGCGGCGGGGGCCGGGGCTCCGCCGGTCGCGGGAACGGAATCAGAGGCGGAGGCGGAGGCTGATACGGGCCGGGAAGCGGATGGGGACGAGGGAGAGGATCCGGACGAGGAAGGGGAAGCGGAAGAGGTGCGGAAGCCCATCAGCGTGCGCCCCCCAGCGGGAGCGTGGCCAGCACGCCCGGGAGCTGTTCGCGGTCCAGCCGGACCAGCCCCGTCTTCACGCCGCGCGCCGTCCGCTCCAGTTCGCGGCGGGCCGCGACGAGTTCCTCGTCGCTGCGCCCGGTGATGCGTACGTGCCCCGTCACCGCCACCTCCTGCCGTTCGCCCGCCGCCAGCGTCAGGCTGAAGTTCGTGGCCAGCGCCGGGACCGAGGTCAGCAGCGCCGCGAACTGCGGCAGCGGGGCCGCCGCGCCGCCCAGCCGGGGCCAGCGCGCGATCCAGTACGTCGTATGCCGGCGGTCGTCGCAGCGCCAGGTCCGGGCCGTCTCCTGCGTGCGCCGCCCCGCCGTGCCCGAGCGGCCCGCCTGGGTGATCGCCATCGGGTTGGCGCAGGTCGAGGTGGCCAGGGCCGCCGTCAGCTCCTGCTCGGTGAGGACCGAGGCCCGGAATCCGGCCCCCGCCAGCCGGCTCGCCAGCTGGTCCGCGACCCGCACCAGGCAGCGCTGCGCCCCCGCCTGCCCGCCGCCGCGCGCCGCGACGGCCTCCGGGCACAGCTCGGGGTCCAGCTTGAGGGCGATCCACGTGAGGCGCACGGCGGGCGTGCCCGTACGGGCCTGCAGCGGGGCGTAGTTGCGCGCGGCCACCGACTGCGGCGGCAGGTGCGGGGCGGGCGCGGGCTGGGTGTGCTGCACGATCTGCGCGGACTCCAGCCGGATCCCGTCCACCGCGAGCACCCCGCGCACCAGCCCCAACGGCAGCGGCCGCGCGCCCCGTTCGGCCCGCAGCGCCGCCGCGTCGGCGTCCACCTGCACCAGCGCCGTCAGGAAGGTGCCGTCGCCGATCATTCCGACGGGCCGCCGCTCCCGGTCGCTGAAGGTGTACGTGCGCAGGGCCGGATCGCACTCCACCACCGGCGCGAGCCCCGGCTCGGTGCCCGGGGGCACGTCGAACCCGCCCGCGCGCCGCCGCCGCGCCCGGAATCCCAGGACGGAGCCCAGCCAGTCGGGCAGCGAGCGCTGGTGGCGGCGGACCACCGCGAGCAGCAGGAGCACCACGGCCGCCGCTCCCGCGGGCACCATGAGCAGGGTGTCCACCGCGGCGGCGGCGAGCAGCAGGGCCGCGGCGAGCTGGAGGAAGACGGCCTGCTGGAGCCGGAAGGGGCCGATCCGTCCGGGCACGGGCCTCGGACGGGGCGTCACGCCCTCGCGGGCCGGCCGGGAGGCCGCGGCCCCCGCCGCCGGTGCGCCCCCGGCCTCCGCAGGGGTCCCGGCGGACCGCGGCGGCGCGGCGGTGCCCCTGCCCGTACCCCTGCCCATCGGCGCACACCCCTTTCCTTCGCGTTGCCCTCCCGCGGCGGTCCGCGGTCCCCGCGGCACCCGGGCCGCGGCCCCGAACTCCGCCTGAAGCGCGGCCCGGAGGGCTCGGCGCCGGGCAAACACCGCCCGCGGGGCGGCAGTCGGCGGCGGGCCGACCGGTCACCCTACCCGGCACGCAGGGGGCCGGGGCCAACGGGCATAGTAGGTTGCCGGTTCCGGCAGGCAGGCCGGACGAGCAGGGCCCGGGAACCGTCCCCACCGACCGGGCCGTACGGGGAGAAGCAGGCGGTCATGGCATCACGGCGCGACGAGCTCAACGCGTACACCTTCGCGAAGCGGCGGACGGTGGCCGCGTTCCTCCAGCCCTCCGCCACCGGCAGCGAGGAGGGCGCCCCGCGCCCGCTGCGGGCCGTGGTCCCCGGGCTGGTCGCCGGGGCGCTGCTGCTCGCCGGGTTCGGCGCGTGGGGCATGTTCAGCCCCACGGCGCCCAGGGGCTGGGACGCGGCGGGCGCCAAGGTGATCGTCGGCAAGGAGTCGACCACGCGGTACGTGGTCCTCGACACCGGCGGCAGGCCGCGCCTGCACCCCGTGCTGAACCTGGCCTCCGCCCGGCTCGTGCTGGACCCCCGGCGGTTCGACGTGGTCCACGTCGCGGACGAGGTCCTCGATGCGGGCAGGCCCCCGCGCGGTCCCATCATCGGCATCCCGTACGCCCCCGACCGGCTGCCCTCCGCGAAGGACGCCGGCACCGCCAAGCGCTGGGCGGTCTGCCAGCGGCCCGGCGGCAGGGGCGGGCGCAGCGCCCGCGCGGTGCAGACCGCCGTCTTCGTGCTCGCGGGCCGCGAGGCCGCGCCCACCGACGGCCCCCGCCGGCTGCGCGGCGACCAGGTGCTGTACGTGCAGGGCCCCGACAGGGTGCACTACCTGGTGGACCGGGCCGGGACCAAGTACCCCGTCGGCGGGGCGCGCAAGCACCGCGAGATCCTCCTCGACGCCCTTGTGGGCAACGGGCAGCCCCAGCAGGTCACCGCCGAGTGGCTGGCGGCCCTCCCCACCGGCACGACCCTCGCCTTCCCCCGGCTGCCCGGCACCCCGGGCGCCGACGCGCAGGTGCCCGGCCTCGCCGCCGCCGACAACCGCGTCGGCATGGTCCTGCGCGCCGGCACCGGATCCGGCCCCCAGCACTACGTGGTCCTGCCCGGAGCCGTCCGCGAGGTCTCGGCCTTCACCGCCTGGCTGCTCATCCACGCGCCCGACAGCGGGGGCCTCGACATGAACGGCCGCCCCCGCGAGGTGGACCGCCAGTCCCTCGACCCGGAGCGCACCCCCTTCGCCGGGCGGGCCCGCTGGCCGCAGCAGCGAACCGAACAGGTCAACCACGCCGCCGGTGCCTCCGGCCCGGCGGCCCGCGACACCGTCTGCGCCGTCCTGCACGGCGTCGACCCCCGGGGCCGGGCGAGCCTGGGCACCTGGGCGGGCGCCGGCTATCCCGCCGACATCACCGCCACCGGCAGCAGCACCTACGTCACCCCGGGCACCGGCCTGCTCTACACCCAGGTCCGGGGCAGCAGCCCGGACGGCTCCCTCTTCCTGCTCACCGACACCGGCCTGCGGTACGCCGTCCAGGCCAACGGGGACAGCGACGCGGGCCGCTCGGAGATCGGCGCCGCGGCCGCCGGGCCCGGCCCCGACGGCCGCCCCGAGCCGAGCCGGGCGCAGGTCCGGCTCGGCTACGGCGAGACCGTGCCGGTGCCCGTGCCCCTCGCCTGGTCGGAGTTCCTGTCGAAGGGCCCCCGGCTGGACACCAACGCGGCCCGCCAGCCGCAGGGCTCGTGAGCCCCACGGGGTCCGCGGGGACGCCGTACCCGGTGCCCCGGCCCCGGACCGGCCCCCGGCCCCGCGCGCTGCGCGCCCGTACCGCGGCCCTGCTCCTGGCCTGCCTCGCCCCCGCCGCCGCGCTCCCGGCCGCGGCCGGGCCCGCCGCGGCCGCCGGCTCCGGCTCCGGCGCCTGCACCTTCCCCATGAAGGAGCAGACGGCGGGCCGCCCCTGGGCCCTGCAGCGGGTGCTCCTCGACGAGCTGTGGCAGCACACCCGGGGCAAGGGGGTCCGCGTGGCCGTCATCGACACGGGCGTGGACCGGGTCAACCCGCAGCTGCGCGGGGCCGTGGACGCCTCCGCGGGCCGCGACTTCCTCGAACCGTCCAAGGACGGCACGGAGGACCGCGCGGGCCACGGAACCAAGGTCGCCGGGGTGATCGCCGCCCGCCCCCGCGCGGGCACCGGCTTCGTCGGACTGGCCCCCGAGGCGACGATCATCCCCATCCGCCACAACGACGAGCGCAGCAGCGGGACCGCCGAGACCATGGCCGCGGCCATCGACCACGCGGTCGCGCAGAAGGCGGACGTCGTCAACATCTCCCAGGACACCCCGGAGCCGCTGGCCCCGAGCTCCCGCCTGGCCCGCGCCGTCCGGGACGCCCTCGCGCAGGGTGTGGTGATCGTTGCCTCCGCGGGCAACGACGGGCTCGACGGGGAGCAGAAGAAGACCTACCCCGCCGCCTTCGAGGGCGTCCTCGCCGTGGCCGCCTCCGACCGCACCAACGAGCGCGCCGAGTTCTCCCAGCCGGGCGGCTTCGTCGGGGTCGCGGCCCCCGGCGTGGACATCGTCTCGACCGTCCCCGGCAACGGGCAGTGCGTGGACAGCGGCACCAGCTTCTCCGCCCCGTACGCCGCCGCCGTCGCCGCCCTGCTGCGGGCCAGGCACCCGGACTGGACCCCCCGCCAGATCGTCACCCAGATCGAGCAGACGGCTGAGCGCCGGGTCAACGGCCGCGACCGCTTCGTCGGCTGGGGCGTCGTGGACCCCGTACGGGCCCTCACGGAGGACCAGACCCCCAAGGAGGCCCCGAGGGCCGACCCGGGACCGCCCGCGGCCGCCGCCCCGGACGCGGCGCCCCTCCCGGCGGGGGAGACCCCCCGCGAGCGCGACCAGCGGTACGCCGTCCACGCCGTCCTCGCCGCCGCCGTCCTGCTCGCGGTGACCGCCGTCGCCGCCGTCGCCCTGCGCGACCGCCGGGCCCGGCGGGGCCGCCGCGGCGGCCCGCTTTGCAGTCGTTGAAGTACGCCTTTGCCGAGGGCACTTGCCGGGAGCACAGGCTGAAGTGGCTAGAGTGTCAAGGGACTTCACAAGTGTGATGACGGGAGAGAACCGAGATGGCGATGAACCTCCAAGTCGACGACGTCAGGAAGCAACAGCTCGCGGGGGAGATCAACGCGTACCACACGGAGCTCTCCACCCGGATCAACTCCCTGAACGACGTGGTCGACCGGATCCAGGCGGGCTGGAAGGGCGCCGCGAGCCAGGAGTACGACCTGCTCCAGCGCGGGGTCAACGAGCACCTGGCCAAGATCAAGAACAAGCTCGTCGAGCTCGAGGAGGCCATGCGCATGAGCGTCAAGGGCTTCACCGCCGAGGAGCAGGACCGCATCGCGGAGATCCGCAGGGTCGGCGCCGGCAGCGGCGGCAACAGCAGCGCCATCCTCGACATGTGACGGCCGGGCCCGGCCCGCCGCCCGCCCCACGACGCCCGAGCGCGACGCTCGAACCAACGGGAGAACACCGACATGTCCCTCGCAGTCAACTACGACACCGTGGCCACCGCGGCCGACGACGTGCGCCGCACCGCCCACAAGCTCACCCAGGAGCTCGACCAGCTGATGTCCCAGGTCAACGAGGTCGCGCAGTCCTGGGAGGGCGAGGCGAAGACCGCGTACATCGACATCCAGCTGACCGTCGCCACCGAGATGGCGGGCATGAACGGCAAGCTCGGCGACATCGCCAACCTGCTCGACAGCTCCCTCGCGGGCTACCAGGACACGGACAAGGGCAACGCCGCCCGCTTCCGCATGGTCTGAACCGCAGGACCGGCCGGGCGGACCGCCGCCCGCACCCCGGCCGGTACGCACGGGGGCCCGGTACGCACACCGCGTACCGGGCCCCCGCGCACGTCGTGCCGGGGCAGGCCCGGCCCCGGGGCGCCCCCGCCTACCTGAGGTCGAACTCCCCGTCCCGCGCGCCCAGGACGAAGGCCGTCCACTCCGCCTCGGTGTACCGCAGCACCGTCTCCGGGTCCAGCGAGGACCGCATCGCCACGGCCCCGCCCGGCAGGTGGGCGATCTCCACCCGCTCCTCGTGGTCCTCCGTCCCCGGAGCGCTGAGCCACTCGGCCCCGGAGATGTCCAGGGCGTACAGCTCGTCCTTCTCGCGTGCGTCAGACATCAGCGGTTTCCCTTCGGAGGTGCGGGCAGTGCAGGCCGATCTGCGGGTCCCGGTACCAACGGCCCCTTCCGGCATCGTACTTGCCCGCCCCGCCCGGACACCCCTGTTCGCAGGTCCCGCGGACGGCCTACCGGTCCGGCAGCCAGCCCAGCTGCACCAGCGGTGTCCCGCGCCTGCGCGACACGAACGTGCCCCGCCCCGGCGGCATCGGCCGCGCCCGTACGCCCCCCAGCACCTCTCCCTCGGCCCGGTCGCCCGACAGCACGACGCCCTGCGCGCCCAGCTCCCTCATCCGCTGCACGAAGGGCTCGTACGCCGCCCTCGACGCCCCCGCCGCACTGCGCGCCACGATGAAGCGGACGCCCACGTCCCGCGCGAACGGCAGGTGCTCCACCAGCGCGGCCAGCGGGTTCGACGCACCGGACCCCGCCGCCACCAGCTCGTAGTCGTCCACGATCACGAACAGCTGCGGACCGGTCCACCAGCTGCGGTCGCGCAGCTGCTGCGGGGTGACGTCCGCCGTCGGCGCCCGCCGCCCCATGACCGTGGCCACCGCCTCCATGTGCATCTGCATCGCGGCCGCCGTCGGCGCGTACTCCAGCAGGTGCGAGGGGGCCACCGCCTCCAGCATCGTCCGCCGGTAGTCGCCGACCACGATCCGCGCCTGGTCCGGGGTGTACCGCTCGGCCAGCTGCCTGGCGATCAGGCGCAGCAGCGCCGTCTTGCCCGACTCGCCCCCGCCGAAGACGAGGAAGAAGGGGTCGGTCTCGAAGTCCACGAAGACCGGCTCCAGGTCCGTCTCGTCGATGCCGATCGCGATGCCGTGCTGCGGGTACTCGAAGCCCTTCGGCAGCCGGTCGGCCGGCAGCGTGTGCGGCAGCAGCCGCACCGCGGGCGCACCCGGACCGGCCCAGCCCGCCCGTACCGCCCCGGTGAGGGCGGCCGTGGCCTCCGCCAGGTCCGCCGCGCCCGTACGGGCGTCCACCCGCGGCAGCGCGGCCATGAAGTGCAGCTTCTCGGCGACCTGCCCGCGGCCGGGCGCGCCCTGCGGCACGCTCGCGGCCACCTTCCGGTCGAACTCGGAGTCCATGGCGTCGCCGAGCCGCAGCTCCAGCCGTCCCAGCACCTGGTCCTTGAGCGCGGCCCGCACCTCCATGTAGCGGGAGGCCGTCAGCACCACGTGGACGCCGTAGCCCAGCCCCCGCGCCGCGATGTCCGCGACCACCGGCTCCAGCTGGTCGTAGTCCGCACGGAACGCCCCCCAGCCGTCCACCAGCAGGAACACGTCCCCGAACACCTCGTCCGGCAGCTCGCCCGCCGCCCGCCGGCGCCGGTACGCGGCCATGGAGTCCACCCCGTGCGCCCGGAAGAACTCCTCCCGGCGGGCCAGCACCCCGGCCACCTCCGCGACCGTGCGCCGCACCCGCTCCGGGTCCAGCCGCGAGGCCACCCCGCCCACGTGCGGCAGCCCCTCCAGGGCCGCCAGCCCGCCGCCCCCGAAGTCCAGCCCGTAGAACTGCACCTCGCGCGGGGTGTGCGTGAGCGCGAACGCCGCCACCAGGGTCCGCAGCAGCGCGGACTTGCCCGACTGCGGGCCCCCCACCACCATCAGGTGCCCCGCCGCGCCGGAGAAGTCCCGGTACAGCACCTCGCGCCGCTGCTCGAAGGGCTTGTCGATCAGACCGAGCGGCACCACCAGCCCGCCGGGCCGCGTGTACCCCTCCGCGTGCAGCCCGCGCTCCGCCGAGGAGCCCAGGGCCGGCAGCAGCTGGTCCAGCGGCGGGGCCTCGTCCAGCGGCGGCAGCCACACCTGGTGCGCGGGCACCCCCTGGCCCTCCAGCCGGCCCACGACCACGTCGAGCACCGACTCCGCCCGCTCCCGCGCCGCCCCCTCCGCGGCCGCCTTCTCCGCCGCCCGGTGCGCCGGGTCCGGCGCCGCGTACACCACCGGCACCGGAGCCGCCGTGAACAGCACCGGCCGCCGCTCCACCGGGAACGGCCCCGCCGACGGCTCCCGGCCGCCCGCCCGGTACGGGCCCGACACGTACGCCGCCTTGAACCGCACCATCTCGTCCGTACCGAACTTGAGGTAGCCCGAACCCGGCACCGACGGCAGGTGGTACGCGTCCGGCACGCCCAGCGCCGTCCGCGACTCCGCCGCCGAGAAGGTCCGCAGGCCGATCCGGTACGACAGGTAGGTGTCCAGCCCCCGCAGCCTGCCCTCCTCCAGGCGCTGCGAGGCCAGCAGCAGGTGCACGCCCAGCGAGCGCCCGATCCGGCCGATCTGGATGAACATGTCGATGAAGTCGGGCTTCGCGGTGAGGAGTTCGCTGAACTCGTCGATCACCAGCACCAGCGAGGCCAGCGGCTCCAGCGGGGCGCCGGCCGCCCGGGCCTTCTCGTAGTCGTGGACGTTCGCGTAGCTGCCCGCCGAGCGCAGCAGCTCCTGGCGCCGCTGGAGCTCGCCGCGGATCGAGTCGCCCATCCGGTCCACGAGCGTCAGGTCGTCGGCCAGGTTGGTGATCACCGCGGCCACGTGCGGCATCTGCGCCATCCCCGTGAACGTCGCACCGCCCTTGAAGTCCGCCAGGACGAAGTTCAGCGTCTCCGAGGTGTGCGTGACCGCCAGACCCAGCACCAGGGTCCGCAGCAGCTCCGACTTGCCCGAACCCGTCGCACCCACGCACAGCCCGTGCGGGCCCATGCCCTCCTGCGCCGCCTCCTTCAGGTCCAGCATCACCGGCGAGCCGTCCTCGCCCACCCCGATCGGCACCCGCAGCCGCTCACCCGCCGACCGCGGCCGCCAGGTCCGCGCCACGTCCACCGAGGCCGCATCACCCAGGTTCAGCAGGTCCGTGAAGTCCAGGTTCGCGAGCAGCGGCTCGTCCCCGTCCCCGCCGCCCGTGCGCAGCGGCGCCAGCTGCCGGGCCAGCGCCTCGGCCGCCGGCAGCGACAGGAAGTCCGGCACCCCCTCGTACGCCACCCCGCCGCCCGACTCCAGCAGCAGCCGCCCCCGCGACACCCGCACCGACAGACCGCCCGGCAGCCCCGGATCCGCGGCCGGCTGCGCGGCGCCCGCCGGCTCCCCGCTCGCCACCTCGACGACCGTCACCCCCTGGAGCCCCTCCGCCGCCGCGAACACCGACTCCGCGGGGAGGCCCCCGCCGCGCGGCGAGTCGGCGTCCAGCACCAGCACGACGTGCGGCTGGTCCAGCACCGGCGGCACGTCCCGGCTGAACCGCGGCCGCCCCTCCAGCCGGGGCGCGAGCAGCTCCTCCACCTCGGCCAGGTCCCCGCCGAACAGCCGCCGCGCACCGGCCCCGTCGACCCGCCCCGGCACCTGCGCGTGCGGCAGCCACTTCACCCAGTCCCAGGCCGCGGCCGCACCCGGCGCGGCCACCACGGCCACCACCAGGTCCTCGGGGGAGTGCAGCGCCACCAGCTGCGCCACCAGCGCCCGCACCGCCCCGCGCGCCGCCTCGCCGCCCGCACCCGGTTCCGGCCCGTCCCCCGACACCCCCAGGTGGTAGAACGCCCGCAGCGACACCGCCACCGGCAGCCCGTCCAGGTACGCGTGCGCCGCCAGGAACCGCTGCACCGCCCCCGCCGACAGCGGCTCCAGCTCGTCCACCGGAGCCGTCTCGGGCGCCACCAGCTCCGTCGCCAGCCGCTGCGCCCCCAGACCCAGCCGCGCCTGCCCGAAGTCCGCGTCCCCGACCCGCCGCTCCCACACCCGCGAGCCCTCGGCCACCACCGCCCACAACTGGTCCGGCGCCGGGTGCAGGTACAACTGCGCGTCCCGCTGCACCCGCGCGGTACGCCGCACCTGACGGCGCGTCTGCGACAAGTACTTCAGGTAGTCCCGCCGGACGTCCGCCACCTGCCCCTGCGTACCGCGCCGGAAGCGCACCACCTGCGCGACCACCATCGCCACCGTGGACGCCAGCATCACCGCGCCCATGATCCGCATGAACGGCTGCGGGGAGAGGAAGAAGAACACCACCGACGAGCCCATCCCCAGCGTCGGCAGCAGCTGCAGCAGCATCCCCTCCTGCTGCCCCCGCGCGAGCTCCGGCGGCGGCTCCAGCCTCAGCTCCTGCGAAGGGACCTCGGGCGGCAGGGACCGCGGCGGGCGTTTGACGACGATCTGGCTCACCGGAACATCAATCCCTCGACAGCGGACGGGGCGTCACCAGGCGCCCCCGGTACGGAGGTCCGGCCTCCGCGGCAGGTGATCCTACTGTCCGGGGGCCCCGCCGCCGCCGGGTAGGGTGACGCTCCGCACCGCCCGGCGCACCGGGTGCGCCACCGCGAACCAGGGGGTCAGACAAGGTGAGTACGGCCACAGCGACCGGCTTCTGCAGGGTCACGGTCGTGGCCCCGGACAGCCGCATCGACGTCGCCCTCCCCGAGGACATCGCCGTCGCCGACGTCTACCCCGAACTCCTGCGCCTCACCGGCCAGTCCCAGCCCGCAGGCACCCCCGCCGGCTACCACCTGGTCCGCCGCGACGGCCGCGTCCTCGACGGCGCCCGCACCCTCGCGGCCCAGCAGGTCCTCGACGGCGACGTGCTCAGCCTGCGCCCCTTCGCCGAGTCCCTGCCCCCGGCCGTGTTCGACGACGTGTCCGAGGCCGTGGCCGCCGCCGTGGTCCGCGACCGCCGCCGCTGGGACGACGGCATGCTCCGCGGCGCCGGCCTCGCCGGCACCGCCGTCCTCCTCGTCCTCATGGCCCTCGTCCTCTGGTACGCCGACCCGGTCCGCCACGACACGCACGGCCTCCCCGCAGCCGCCGCCGGCGCCGCGGGCCTCCTCCTCGCCGCGTACGCCGCCGTCCGCGCCCGCGTCTACCAGGACCGCGCCGCCGCCACCGCCCTCGGACTCGGCGCCCTCCCGCTGCTCCTCGTCGCCGGCTCCGGCATCGTCGCCCCGGCCGCCGGCCAGGGCCCCGGCCGCCTCCAGCTCCTCACCGGCTGCCTGTGCGTGCTGCTCGCCTCCGCGGCGCTGACCGCCCTCACCCCCGGCGGCGACGCCCCCTTCGTCGCGGCGGCCCTGCTCTCCGCCGCCGGCTCCCTCGCCTGCTTCCTCGCGATCCTCACCGGCGCCTCCGCCACCTCGGCCGCCGCCGTCTGCGCCCCCGCCGCCATCGGCCTCCTGGCCTTCCTCCCCGGCCTCTCCGCCCGCTTCGCCCGGCTCCCCATCGGCTACGCCGCCCCCCGCAGCGCCGCCGACGCCTACGAGCCCCCCGACCGCGCCCCCTACCCGGACCGCGCGGCCGGGGCCGCCGGGGCCCCGGCGGCCGTCGACGCCGAGCTCATCGCAGCCCGGGCCCGCCGCGGCCACGAGCTGCTGCTGGGCCTGGCCGCGGGCTGCTGCGCCCTCGTCACCGCCTCCGCCGCCGTCCTCGGCTCCTCCGACGGCACCTGGGCCCGGCTCCTCGCCCTCGCCGCCGGCCTGGCCGTCCTGATGCGCGCCCGCCTCTTCCGCTACACCTCCCAGGTCGCCTGCGCCCTGACCGCCGGCCTCGCCGCCGTGGTCCTGCTGGTCGTGCACCTGGCCGCGGACCCGCCGCAGCCCCTGCTGGACGCCCTGGTCCGGGGCGACCGCTCCGGCCTGGACCTGCGCGCCCTCTGGCTCACCGCGGCCCTCGCCCTCGGCGCCGCCCTCCTCGCCGCCGTCGCGCTGGTCATCCCCCGCACCGGCCTGTCACCGTTCTGGGGGCGCCTGCTCGACCTCACCGAGGCCGCCGTCCTGCTCAGCCTGGTCCCGCTGGCCCTCGCCGTCCTCGACGCCTACTCCGCGGCCCGCTCCCTCACCGGCTGAGGGGCGGCCCGGGGGACCGCCCGGGGAAACCCGCGGCGCCGCCGTCCGGGCTCCTGGTACGCTGTGTGACGGCCGTCTGTGTACGCAGCCCCCAGTTCCATGCAGTCCTCTGCACCGGGAGCGGGAAATGCGCGCGGCGGACCCGCCTCCCGAGTATCGGAAGCTCCTCAGAGACGTAGACCTGGGGCACTCGGTGGCCACGCATCATCACAAGGAGTGCACGTGCCGCTTGACACCGCCACGAAGAAGCAGATCATCGCCGAGTTCGGCACCAAGGAGGGCGACACCGGCTCCCCCGAGGTCCAGGTCGCGATGCTCTCCCGCCGCATCTCGGACCTGACCGAGCACCTGAAGGCCCACAAGCACGACCACCACTCCCGTCGTGGCCTGCTGATCCTGGTCGGCCAGCGCCGCCGCCTGCTGCAGTACCTGGCCAAGAAGGACATCGCGCGCTTCCGCGTCCTGGTCGAGCGCCTCGGCATCCGCCGCGGTGCCGCGGGCGCCAAGTAGGACGCTGTGAAGGGAGCGGTTCCCACACTGAGGGGGCCGCTCCCTTTGCTGTACGTGCGGGACGTACCGGACGCTTTGTAGTCTGGACCCACGTGCACAACTGAAGAGGAGGAGCGCCCTCCCTCACGCCGCCGGTCCTCGGTAGTGGCACCCGGAGAGCCCGTCGGGGCCCCGTACCGGGTGCTTCGATCGAAGACCGGCCTGCACGCGAGGAGCGCCTCTCCGCAACCGTCCGCCACCACACGGGTGACGGACGGAGACGACGAAAATGGAGAAAACGCTAGTGGAGAACGAGACCCACTACGCCGAGGCCGTCATCGACAACGGCACCTTCGGCACCCGCACCATCCGCTTCGAGACGGGCCGCCTGGCCCGCCAGGCCGCCGGCTCCGCCGTCGCGTACCTGGACGACGACACGATGGTCCTCTCCGCGACCACCGCGTCGAAGAAGCCCAAGGACCAGCTCGACTTCTTCCCCCTCACGGTGGACGTCGAGGAGCGCATGTACGCGGCCGGCAAGATCCCCGGCTCCTTCTTCCGCCGCGAGGGCCGCCCCTCCGAGGACGCGATCCTCACCTGCCGCCTGATCGACCGCCCGCTGCGCCCGTCCTTCAAGAAGGGCCTGCGCAACGAGATCCAGGTCGTCGCCACCGTCATGGCGCTGAACCCGGACCACCTGTACGACGTCATCGCGATCAACGCCGCGTCCGCGTCCACCCAGCTGGCCGGCCTGCCCTTCTCCGGCCCGATCGGCGGCGTCCGCGTCGCGCTGATCCGCGGCCAGTGGGTGGCGTTCCCGACGCACACCGAGCTCGAGGACGCCGTCTTCGACATGGTCGTCGCGGGCCGCACCCTCGAGGACGGCGACGTCGCGATCATGATGGTCGAGGCCGAGGCCACCGAGAAGACCATCCAGCTGGTCAAGGGCGGCGCCGAGGCGCCCACCGAGGAGGTCGTGGCCGCCGGCCTCGACGCCGCGAAGCCCTTCATCAAGGTCCTCTGCAAGGCCCAGTCGGACCTCGCCGCCAAGGCCGCCAAGCCCGAGGGCGAGTTCCCGGTCTTCCTGGACTACCAGGACGACGTGTACGCCGCCCTGGAGCAGGCCGTCCGCGGCGAGCTCGCGCAGGCGCTCACCATCGCCGGGAAGCAGGACCGCGAGGCGGAGCTCGACCGCGTCAAGGACATCGCCGCCGAGAAGCTCCTCCCGGCCTTCGAGGGCCGCGAGAAGGAGATCTCCGCCGCCTACCGCAGCCTGACCAAGGCCCTGGTGCGCGAGCGTGTCATCAAGGACAAGGTCCGCATCGACGGCCGCGGGATCACGGACATCCGCACCCTCGCCGCCGAGGTCGAGGCCATCCCGCGCGTGCACGGCTCGGCGCTGTTCGAGCGTGGCGAGACCCAGATCCTGGGCGTCACCACCCTCAACATGCTCCGCATGGAGCAGCAGCTGGACACCCTCTCCCCGGTGACCCGCAAGCGCTACATGCACAACTACAACTTCCCGCCGTACTCCGTCGGCGAGACCGGCCGCGTCGGCTCCCCGAAGCGCCGCGAGATCGGCCACGGCGCGCTCGCCGAGCGCGCGATCGTGCCGGTCCTGCCGACCCGCGAGGAGTTCCCCTACGCGATCCGCCAGGTGTCCGAGGCCCTCGGCTCCAACGGCTCGACGTCCATGGGCTCGGTCTGCGCCTCCACCATGTCGCTGCTGAACGCCGGTGTGCCCCTCAAGGCCCCCGTCGCCGGCATCGCCATGGGCCTGATCTCCCAGGAGATCGACGGCAAGACCCACTACGTCGCCCTCACCGACATCCTCGGTGCGGAGGACGCCTTCGGCGACATGGACTTCAAGGTCGCCGGCACCAAGGAGTTCGTCACCGCGCTCCAGCTGGACACCAAGCTCGACGGCATCCCGGCCTCCGTCCTGGCCGCCGCCCTCAAGCAGGCCCGCGACGCCCGCCTCCACATCCTCGACGTGATGATGGAAGCGATCGACACGCCGGACGCCATGTCCCCCTTCGCCCCGCGGATCATCACCGTCAAGATCCCCGTGGACAAGATCGGCGAGGTCATCGGCCCCAAGGGCAAGATGATCAACCAGATCCAGGAGGACACCGGCGCCGAGATCACGATCGAGGACGACGGCACCATCTACATCGGCGCCGCCGACGGCCCGGCCGCCGAGGCCGCCCGCGCCACGATCAACCAGATCGCCAACCCGACCATGCCGGAGGTCGGCGAGCGGTACCTGGGTACGGTCGTCAAGACCACCACCTTCGGTGCCTTCGTCTCCCTCATGCCCGGCAAGGACGGCCTGCTGCACATCTCGCAGATCCGCAAGCTCGCCGGTGGCAAGCGCGTGGAGAACGTCGAGGACGTGCTCGCGGTCGGCACCAAGGTCCAGGTCGAGATCGCCGAGATCGACCAGCGCGGCAAGCTCTCCCTGATCCCCGTGATCGAGGGCGAGGCCGACGCGGACGCCGCCGACGAGAACAAGGACGACTCCGACAAGTGACGTCGCGTAGTTCCCGGCCGACGGCCCGCCCCTCTTCGGAGGGGCGGGCCGTCGCCCGTACCCAAACCCTCCTCAAGGGCCGTGACGGCATCGGCACCGTCCGCCGCACGACCCTTCCCGGCGGACTGCGCATCGTCACCGAGACGCTGCCCTCCGTCCGCTCCGCCACCTTCGGCATCTGGGCCCACGTCGGCTCCCGCGACGAGACCCCCACGCTGAACGGCGCCACGCACTACCTCGAGCACCTCCTCTTCAAGGGCACGCACAAGCGCTCCGCCCTCGACATCTCCTCCGCGATCGACGCGGTCGGCGGCGAGATGAACGCCTTCACGGCGAAGGAGTACACCTGCTACTACGCGCGGGTGCTCGACACGGACCTGCCGCTGGCGATCGACGTGGTCTGCGACATGCTCACGGGCTCGCTGATCCTCGAATCCGACGTGGACGCCGAGCGCGGGGTCATCCTCGAAGAGATCGCGATGACCGAGGACGACCCGGGCGACATGGTCCACGACCTGTTCGCCCACACCATGCTCGGCGACACCCCGCTGGGCCGCCCCGTCCTCGGCTCCGTGGACACGATCAACGCGCTCACCCGCGACCAGATCGCCCGCTTCTACAAGAAGCACTACGACCCCACGCACCTGGTCGTCGCCGCCGCGGGCAACGTCGACCACGCCAAGGTCGTCCGCCAGGTCCGCGCCGCCTTCGAGAAGGCCGGCGCCCTCGGCCGCACCGACGCCGTCCCCGTCGCCCCCCGCACCGGCAGCCGCACCCTGCGCACCGCCGGCCGGGTCGAGCTCCTCGGCCGCAAGACCGAGCAGGCGCACGTGGTCCTCGGCATGCCGGGCCTGGCCCGCACCGACGAGCGCCGCTGGGCCCTCGGCGTGCTGAACACCGCCCTCGGCGGCGGCATGTCCTCCCGCCTCTTCCAGGAGGTCCGGGAGAAGCGCGGGCTCGCCTACAGCGTGTACTCGTACACCTCCGGGTTCGCCGACTGCGGCCTCTTCGGGGTGTACGCGGGCTGCCGCCCCAACCAGGTGCACGACGTCCTGAAGATCTGCCGCGACGAGCTGGACAAGGTCGCCGCGGAGGGACTGACCGACGAGGAGATCCGGCGCGCCATCGGCCAGCTCTCCGGCTCCACCGTCCTCGGCCTCGAGGACACCGGCGCCCTGATGAACCGCATCGGCAAGAGCGAGCTGTGCTGGGGCAGCCAGATGTCCGTCGACGACATGCTCGCCGGCATCGCGGCGGTCACCCCGGACGACGTCCGCGCCGTCGCACAGGATGTACTGGCCCAGCGCCCCTCCCTGTCGGTGATCGGCCCGCTGAAGGAGAAGCAGGCCGCCCGCCTCGACGAAGCGGTCGCCTGATGTCCGTACGTACGTAAGGAAGCGAAGACATGAGCAAGCTGCGCGTGGCGGTCCTCGGGGCCCAGGGCCGGATCGGCTCCGAGGCCGTCCGGGCCGTCGAGGCCGCCGAGGACATGGAACTGGTCGCGGCGCTCGGCCGCGGCGACAAGCTGGAGACGCTGGCCGAGGCCGGCGCCCAGGTCGCGGTCGAGCTGACCACGCCCGCCTCCGTGATGGGCAACCTCGACTTCTGCGTCCGCCACGGCATCCACGCCGTCGTGGGCACCACGGGCTGGACCGCGGACCGCCTCGCGCAGCTGGACACCTGGCTCTCCGGCTCCCCGGAGACCGGTGTGCTCATCGCCCCGAACTTCTCCATCGGGGCCGTCCTCACCATGAAGTTCGCCGCCCAGGCCGCGCGCTACTTCGAATCGGTCGAGGTGGTCGAGCTGCACCACCCCCACAAGGTCGACGCCCCCTCCGGCACCGCCACCCGCACCGCCCAGCTCATCGCCGAGGCCCGGACGAAGGCAGGCTGCGCCCCGCAGCCCGACGCCACGTCCACCGCCCTCGACGGGGCGCGCGGCGCGAACGTGGACGGCGTCCCCGTGCACGCCGTCCGGCTGCGCGGGCTCCTGGCCCACCAGGAGGTCCTCCTCGGCGGCGAGGGCGAGACCCTGACCATCCGCCACGACTCCCTGCACCACAGCAGCTTCATGCCGGGCATCCTGCTCGGCGCCCGCCGCGTGGTGCGCACCCCGGGCCTCACCTTCGGCCTGGAAAACTTCCTCGACCTCGGCTGAGCAGGCGGCACCACCCATGCGCGCGAAGATCACGTACTTCCTCACGGCGGCCGTCCTGGTCGTCTACTTCGTCCTGGCCGGCAGCAGGGGCCTGGTGCTCCTGCAGCAGGGCACCTGGCTCACCGTCACCTTCGGCGCGGCCGTGCTGATCCTGCCGGTCATCGGCGTCTGGTTCCTGTGGCAGAACACCCGCTTCGTCACCCGCGCGAACCGGCTCGCCGCCGAACTGGAGGCCGAGGGCGGCCTCCCCGAGGACGAACTGGCCCGTGACGCGTACGGCCGCATCCTCCGCGACTCCGCGGACGAGGTCTTCGCGCGCCGCCGGGCCGAGACCGAGGACGCGCCGGACGACTGGCGCAACTGGTTCCGCCTCGCCGTGGCCTACCACGACGCCCGGGACACCCCCCGGGCCCGCAAGGCCATGCAGCGCGCCATCGCCCTGCACGCGCAGGAGCCCGTACGGATCTGAGGTCCGTACGGGCTCCGGCCCCGGCCGTACGGGCCGGGAGGACGAGCTGTTCAGCCGGCGTGGGCCAGGGGCCGGCGCTCCGCGGACCAGGCGGCCAGCACGTCGGCGGCCCGGTCGAAGGCCTCGGTCCGCGACAGGAAGTCGGCGTTGTGGTCGGTCAGCAGCGCCACGGGCTGCCCCCCGTCCACGACCGCCGTCAGGGCCTGCCCCTGCACCGTCCGCGGCAGCCCCAGCCACCGCACCGGCTGCTGGACCGTCCGCAGCCCGGAGACCGCGCTCCAGGAGTGCGTACGGGTCCTCAGGAAGGACACCCGGCGCAGCCCGCGGGGGCTCACCCACACGCCCATCCGCAGCAGCCGCAGCGCGGCCGCGATCACCAGCGCGGCGGCCGCGAAGCACGCCGCGGCCCCGCCGTACGCCCCCGCGAAGGCGATGACCATCACGGCGAGCAGCATGAACGAGGCCAGGAGCAGCAGCAGGGCGCCCGCGGCCACCCGCCAGGGGCCGGGCCGGTAGGGGCGCCGCCAGCGCTCGTGGTCGTGGAAGGGCAGAGCGGAGTCGTCATCTTGCGCGTCGAATGCGCTGTCCGCCGTCAGGAAGGGCAGGGGCACGGCTGATCCTCACTCACATGCACATTCGGTCGGGCTGTGCCCCGTGAGGCTATCCAGCCCGGTTTCGGCCTTCCACCCCAGGGGCGCCGGACGGGTCAGCGGCGGTCGGCCTGCGACTGCCGCACCTCGCCGGACTTCTGCTGCGGCTGGAGGGAGGGCATCCCGAAGAGCAGCGCGCCGACCAGACCGGACACCACTGTGAGTCCGACCAGACTACGGGCGGCGATCTGAGTCCTGCTCAGACTCTCGCGCGGCGGAGGAGTGACGTTACTGCGGAACCGGTCGGCCTCGGCGACGAAGGCGAAGGGCACGGGCTCGCGCCGGCGAAACATGAAGGGCTCTCCTCACGGCTGCACGCCCGCTGGAAGGGCGCCGGAACGGGATCACGCGTTGCTACCCGGTCAGACGAACGGCGGAGCCCATCGGTGCCGGTTTCCGGCAGATTGACCGAAAATCCTGCGAGGCGCCCGTTGCGGGTGTTGTCGGCGGGGCGCCGTAGAGTAAGCGCCGCCCGTGCGATGCGACTGGAAGGACCCCGCCGGTGAGCGAGACCCCCGCACCCGACCTGAAGCCCAGCTTCCGCAGCGATGTCACCGTGGAGCTGGTGAAGCACTCCGCCGCCGACTCCGACGTGCTGTGGGCGGCTCGTGTGTCGACGGCCGGCGAGCAGTCCCTGGACGAGCTCCAGAAGGACCCCGAGCGCTCGAAGGGGCTCATCAACTACCTGATGCGGGACCGCCACGGCAGCCCGTTCGAGCACAACTCGATGACCTTCTTCATCAGCGCCCCCATCTTCGTGTTCCGCGAGTTCATGCGGCACCGCGTGGGCTGGTCGTACAACGAGGAGTCGGGCCGCTACAGGGAGCTGCAGCCCGTCTTCTACGTCCCCGGCGCCGAGCGCAGGCTCGTCCAGGAGGGCCGCCCCGGCAAGTACGTCTTCGTCGAGGGCACCGAGGCCCAGCACGAGCTGACCGCCCGGTCCATGGAGGACTCCTACCGCCAGGCGTACGAGGCCTACCAGGAGATGCTGGCCGCCGGAGTGGCCCGCGAGGTGGCCCGCGCGGTCCTGCCCGTCGGCCTCTTCTCCTCGATGTACGCCACGTGCAACGCCCGCTCCCTCATGCACTTCCTCGGCCTGCGCACCCAGCACGAGCTGGCCGCCGTCCCCTCCTTCCCGCAGCGCGAGATCGAGATGGTCGGCGAGAAGATGGAGGAGCAGTGGGCCCGCCTCATGCCCCTCACCTACGCGGCCTTCAACGCGAACGGACGCGTGGCCCCGTAGCGGACGCATGTTCGCCACCATCCACCGAAGTGTCCGTATTGCGACGTTTCGTGAAGTTCATCTAGGCTGATCAAACGGACCCGGCACTGCTTGAACCCCCGAGCAGGCAGTGCCGGGCTCCGACGCCCTCATCACGTCCCCCGAGGGGACACCGCGGGGAGAGCAGCGAGTAGCGTGTTACCCATGGCTCCGATCTCCACTCCGCAGACCCCCTTCGGGCGGGTCCTCACCGCCATGATCACGCCCTTCACGGCGGACGGCGCACTCGACCTCGACGGCGCGCAGCGACTCGCTGCCCACCTGGTGGACGCAGGCAACGACGGCCTGATCGTCAACGGCACCACCGGCGAGTCCCCGACCACCAGCGACGCGGAGAAAACCGACCTCGTACGAGCCGTACTGGAGGCGGTAGGAGACCGCGCCCACGTGGTCGCCGGCATCGGCAGCAACGACACCCACCACACCCTCGAACTCACCCGCGCGGCCGAGCGCGCCGGCGCCCACGCCCTCCTCGCCGTGACCCCGTACTACAACAAGCCCCCGCAAGAGGCGCTGTACCGGCACTTCACGGCCGTCGCCGACGCCACCGAGCTGCCCGTCATGCTGTACGACATCCCCGGCCGCACCGGCGTCCCGATCGACACCGAGACCCTGGTCCGCCTCGCCGAGCACCCGCGCATCGTCGCCAACAAGGACGCCAAGGGCGACCTCGGTGCCGCCAGCTGGGCCATCGCCCGCTCCGGCCTCGCCTGGTACTCCGGCGACGACATGCTGAACCTCCCGCTGCTCTCCGTGGGCGCCGCGGGCTTCGTCTCCGTGGTCGGCCACCTGGTCGCCCCCGACCTGCGCGCCCTGGTCGAGGCCCACCTGGCCGGCGAGGTCCAGAAGGCCACCGAGATCCACCAGAAGCTGCTCCCGGTCTACACCGGCATGTTCCGCACCCAGGGCGTCATGACCACGAAGGCCGCCCTGGCCCTCCAGGGCCTGCCCGCGGGCCCGCTGCGCCTCCCGCTGATCGGCCTGTCCGAGCAGGAGACCGCGCAGCTCAAGCTGGATCTCGCCGCCGGCGGGGTACAGCTCTGACAACGGACTTCACAACTGAATAGCTGCACCGGAAGCGTGCAGCGCGAGAAAGACCAGCCCGACCAAGACGACGCACGTGCACGTATGTCGTGTGCGCCCGGCCCCAGAGGCACGCGGCGCGCACGGTGAGGAGATATTTTGAGCCATCCGCATCCTGAACTCGGCCCGCCGCCGAAGCTGCCCAAGGGCGGCCTCCGGGTCACCCCCCTGGGAGGCCTGGGCGAGATCGGCCGGAACATGACGGTCTTCGAGTTCGACGGCAGGCTGCTGATCGTCGACTGCGGCGTCCTCTTCCCGGAGGAGGAGCAGCCGGGCATCGACCTGATCCTGCCGGACTTCTCGTCCATCAGGGACCGCCTCGACGACATCGAGGGCATCGTGCTCACGCACGGGCACGAGGACCACATCGGCGCCGTCCCCTACCTCCTCCGGGAGAAGCCGGACATCCCGCTGATCGGTTCCAAGCTGACCCTCGCGCTCATCGAGGCGAAGCTCCAGGAGCACCGCATCCGCCCCTACACCCTCGAGGTGAAGGAGGGCGAGCGCGAGAACCTGGGCCCCTTCGACTGCGAGTTCATCGCGGTCAACCACTCCATCCCGGACGCCCTGGCCGTCGCCATCCGCACCCCCGCGGGCCTGGTGGTCGCCACCGGCGACTTCAAGATGGACCAGCTCCCGATGGACAACCGCCTGACGGACCTGCACGCCTTCGCCCGCCTGAGCGAGGAGGGCATCGACCTCCTCCTCTCGGACTCGACGAACGCCGAGGTCCCGGGCTTCGTCCCGCCCGAGCGCGATATCTCGAACGTCATCCGCGGGGTCTTCGCGGGCGCCCAGAAGCGGATCATCGTGGCGAGCTTCGCCAGCCACGTGCACCGCATCCAGCAGGTCCTCGACGCGGCGCACGAGTACGGCCGCCGGGTCGCCTTCGTCGGCCGCTCGATGGTCCGGAACATGGGCATCGCCCGCGACCTGGGCTACCTGCGCGTCCCCGCCGGGCTGATCGTCGACGTCAAGACCCTCGACGACCTGCCGGACGACGAGGTCGTGCTCGTCTGTACGGGCTCCCAGGGCGAGCCGATGGCGGCCCTGTCCCGGATGGCGAACCGCGACCACCAGATCCGGATCGTCCCCGGGGACACGGTCATCCTGGCCTCGTCCCTGATCCCGGGCAACGAGAACGCGGTCTACCGCGTGATCAACGGCCTGACCCGCTGGGGCGCCCACGTGGTCCACAAGGGCAACGCCAAGGTGCACGTCTCGGGCCACGCCTCCGCCGGCGAGCTGCTCTACTTCTACAACATCTGCAAGCCGAAGAACCTGATGCCGGTCCACGGCGAATGGCGCCACCTGCGGGCCAACGCCGAGCTGGGCGTCATGACGGGCGTCCCCGCGGACCGCATCGTCATCGCGGAGGACGGCGTGGTCGTCGACCTGGTCGACGGCAAGGCCCGCATCACGGGCAAGGTCCAGGCGGGCTACGTCTACGTGGACGGCCTCTCGGTCGGCGATGTCACGGAGGCCTCGCTCAAGGACCGCCGCATCCTCGGCGACGAGGGCATCATCTCGGTCTTCATCGTGGTGGACAGCACCACCGGCAAGGTCGTGGGCGGCCCGAACATCAACGCCCGCGGCTCCGGCATCGAGGACTCGGCCTTCTCGGCCGTGGTCCCCAAGATCGAAGAGGCCATCGCCCGGGCCGCCGCGGACGGCGTCGCCGAGCCGCACCAGCTGCAGCAGCTCATCCGCCGCACGCTGGGCAAGTGGGTCTCCGACGGCTACCGCCGCCGGCCGATGATCCTGCCGGTCGTGGTCGAGGTCTGACCCCGCCCGTACAGCCCGCACGGGAGCGGGGCAACCGGATTTGCGTCCGGGGGCCCCGCTCCAGTACGTTTACGTCTCCGCCTCGGAAGGAACCCGGGCACACACGTGTGCCTCGACCCCTGAGAGGCCGGGCGGACAAACAGACCGGGGAAACCTGATATGGTCTGGACCGCCCGAAAGGGAAAGGCCTTCCAACGGCCACCGAATTCAAATCCAAGCCGGAAACGGCACGGAAATGATCTGGTAGAGTTGGAAACGCGGGAAGGGAAAAGCGCGAAAGCGGCTTGGACCGGAAAGCGCCGAGGAAATCGGGTCCGGAAAGATCTGATAGAGTCGGAAACGCAGGAACGAAGGAAGCGCCCGGAGGAAAGCCCGAGAGGGTCAGTACAAAGGAAGCGTCCGCACCTTGAGAA